>JAIQGG010000003.1 GCA_020072785.1 Terriglobia bacterium | reverse complement strand
CTACGATTACGCCGCCATCGTGGACGCCGCCAAACTCGTCGTGGATACCCGCAACGCCACCCGCCGCCTCGTCCGCCACCGCGAAAAAATCATCCTCTGCTGACCCCCGGAAAAAACCACCATGCCCCCACACACCGAAACCATCCGCCGCCAGCTCGAGGAAAGTTGCCGCGTAAAACAGAGTTTTTCGCCGGAGCTGATCGCGCGCATCGCCGCGTTTGCCGAAAAATCCGCCGCGGCCCTGCGCACCGGCGGCAAACTGGTCTTCTTCGGCAACGGCGGCAGCGCCGCCGATGCTCAGCACCTCGCTGCCGAACTCGTGGTGCGCCTGCGCAACGACCGCCGCAGCCTGGCGGCCCTGGCGCTGACGGCCAACCCCTCCGTGCTCACCGCGGCCGGGAACGACTACGGCTTCGAGCAGATCTTTTCCCGCCAGGTGGAATCGCTGCTCTCCCCCGCGGACGTCCTCGTGGCCCTTTCCACCAGTGGCACCAGCCCCAACGTGGTGCGCGCCGTGGAAGCCGGGCGCACCTGCGGCGCCTGCCTCGTGGCCTTCACCGGAGAAACCGGCGGCGCGCTGGCTGGCAAAGTCGACTTGCTCCTCAACGTCCCCTCGCGCGACCCGCAGCGCATTCAGGAAGCGCACATCACCATCGGACACATCGCCTGCGCCCTCATCGAGCAGCTGGCGGCCGCATAAAAAATTCACAGCGGAAGTTTGAAAAGGGAAAGTGGCAAACAAGACAGGCCGGAATTTCGCGCGGGTTTTCTTTTAACTTTTCAGCCGTTGAACTTCTTAACTTTTAACGCCGAACTTCCGGCGCTTCACGGCACCCGCAGCAACTCCACCCGTGCCGTTCCCAGGGGTAGCACCGCCTCCAGAAGCACCGGTGTGCGCGCCGGCGTGTTCGCCAGATACACCGCGATGTGCGTGTCCTTGCTCTCCGTGCCGTTCTCGAAAATATGCAGATCGATCTTCGACGCTGCAAATTCCCCCGCGGGAACCGTCACTTTCTCCGCGGTTCCGGCCAGCCGCGCGCGTACGTCGTACAGCTTGTGCCCGTCGAAAACCGGGCTGCGCACCTCGGGGCTCTTCGCCCAGTTCACCGTACGCAGATATTGCAGCATCCCCAGCGGATCGCGCGTGCCGGGCAGCACCCGCGCGGCCGTGGCATCCGCCGGCGCCGCCTCTCTTCCCGTGCTCATGCGCAGCACGGAATCCAGCTTCTGCCCGTGCTCGTTCAGCCGCAGCTCGTATTGCAGGCTCGCCAGCGTCGCGGCGTCGCTATAGGAGTCAAACTGGTCATCCAGCACGAACACCATGCGCAGCGGGTTCTGCGTGTGCGCGAAGGCCTGCAGGTGCCACGCCGCGCGCCCCAGGAACGTGCGGTGCTCGCCCGCGACAAATTGCAGCGAGGCTACGTTGTTGATCTTGGCTAGCTGTGCCGTGAATTCCAGGGTTTCGTTCTGCGGCAGCGGGGAAGCGGCTTCCCGCTCCGCCGCGGGTTGCGCCTTCGTCGCGGGATGCCCCGCCGGCGCAGCGGCGGGCGTGGCCACGCTCGCGGCGGCCGCGGCCGGTTCGGCGGCGGATGTCGCAGCAGCCAGTGGCAACCGCGGCGCGCGGCCGTGCCACAGCAGCACCGTGGCGCCGAGCCCAAGGCCCATGAAAACGACGCCGGCGGCGCTCCAGCTGCGGATCGCGTGGTTCATGTCTCTTATGTGACGTCCGGTCAATTCCGAACGCTTCCCCTCGGAGATTCCGTCGTACAATATCCCTTCGTGGGGTGTGGGCCTCATCGCGCTGGCCCCGTATTCCCTGTATAAGCGTAACAGAAAGGCGGGGGCAGCGTCCCCGTAGGCCCGAAACCAGCACCGCCGCGGCACGCCGTCCGCTGCGGATCATCCTTCCAAGGAGGCACTCCCAATGCGCTACCTGGTGACGGGCGGCGCCGGTTTTATCGGCTCGAACACCGTGGACGAACTCGTCCGCCGCGGACACAGCGTCGTGGTCCTGGACGACCTGTCCGCCGGCAAGGAAGAAAACCTCGCTGACGTCCGCAGCAAGATCACCTTCATGAAGGCCAGCATCACCGACCTGGAGGCCGTGCGCCGCGCCATGCACGAGGCCGATTACGTCCTGCACCTCGCGGCGCGCACCTCGGTGCCCCGCTCCGTGAAGGACCCCCTGGAGACCAACCGCGTCAATATCGACGGAACGCTGAATGTTCTGGTGGCCGCGCGCGACGCCAAAGTCAAACGCCTCGTCTTCGCCGCTTCCTCCTCGGCCTACGGCGAAACTCCCGAGTTGCCCAAGCGCGAGAACATGTCCCCCGTACCCATCTCTCCCTACGGCGTTTCCAAGTACGTCGGCGAGCTCTACGCCCAGGTCTTCGGCCGCTGCTACGCCCTCGAAAATGTTTCCCTGCGCTACTTCAACGTCTTCGGCCCCCGCCAGGATCCCAGCTCGCCCTATTCCGGCGTGCTTTCCAAATTCATCACCTGCTGCCTCGACGGCACGCAGCCCACCGTATTTGGCGATGGTGAGCAGTCCCGCGATTTCACCTACGTGGATAACGTGGTGCAGGCCAATCTCCTGGCCTGCGAAGCCCCCGGCGTTTCCGGAAAAGTTCTCAATGTGGGGATGGGTGAGCGCTACACCCTGAATCAGACCCTGCAGCTCCTCGGCCAGATTGCCGGCAAGCCCCTCGATGCCAAATACGACCCCCCGCGCGAGGGCGACATCCGCGATTCCCAGGCCGACATCACCCTGAGCCGCGAGCTCCTCGCCTACGACCCCCAGGTCCACTTCGAGGAAGGACTGCGCCGCACCTACGCCTGGTATCGCGGCGTCCAGGCCAAAGCCGCCGAGAAATAACTGCACCCGCAGCCAGGTGGCCCCCAATAATTAGGGCGTCCCGTTCCGATCGGGACGCCCCAAAAAACACCACTCACCAGTCACACATCCCGAATGACGCCGCCTATGGCTGCACCATCTTCCCGTAGCTCAGCGGCTCTCCCGCTTTGGGCTGGTCGTAGTTCCAGAAATACAGCGGTTCCAGCTTCTTCTGCTCTGGCCACACCTGGTCCAGCGTGTCGCCTTCGAAGAGCTCGCCGTTCTTCATCACCCAGTGAATCGTGTTCGTGTTGTGGATGTCCTCGAGCGGGTTCTTGTCCAGGATCACCAGGTCGGCCAGCTTGCCCGGCTCGATCGACCCCAGGTCCTGCGGTCGCCCGATGATTTGCGCCCCGTTCAACGTGGCGCAGCGCAGCACTTCCAGCGGCGTCATCCCCCCGCTCGCCAGCATCCACATCTCCCAGTGGTAGCCCAGGCCCTGCAGCTGCCCGTGGCTGCCCACCCCGATCAGTCCGCCGGCCCGCGCCAGCTTCGTCACCTGCGCCGCCAGCTTCGGAAAGGCGTATTCGTCCTTGCGGAACCACCCCTCCCGCCGCTTCGTCTTCTCGTCCAGGATGCGGTGCGGCGTGAAGTGATTCAGCTTGGCGTTGTCGTGCACCTCGCTGTTCTCGTACCAGTAGTTCTCCCCGAACGGCCCCCCGTAATTCACGATCAGCGTCGGCGTCTCCGCGATTCCCGACTGCGCGAACAATTGGATCACGTCCTTGTAGAGCGGAGTGATGGGCAGGGTGTGCTCGTTGCCGTGGAAGCCGTCCAGCACGTGCGTCAGGTCCAGCTTCAGGTCCAGCCCCCCCTCCGTCGTCGGCATCATCTCCAGCTCCTTCGCCGCCTGCACCATGTACTGCCGCTGCTTGCGGTTGCCCACGATGTAGCTCTTGATGTTGTGCGTGCCGTAATACTTCCGGTACTTGGTCAGCACGCCCTTCACTTCCTCTTCCGACTGGAAGTTGTTGTCGGAGAAAACGCCCGGCCCGGTTGAAAACGCGCGCAATCCCAGGATCTCCCCGCTGTCCACCAGGTCTTCATACGCGAACATGTCGTTCGTCATGGTCTGCACGTCCAGCCCGGACGTTACCCCATAGGCCAGATTGGCCAGAAAGGCCCAGTTCTGCGTGTCCAGAATGCCGCGGCGGATTTCCGTCCAGTGCGCGTGGGTGTCGATGAAGCCCGGCACGATGGTCTTCCCGCGGACATCGAACACCTTGGCCCCCGCGGGCGCGCTGCCGCGGGCCCCCACGCGGGTAATGCGGTTGTTTTCTACGACGATGTCCGCGTTCTTCAACACCTCGTCGCCCTTCATCGTCACCACCGTGGCTCCGCGCAGCACCACCGTGCCCTGGGGCGTCTTGCGCGGCACTTCCAGAACCACGGCCATCTCTTCCACGCTCTTGTCCTGCTCCTTGAACTTCTCGGGCTTCTTTTCCGCGGCTTCGTCCTTCTTGCTTTCCTCTTTCTTGTCGCCGTCCTTCTTGTCTTCCTTGGGTGCCTCAAACGAGATGGCGCTCAGCGGCTGCCGGAAAAAGCTTGCGCCGACGGCCCAGGTAATGGTCTTGCCGTCGTCGGCCCAGCCGAAATAGTCCGCGCCGATGTCCGTCAGGCGCTTCGTCGGCACCGAAGCGCCGGTCACCAGCACCGTCGGGACCTCTCCGCCCACGATGGGCATGGCCACCAGATAGAGCTGGTTCATGACGTGGGCCAGCACCCAGTTGCCGTCCGGGCTGGCAAGAACGTCGTCCGCGGGGATCGGTTCTTCAAAGTGATACAGTCCCTGCCCTTTCACCAGGAGCAGCGTGCGCCGGTCCGTCCCGTCATACCGCAGGGAAATCAGCCCCTGCGGCGTGTTGACGTAGATGCGGTCTTTCTCGTGGGTGAAGTGCGGCCTGCCTGCGCCGCGCGCCGGCAGGATCAGGTTCGTGGCTCCGCCCTCGGCAGGAATCCACACGAGGTCGGCGTTCCGCGTCTGCCCTTCGTCGAAATCCCGGTTCTCCCGGTCATAGGCATTGCCGCGAATGGCCACGATGCGCGTTCCGTCCGGCGACCACGCCGGATCACTGTAGAACGCGGGCACTTGGGTGAGCTGCTGCGGTGTGCCCCCGGTGGCCGGCACTTTCCAGATCTCCCCGCCCGCAGCCGACCAGGTTACATAGGCGATCGATTTTCCGTCCGGCGACCAGGTGGGCTGGAATTCGCGCGCGTTGCCGCTCGTCAAGCGTTGCGCCTTTCCGCCCGGGATGTCCATCACGTACAGGTGCGTCATCGCCGAGAAGGCCAGCCTCTTGCCGTCCGGGGACTGATTGGCATCCTGGATCAGCCGCACTTTCACCGGGCCTTGCTCGACGCGTTGCGGGAAATCCAGCTTCGGCCCCAGTTCCTGCGAAACCTGCGCGGTGAAGGGAATCACCGTGTCCTTGCCCGTGGCCAGATCGAGGCGCCGGATCTTGCCGTCCTGGTTGTAGACGATCTCCTTGCCTCCGGGCAGGAAGGCATAGCCGGGGAAAAGGTCGCGTGTGAAGCGCGATTCCTGATCGTCGCGCGTCACCGGATAGCGCACCCAGCGGTCCTCCCCGCTCTGCAGATTGCGCAGCCGCAGCCCGCTCTCGGTCTCGTACCGCGTCACGTAGAGCAGTTGCGTGCCGTCCGGCGAAAGCACCGGGCGGAAGCTGCTCTCGATCTGCTGCACCAGGACGTCCTCATCGCCGGTCCGCCGGTCGCGCCGCGCGATCTGCCACAGCGGAAACTGCGCGTTGTACTCGAAGCCGCCCTTGCGCACTGCGTAATAGAGATAGCGCCCGTCCGGCGAAGCCACCACGCCGATGGCATTGTTCCGCTCCTTCCGCGGCGTGTTCGGCGCCGTCTTGGCCTTGGTGATCTGCACCCCCGTGCCGCCCTGGATGTGGTACATCCAGATTTCGAACGTGGTGATCCCAAAGCCGGCCTTGGACACAAAAATGTATTGCCCGTCCGGCGACCAGCTCGGCGAAGCGAATTCATTGTTGGGGTCCTTGGAGATCTGCTTCGCGTCGCTCCCATCCGCCTTCATGATCCAGATATTTTCGCTGCCCTCGCGGTCGCTGAGAAACGCGATCCATTTTCCGTCCGGTGAGAATTTCGGCTGGCTGTCGAACGCCATGCCCCCGGAGATGAGCTTCGCCTGCCCGCCCTCCACCGGCAGCGTGTAGATGTCCCCCAGCAGCTCGAAGACGATGGTCTTGCCGTCCGGCGCGGCGTCCAGCGAGAGCCAGGTCCCCTCGTCGGTCGTGAACTCGATCTTGCGCGCGGATTTCAGCGGCAGCCCCTTCTTCTCGTCCTTCTTTTCCTCCTTCTTCTCGTCCTTCGCCTGGGCCGCGCTGCCCGCCGGCTGCGCCATGCTGCGCGCCGCAAATCCCCCCAGAATCATCATCCCCGCGACCACCCACCCGGCCACACGGTGCCGCTTCACATGCTTCGCGTTCATGCGTCTCTCCTCTGTCGCTGTTTGCAATCGTGGAAACTGGATTCTTGCCGGGCCGCAAACTTCAGCGTTCCGCCAGGCCCCCGGACACACCCTTCGTTGTCTTCCTTAGACGCGCCTCGCCAGAAAATGTCGTTTTTCCTGTAGCGCCGGAGTTCAGCCCGGCATCATCCTGTCAGTTCTCTGTCCGCCTGAAGGTAGCGTTACCGCAGGCAACCGGAAGCTGCCACAGAGACTCTTCAGCCGTGCTTCCTACCGCTCCGGCTCCTCTTCGTCCCCGCCCGGCGCCGGCGGCGCCACCGCTGCAGGCACGATGTGCGGAATCCCCGCGTCGTTCATCCTCTTGTTCAGCGCCGGCAGATCTTCTTCCGCCAGCTTCTTCACCTGCGCCGAAGCCTCCGTCACCAGCGGCCCCAGCTCCGCCATCTGCTCCTTCTGCTGCCCCCCGGGTACCGCCGTGTAGCTGTCCAGCGCCGCCAGCAGTTCCTGCACGCGATTCGGCAGCGGATCCGGCTTCCACTCCAGCGGCGGTCCCGCGCTGCCCAGGGCCTCGCGTGGCCGCAGGTACTTCTCCGCCACCGCGTCCACCTTCTTCTGCAGCTCCTCCGCGGCTTTCTGGATCTCCTCCGGGATCTTCAGTCCCCCGGCCTTCGCGGCCTCCTTCTTCCATTGCTCGCGAGCGGCTGTCAGCGCGTCCTTTAAACCGGAGATAGTTTGGCGGTCCTTCCCTGCGATTTTCGCAATTTCGTAAAGCTTGCTGATCGCCTCACGCCGCGCCGCGCGCTCCCCCGGCGCGATCTGCACCCGCGGATCCTCTTCGACCACTACCTTCTGCTCCGCTTCCTTGGCCCCGGCCTTGATCTTCACCGTGTATTCACCCGGCTCGGCCAGCGGGCCCCGCGGCCCGGCCGACCACCCCCCGGCGATGGCTTCCAGCTCTTCCGGCCTCGGCTCCGTCGTTGCATTCCAGCGCAGGTCCCAGTTGGTGCGGTTTACTCCCGCTGCGCCCGGACCCTCCATCTCCCGCACCACCTTGCCGTCCTTGTCCAGCACGGTGATCTTTACCTTGCCTTCTTTTTTCGCCGCAGCGGCCGCCTTGTCTTTGTCGTCCGCGCCGGGCTTCGCCGGCTCGGGCGCCACCGCCTCTTTCAGGTAGTAGTTCAGTACCGCTCCATACGGAGGATTTTTCGCCGTGAACATCTTCTGTCCCGCGCTCCAGCGCCGCTGCCGCTGGCGAAAGCTCGTTGCCGGGCGCACCGCAAAGAACGTCAGGTCTGACGCCAGCACCTCTGTGTTCAGCTTCTCGATCGGCGTCAGGTCGTCGAAGATCCAGATCGATCTCCCGTGCGTTCCCAGGATCAGGTCGTTTTCCTGCGGCTGAATGGCGATGTCGTCCACCGGCACCGTCGGAAAATTATTCTTCAGCACCGTCCAGTTCCCCCCGCGGTCCCAGGAAACCCACAGCCCGAACTCCGTTCCCGCAAAAAGCAGATTCTGGTTCCGCGGATGCTCCCGCACCACGTGCACCGACCCGGCGGAGTTCGGTATCCCCGTGCGGATCGCCTTCCAGTTCTCCCCGTAATCCGTGGTCATAAAGAGGTACACGCTGTAGTCGTTGCTGCGGTGTCCGTCGAACGCCGCGTACGCCGTGCCTTCCGCGTATTTCGACGCCGCCACCCGGCTCACGTACGTTCCCTTGGGCAGCCCGGGCACTTTCCCGGCCACGTTCTTCCAGCTCTTCCCGCCATCCCGCGTTACCTGCAGGTTTCCGTCGTCCGTCCCCGCCCACAGCACGTTGGGCGTCCGTGGCGATTCGCTGATCGTCGTGATGCACGGGTAGTGCTCCACCCCGTCATGCCGCGAGAGCGTCTCCTTGTCCGGCACCTTGCCCAGGATCGCCAGCTTATTGCGCTCCACCCCGGTGGTCAGGTCGCCGCCCAGCCGCGTCCAGCTGTCTCCGCGGTCCGTGGATTTGAAGAAAAAGTTTCCGCCGTAATAGATCGTATTGTGGTCGTGCGCGGAAATGGCCACCGGCGAATTCCACTGAAAGCGGTAGTGCGCCTCGTCTTCCTTCGCCTCCGGCATGACCTTGCGGTGCTGCATCGTGCGCAGGTCGAAGCGCGACAGCTCCCCGTCCTGCGATTCGTAATACACGGTCGCGGGATCCACCGGGTCCGGCTGCACGTAGAAGCCGTCGCCGCTCGGTAACACCATCCAGTCGGCGTTGATGATGCCTTCGCGCGTCAGCGAATTGCTCGGCCCGCACCACGCTCCGTTGTCCTGCAGCCCGCCGCAGATGTGGTACGGCTTCTGCAGGTCGTAGCCCACTTCGTAGAATTGCCCGATGGCGATGGTGTTCACGAAGTCCCAGTTCTTGCCCGCGTCGTAGCTCCAGTGAATTCCCCCGTCCGACCCGGTGATCATGTGATTCGCGTCCGCGGGATCGATCCACATGGCGTGAAAGTCCCCATGGATGCTCTTCACCCGCTGCGTCGTGAACGTCTTTCCGCCGTCCTCCGAGTAGTACATGTTCGCGCCCAGCACCCAGAGGCGCAGGTCGTTCGTCGGATCGATGCGGATCTGGCTGTAGTAGGAGGGCCGCGGGTCCGTGTCGCCCATCTTCTTCCACGTCTCGCCCTTGTCCTCGCTGCGGAACACCCCGCCTTTCTCGTGCTGCACCAGCGCGTACACGATGTTGGAATTCTTGCGGTAGATGTCCAGCCCGATTCGCCCCACCTCTCCGCCGTTCTCATACGGCAGGCCCTTTGTCAGCTTCTTCCAGCTGGCTCCCCCGTCGCTGGTCTTGTAGATCGCCCCGCTCGTTCCCCCGCCGTTGAACCCGTACACCGTCCGCCGCCTCTCGTAGGCCGCCGCATACAGCGTCTCCGGGCTTTCCGGATCCAGCGCGATGTCCGACACCCCGGTGTCCTCGTTGATCTTCAGCACCTGCGCCCACGTCTTCCCGCCGTCCGTCGTCTTGTATACCCCGCGCTCCGCGTTCGGGCCCCATAGCTGCCCCAGCGCCGCTACGTACACCACATCCGGATTTTTCGGATGGATCACGATCCGCCCGATGTGCTGCGTCGCCTCCAGCCCCATCTTCTGCCAGGTCTTCCCGCCGTCCAGCGACTTGTAGATCCCGTCGCCCCACGACGAGCTCTGCCGGTTGTTCGCCTCCCCCGTCCCCGCCCACACGATTGACGGGTCGGACGGTGCAACGGCCACGTCCCCGATCGTCGACACTTCTTCCTTGTCGAACACCGGTTCCCAGGTCGTCCCGCTGTTCGTGGTCTTCCACACTCCGCCCGAGGCCAGCCCCGCATACACGATATTCGGATTGCTCTCCACCACCGCAAAGTCGTCCACCCGCCCGCCCATTACCGCGGGCCCCAGCTCTCGGAATTCCAGATTCTTCAACTTGTCCGCGGGATTCGCCTGGTCGCCTCCCGGCGCCGCTCCTGCGGCGGCGGCCAGCAGCAGGCAGAACAGCATGGCGAAGAGTGCTCTCGGGCCGTGCGATTTACGATTCATGGTCTTTTCTCCCTGGTCTTTGCGGGTGTGCGGCGCAAAGGTCAAAATCATACCGCCTCTGCCCTTCGCGCTGCATCCTTTGTTTCTGGAAATGCGGTGTGTCCCCGTGTAAGGAAAGACGTGCGGCGCCCGTCCCGCGTTTCGACTGCGCGCATGGCAATCTTTGCCTCGCCCTCCGCTCCCGCTACACAACCTCCACACTGCGTGCTAGGCTAACGGATTGTTTTGACTGGAAGCTATCTCAGAAATGCCCGGGAAGTCCGGCCCAACACCGTCATTCCGTGCGCAGCGAGGAATCTCTCTTCGATCCTTTTGAAGGCCCATGGTGAGCGTGAATCTTTACCCGCATATACGGCTTTCGGCTTCGCGGCGCACTGCCCTCCACGCGGCCTTGCGGCGCGCCGCGGGCGCGCTGCTCATCTTCCTTTTGGCCGCGCTTCTTCTGCCGCGCGCCTCCCAAGCCGGCCAGCAGGTGCATCTGCCCGCGGGCAAAGGCGGGGTCGTCGAGCTTTCCGCCGCCGGGCCGCAGCGCCGCCAGGGCGATCTCTTCAGCGCCGATGACGACGTGCAGATCGCCTACCAGGGCATGCGCTTGCGCGCCGACCACGTCGAATTCAACTCCCGCACCTCCGAAGCCCTGGCCCGCGGGCACGTCCTCTTCGAGTTCCGGAACCAGCGCCTGGAAGGCGACGAAGCCCATTACAACGTGCGCACTGGCCACGGCACCTTCCGCAACGTCCGCGGCACCGTCAAGATGGAGCGCCGCGCCAACCCTGCCGTGCTCATTTCCGACAATCCCCTCTATTTCGAAGCCCGCGAAGTGGAGCGCCTGGACAACGATCTCTTCGTCGTGCGCCATGCCTGGGTGACTGTCTGCGATCCCGCCCGTCCCAAGTGGCAGTTCTATGCTCCGCACGCTCGCATCCGCGTGGGCAAGTCCGTGGCCCTGGTCAACGCCAATTTCCGCTTCTTTCGCGTGCCCCTGGTCTGGCTGCCCTACGCCAGCGCGCCCGCCGGGCGCAAGGTCCGCCAGTCCGGCTTTCTCGTTCCAGACATCGGCAGCAGCTCGCGCAAGGGCTTTATCCTCGGCGACGCCTTCTACTGGGCCCCCGTTCCGTGGATGGATGCCACCCTGGGCGCGCAGTTCATGAGCCGCCGCGGCTTCAGCCAGAACGCCGACTTCCGCGCCACGCCCTGGGAGAACACCTCCTTCCACTACAGCTACTACGGCGTCGTGGATCGCGGCCTGCCCGATTCATTTGGCGTCCGCCACCCCCAGGGCGGCCATCAGCAGGAGTTTCAGTTCGTCTCTCTCCTCCCCAGCGGCTGGCGCGCCGTCGCCGACATCAACCAGATCTCCTCGCTCACCTTCCGCCTCGCCTTCGCCGACAGTTTCGGCGAAGCCGTCAACTCCGAAGTGCGCAGCTCCGGCTTCCTCACCAACAATTTCCGCGGCTTCAGCCTTAATTTCGCCGCCGTCAACGACCGCAGCTACCTCACCATTCAGCCCGAAACCAGCGTCATCCTGCGCCGCGCCCCGGAGGTCCGCTTCAGTTCCCTCGAGCAGGCGCCCTGGAAAAATCTCCCTGTCTATTTCGCCTTTTCCGCCCTGGCTGGCGCTGTCCATCGCTCCGACTCCACCCTGGACACCCCCACCGCCGTGCAGCGCACGGAGTTCGCCCCGCGCGTCACCCTGCCCCTTCATTTCGGCTCCTGGCTCGGCCTCACCTCCACTGCGGCCATCCGCGCCACGCGCTACGGCGCTTCTCTCGACACCGCGGGCGCTCTCTCCACGCAATCCATCACCCGCAATACCGGCGAGTTCACCCTCGACCTCCGCCCCCCCGCCTTCGAAAGGATCTTCGCCAGGCCCGCCTCGCGCCGCAAATGGAAACACACCGTCGAGCCCGGGATCATCTACCGCTACGTCACCGGCGTCCGCGATTTTAGCCGTTTCATCCGCTTCGATCAGGACTCCACTCTCACCAACACCAGTGAAGTCGAGTACGGCGTAACCCAGCGCCTCTTCCTCAAGGACGGCGACGGCCAGCCCGAAGAGTTCCTTTCCTGGCGCGTCCTGCAAAAGCACTATTTCGACCCCACCTTCGGCGGCGCTATCGTCCCCGGCCAGCGCAACGTCCTGCAGGCCCTCAATTCCCTCACCCCCTTCGCCTTCGCCGACGGCCCCCGCCACTTCTCCCCCATCGTCAGCGACGCCAAGATCACCCCCGGCGGGCGCTACGACGCCGAGTCCATCCTCGAATACGACACCCAGCGGAGTAAGCTCACGGTCATCGGTTCGCTCCTCAAGATCCGCCCCTCCACTAATTTTTCCGCCACCCTGGCCCATTTCCGCGTCCAGGCCAATCCCTTGCTCCAGCCCTTTTCCAATCAGATTCGCGCCCTTCTCGGCTACGGCGAGATGAACCGCCGCGGCTTCAATGCTGCCGGCGGCTTCACCTACGACATCACCCGCGGCTTCCTCCAGAATCAGATCATGCAGGTGAGCTTCAACGGCAGCTGCTGCGGCATCGCCGTGGAATACCGCCGCATCGCCCTCGGCCAGGTGCGCACGGAGAACCAGTTCCGCGTCGCGCTCATCCTCGCCAACATCGGCACCTTCGGCAACCTGCGCCGCCGCGAAAAGATTTTCTAGGGCTGGCCCCGGCCTCGCGCCGGCGGTTTTTTCTTTCTCTCGCGCGGGCATGCGCTACTCTGTCTGGTCAGGACATGCCGATGAACGACACCGATCTCGCTTTTGCTTCCATCCAGCAGGTCGCCGCGCTCTTCCGCAAGCGCCGGCTCTCCCCCGTCGAGCTCACCAAGCTGATGCTCGCGCGCATTGCGCGCCTCAATCCAAGACTCAACGCCTACCTTACCGTTACCGCCGAACTCGCCCTGGCCCAGGCCCAGAAAGCCGAAACCGAACTCTTCGCCCCGCGCGGCCGCAAGGGTCGCCGCGACCGCGGCCCCCTCCACGGCATCCCCATCTCCCTCAAGGACAATATCTACACCAAAGATGTCCGCACCACCGCCGGTTCCAAGATCCTGCAGGATTTCGTCCCCCTGCATGACGCACAGGTTGTCCTCCAATTGAAACAGGCCGGCGCCGTGCTCCTCGGCAAGACCAACATGCACGAGTTCGCCTATGGCGTTACCACCGACAATCCGCACTACGGGCCCGCCCGCAATCCCTGGGACACCGAGCGCATTCCCGGCGGCTCCAGCGGCGGCTCCGCCGCGGCCCTCGCCGCCGGCCTCTGCTACGCCAGTGTCGGCACCGACACCGGCGGCTCCATCCGCATCCCCGCCGCCCTCTGCGGCATCGTCGGCCTCAAGCCGACTGTAGGCCGGGTGTCTGTGGAAGGCGTCATACCTCTGTCCCCCCGGCTCGATTGCGTCGGGCCCCTGGCGCGCACCACGCAGGATGCCGCCATTCTTCTGGATTCCATTTTCCTGCGCGTGCCAGGCGAACCGCTTCTGCGCTCCGTGCAGAAACTCCCCGCGCCATCCCGCAAATTCCGCCTCGGCTTGCCCCGGGAATTTTTCTTTGACCGGATCTCCGGCGAGATCCGCAATGTCTTCGAGGCCGCCATCCGCTCTTTCCGTGGGCACGGCGCGGAAACCAAGGAAATTTCTATCCCTCTGTTGGGCGAAACGGAAGACGCCGGCAATCAGATCGCCTGGGCCGAGGCCACCCACTACCACCAGCAGTCCGGATGTTTCCCCGTTCGCGCGGCGGAGTACGGCGAAGATGTCCGAACCCGCCTGGAAATGGGAACCAAGGTCTTGGCAACGGTCTACTTGGAAGCGCTCGAGATGCGCGATAAGTTCATTCAGCAGCTTCACCTGGCGATGGCCGACGCGCGCCTCGACGCACTGGTTGTTCCCACGACTCCCATCGCCGCGCCGCTCCTCGGCGAAGAGGCGACCCGCGTCGGGGAAAGGAATTATCCAACTCGTGCGCTGTTGCTACGCCTGAATCGCCCCGCCAACCTCGCGGGCGTCCCGGCTATGTCCATCCCCTGCGGGTTTACTCCCGCGGGTCTGCCTGTCGGCCTGCAATTCATTGGCGCCGTAACCGGCGAGCATCTTCTGCTGCGCATCGCCCACGCCTTCGAGCGCGCCCATCCGGACCACCGCCGCCCGCCCCTGTAGCGCAGGAGGACAGTCATCCCTGCCAGTCTTCGTGTTGGGGGAATGGATTAGCAGGCTGCGGGAAAACCAGCATCTGTCATCTCTGAGCCCATCCGCTGAGGATGGGCGATCGAAGATTCCGGCCTGCGCCGGAAAGAATCTCAATTTCAGGGGTTGCCGAGACTCACCGCTGAGATCCCTCACTACGGCGCCTGAACCGCGAGTTTCAAGTCGCCGTTCACTCCTCAGTTCCGGCCACCGCTCCGCGCACCCGCATCAGCTTCCCGCCCAGGTAATAGCCCAGCGTCCCTGTCGCCACTCCCCCGAAAATATCCACCATGTAGTGATACCGCCCGTACACCGTCGAGATGCACATGCTGATCACCAGCGGCAGAAACACCCAGAACACCCGCCGCCGGTGCGCCCATGCGCCCCACAGCGCCGCAAACGCTCCCGCCACGTGCTCCGAAGGAAACGCCGCCCCGCGCACCCGCCCGTAGTGTTCGATGAAACTGATCAGCGCCGTGAACGGTCCGCCGCGCAGCTCCGTATGCCAGGACCCCGCCAGTTGAAACCACGGACTCTGGATCGGAAACGCCGCCGCGATCACGTACCCGATCGAGTATCCGGCCATCGAATACGTCATCACCGACCAGTAGCCCTTCCAGTCCCGCCGGTAATACAGAATCCCGCCCAGAATCAGCAGGTACGTGAAATACGTAATATAGGCGAACTGCATGTACTCGTTCAGCAGCGGATTCGCGAAGCGCTCCAGCCACAGCACCGGATTCACCCCGGTGATCCACATGTCCGCCGCGATCAGTTTCCCGTCGAACCATCCCGGATGGACCATGTGTACGAGATATGCCAGCTCCTCGAAACAAAAAAGAAAAAGCAGGTGCGGGTACCAGTGCCGCCAGAAATGCCAGAAGCGGCTCGCCAACGATCCGCCATTCCGCGCCGCGCGTTCCGCCGACCGCGCGTAGATCCAGCACAGCCCCAGAATGAGCACGGAGAGCAAACCTTGCGTCGCCACCAGCCGCCCCGGATGCGCCAGGTTCCGCGCAAACACCACAATCAGCGCCGACGATAGCGCCAGATAGCCCAGCGCCACCCATTCGTAAGCGCCGCACGCCTTCCACGCCGTTGTCAGTTCCCGTTGTACCCGGGCTCCGATGGATTGCTCCCTTGCCGGCTCGCGCGCGCCCAGGGCCCCGGTGGGCCACGGCATCGCGGCGGCGTTTTGCGAATAACTGTTCGTTCCCATCTTACTCACAGGTTCGGCTCCCACCGGGTCTTCCTCCGTTCCGTTTCTCCCTGCGCACGGCCTACCCCGCCTCTTTCACAAGAGATTCCTCTGTAGGGGCGGGCCTTGCCTTGCCCCGGACAGCAGTCGGGGCCCCGCCCGCTTGGACACGAGCAGAATCGTTCGCCCCGACTGGCCGCGCCTCCCGCTGTGCCGTTTTCTGGCCCCAGCGCAAGATCGGCCAGCCCGCCCGCCGGGCCAGCAGCGCCAGCTTCCGCGAAGGATTGACGGCCGCCGGCCGCCCCACCGCCTCCAGCAGCCAGCGGTCCGCGCTGCTGTTTCCGTACGCGTAGCACTCCTCCAGCGCGTATCTTTCGCGTTCCGCAATTCGCTGTGCCGCGCGGCCCTTCGCCGCTCCGGCCAGCGCTTCGTCCGCCAGCCGGCCCGTCCACCGCCCGCCCGCTTCTTCCAGCCGCGTCCCGCGCACGTGCACCAGCGTCGCGCAGCCCCGCGCCCGCAGCTCCGTATCCAGCGCCCGCGCCACCAGCATCGCCAACGGTTGCAGCGTCCCGCTCACCAGCACCAGCGCGTGTCCCTGCTGCACATGCCAGGCCATTCGTTCGATTCCTTCGGGGAAAAATATTGCTCCCGCCGGCGCCTGTCCCGCCCGGGCCCCAAGTCGCGCCTCTTCTCCGAAGCCCGATTTTGCAGGGAAGAGCATTCCCCGGAACGCCCTCGCCGCATCCGCGCGCACCCCGCGCAGATACATCTTGTTGCCATGCCGCAGCGCAAACATCCCGCGCGGCGCCAGCCGTGCCGCCTCCGCCACCCAACTCAGCATCTGCCGCACGCCGATCTCCCCGCGGTAGCGCAGCACCCGGTAAAACCGCATCTCCAGCGCGGGTCCCGGCAGCAGCGTGCCGTCCAGATCGAAAAACGCCGCGCTGCGCATCGGCTGTAGCAGCAGGCTCATGCCGCCTCCTGTGGCGCGGATTTTTCCCCGCGCCCGCTCTGCACGCTCTTCGCGAAATAGCGCCACCCTTCCAGCAGCACCGGCAGCCCGCGCAGCAGACAGAACGCCGCCGTCGTCCAGGTAAGGATCTGCGCCCCGGTTCGAATCGCCCCTTGCGCCTCTGCGGCGAGCGTTCCCAGCAGCGCCATTGGCCCGCGCGCCAGCGCCAGTTCCAGCCCCAGGTAGCAGAAGCAGATACACTTCAGCGCGGCGTACAGCCCGCGGCTCCACCGCGACCCCACCAGCGCCTGCCCGATCCGCGTTTGCAGCATGGCATTCGCTCCCCAGCCGGAGCGCCCCGCCTTGGCCGCCAGCCCGCGCAGAAAATCCGTCGCCGCCCCGCGCGCGAAGAAAAACACTGGCAGCCACAGCGACACCATCCCGACCACCGCAAAATACGTGAAGTACACGTTCTCGATCATCCGGTCGCCCAGGATGTCAATCTGCGCTCCCTCCGGCGTCGCCAGATGCTTCCGCCGCGCCAGGTGCCCGTCCAACGCGTCCAGCGCAATGGCCGCCACCGTCAGCCCCACCCCCGCGAGGTTGGCCCACGTCCCCCGCCCGAACAAACACACCGCCGCAAACCCCACCCCCACCCGCAACACCGTCACCTTATTGGGCGTCCAGCTCATAGCTTTGCAACCCGCCGAAGAGTACAAAGCAGGTTCGCTGCCACCGGTCAATTCCGTAAGTTATTCACAATGCTATACATACGACATGGTCGTCGGCGCCATCCCCATTCCTCCCGCCGGATTATCCCGACACTGCCTGCCATTCCGTGCCCTCCCGCCACCCACTACTTCTTCGCGATCACTTCGGAAGATCAGGCGCATCCCTTCCCTCACCGAGCGCTGCTTGCACGTCATGCGCGGCCAGCATTTCTTCCTATTCCACCGCACACGCGCCCGCCGCCGGGAACCTCGGATTTCTCTGCCGTTCTGCTATCGTGAGCATGCTGCCAGCGTCTAATCACCAGATGCTGGACCCGGGCTAGGGCAAAGGCTTCCCCTCGCAGCGCAAACTTGCCGGGCGCGCCCCGCGCACCTGGCGCAGCTTCTTTCCCCGCCTTTGTGCGAAAATGGAGTGCACGCGCGGATCGCCACGCTCTTCCGGCGAGGCCGAACGACAGGAGCGCAGTTTGGGCATGACCGACGTTTCACTCGCAGCCGCATTTCTGGCCGGACTGGTGTCCTTCCTCTCCCCCTGCGTCCTGCCCCTCGTCCCCGGCTACATCTCCATGCTCAGCGGCATTGGCATGGAACAGTTGCGCCAGGGCGAGTCGCCCAAAGCTGGGCTCTTTGCCTCTTCGCTGGCCTTCGTCGGCGGTTTTTCCGTGGTCTTCATTTCTTTCGGCGCTTCGGCCAGCGCCGTCGGCCAGTTTCTCAGCAAGAATCGCGCGCTGCTCGCTCCCGTTGCCGGCGCGCTCATCCTGCTTTTCGGCCTGCACCTGCTTGGCTGGCTGGCCAAACTCACCACCCGCGTGGGCCTCGTGCTGGGCGTAGTCCTTGTTCTTGCCGGCATCTTTGCCATGCGCCGCGCGGGCCCGCTCTTTGCCGGGCTCCACGCCATCCATTTTTTCTCCCTGGCCATGATTGGCTTTCTCGGCCCGCTCCTGGCCCGCTGGCTCAACCGGGACGTCCACCTCCGCCAGGGGGGCGCGCAACCGGGCATCGGCAGCGGTTTCCTGATGGGCTTCGCCTTCGCCTTTGGCTGGACGCCGTGCATCGGTCCCATCCTCGCCACCGTCCTGGCCCTCGCCGCCGCCAGCGACACCATCGCCCGCGGCATCCTGCTCCTCGCCGTCTATTCCGCGGGCTTGGCCGTACCCTTCCTGCTCACCGCGCTCGGCATCAGCCAGTTCCTGCGCTTTTACCAGCGCTTCCGGAAGCACCTGCACGCCGTGGAACTCTTCAGCGGCGCGCTGCTCCTCTTCGTCGGCGGCTTGATCTTTCTCAACAAGCTTACCTGGCTTTCCGGCAAGCTGGCGTTCTTGAACCGTTTTGTGATGTAGCAGGCTGCGAACAAGTTGACCGCTTCGCGGTCACAGAGAAAGTTGACCGCTTCGCGGTCGCACATACCAGTGCTTTAAGGGGAAAGGGATCCGCAGGATGAAAAAAACTCTCACTGTGCTGGCCACCGTGGCCGCGCTCCTCGTAGCCGTGGTTCTCGCCGACCGCGCCACCCGCAGGCACGCCGCGCCGCGCGGCGCGGCGCCCGATTCCAGCAGCGTGGGCGCCCCCGCGCCCGATTTCACCGTCAAGAATCTCCAGGACCAGAATGTCTCTCTCAGCCAGTACAAGGGCAAGGTCGTTCTGGTGAACTTCTGGGCCACCTGGTGCGCGCCCTGCCGCGAGGAGATTCCCTTGCTCATCGCCCTCCAGGAAAAATACGGCCCGCAGGGCTTCACCGTCCTGGGCGTGGCCATGGACGACGAAGGCAAGCAGGCCGTCGCGCCCTATTTTGAAAAAGAGCGTTTTCCCGTGGCCGGGACGCCCCGCCAGATGAACTATCCCATCCTCATTGGCACCGACGAGGTCGCCGATAAATTCGGCGGCTTGATCGGCTTTCCCACCAGCGTCCTGATCTCCCGCGACGGCGTCCAGGTCAAACGCATCACCGGCCAACTCAACGACGAGGACATCGACCAGGCCATCAAGTCGCAGCTCTAACCGTGAACCGCTTGCCGGTGACGGCTGGTTTCCAGTTGACGCAGTCAGCGGACAATCTGGTTCCGCCTGGTGCACGGCAGGGTCGCCAGATTTTCCTCAGCAATGCGCGCTGGCTTCGATTCCAGTTCGCGCTGACATCCTGCCGTTGACCCTCTAACCGGCACCCTGGCGAGAGGGTCCGCCTCAATTACCGCTGCACTGGCACTTGACCACCGTGTTAAGATTCGCTGCCTGCGCAACGATCAATCAAAGGTTTGAGAAAGGGCCACCAGAACCATGAGCCGCCAAAGTCTGGAAGATCTGCTACGAACTGTCGGGAACCCGGTGAACCTGCTCCGCAATTCGCAGATTGGAGCCTATGTCTATCCGGTGGTCCCTTCCGAATTTACGAACTGGCGCGACGAACAACGCGGATGGCGGGAGACCTGCGTTCTTTTCGACCAGTCGCACCACATGGTGGAGCAGTATGTGGAGGGCCCCGATGCCATCAAATTGTTCTCCCATCTTGCGACCAACAGTTTTGCGAAGTTTCCCGTCAACAAAGCCAAACAGTTCGCTCCCTGCAGTTACGATGGCTACGTGATTGGCGACGGGATTCTCTTTCATCTGGAAGAGAATAAACTCAATTTCGTCGGTCGCGCGCCGACGGCCAGCTGGATCCAATTCCATGCCGAGACCGGCGGATACAAGGTCACCACGGAAAAAGATGACCGCTCGCCCTCCCGCCCCGGCGGCAAGCCCGTCGTTCGCAAGAATTACCGCTTCCAGATTCAAGGACCGAAGGCTCAGCAGGTTATCGAAAGACTGAACGGCGGGCCCATTCCGGACATCAAGTTTTTCAGCATGGGTGTCATCAACATTGCGGGACGCAAGGTGCGCGCCTTGCATCATGGCATGGCCGGCGCTCCCGGCCTGGAGATTTGGGGTCCGTACGCGGAAGGCGAGGAAATCCGGGCGGCGATCGTTGCAGCCGGCAAGGACTTTGGCCTTCGCCAGGTCGGCAGCAGAGCCTACGCGACCAACACCCTGGAATCGGGGTGGATTCCTTCGCCTCTTCCGGCGGTCTACACCGGCGAAAAGATGAAAGCCTACCGGCAGTGGTTGCCGGCGGCGAGTTATGAGGGTACGGGTTCCCTTGGCGGCAGCTTCTATTCCAATAACATTGAAGACTACTACCTGACGCCCTACGAGCTGGGCTATGGGCCATTCGTCAAATTCGACCATGACTTCATCGGCAGAGAAGCCCTTGAGAAAATCGCCGGCAAACCGCAACGCAAGAAAGTGACGTTTGCCTGGAACGCCGAGGATGTCAGCAAGGCCTTCCGCTCCCTGCTCCAGCCCGGCGCGGAAAACTACAAATACATCGACCTGCCGCTGTCGAATTACGCATCGGCGTCGTACGACAAGGTTTTGAACGCCGGAAAAATGGTCGGCCTCTCGATGTTCAGCGGCTATAGCTACAACGAGCGGTCCATGCTCTCGCTGGGTGTGGTGGATCCGGACATCGAAATCGGCAACGAGGTCACCCTCGTCTGGGGCGAAGAAGGCGGCGGTTCGCAGAAAACGACGGTCGAACGCCACAAGCAAATCGAAATCCGGGCGATAGTCAGCCCTGTTCCTTACTCCGAAGTTGCGCGTAAATCCTACGCGGTAGGTTGGCGTACCGGGCAATAGTGAGCCGGGCTGGCCTGTGACGTTGGTCCCGTAACGAGACAGGTCTTCACCGGAAAAGGCGGCTTCCGCAGCGGTCCGCAGTGCCTGGCTTTGGGCGAACTCATTCGCTGTCAGGTGGGCGGGGGGCCCGGGCTTAAGGAGCGGGCAAGCTCGGGGTGCCCCTCGATAAGAGCGAAGCCTGGCGATCGCGGACCCCGTCCCGTTCGGGCTCGAAGATTCCGGCCCGGTCGGAAAGGATCTCACCCTCCGATGAACCTCCAACCGTTCCTCTCCTGGGTTCTTTCTCCTCGAGGGGTCCCGGCCTGCCCCCCTCTGTCTTCTTCTTCCACTACCCACTACTCACTTTCTTCGTGTACGCTGAACTTATGCTCGAGGAAAAAGAGTTTCAGAAAAAATGCGATGCGGCCTTCGAGGAGCTCCGCCGGAGACTGCTGCCGTTGTGCGACCTGCACGGCTTCGACGTGGAAGCGGGCTCCGGCAAGCTCGAGGTCCTCTTTGAAGAGCCGGAGCCGGCAAAATTCGTGATCTCTCCGAATACTCCCGTGCGCGAGATCTGGATCTCGGCGCTTTCCACGAGTTTCAAGCTCGGCTGGTCCGGCGCCCAAGATGCATTCGTCCTGGAAAAAACCGGCGAGGATCTTTTTCAGGTGATGAGCCGCGTCATCTCCCGGCAGCTTGGCGCGCAGGTGGCCCTGTGATTCCCCGCAGCGGCGTTTTGCGTCTCCCCGTGGTGGCGCTCTTGGCGCTGCTTGGAATGCTCTGCCCGCCGCGCGCCGCGGCCCAAATTCCCTCGGCGCGGGAGGTGGTCGCCCCGGCCGTTTATGTCTCGCTGCAGCCGGTGCCGCGCGGCCGCGCCTTCCAGCTTGCCGTCGTCCTCAAGATCCGCCCGGGCTTCCACATCAACGCCCGCGAAGCCTCCATGGACTACCTTATCCCCACCGATCTTCAGGCGGCCGTGCCCGCGGGATTCCGCGTCGGCGCCGTGGCCTATCCCAAAGGCGCGCTGCGCAAATTTTCCTTCTCTCCCGAGAAACCTCTTAATGTTTACCAGGGCACCGCGGTGCTCCGCATCTCGCTGAACGCCCTGCCCAGCGCTCCGCTCGGCGCGCAGCACATTCCGCTCAAGTTGCGTTACCAGGCCTGCAGCGACGAAATCTGCCTGCCCCCGGTCACCGTAGCGCTCGACGCGGAACTGCACGTCGCCGCCGCCGGCGCCGCTGCCAAGCCGGCGCACCCCGAGCTTTTCTCAAAATAAAGGCCTGCCTTTTGCAGGCAGGCCTTCTTTTCAGTTGGATTGTTCGCCAGCTTCCGGTGCACCCGCCCGGTGCTGCTTCTGCGGGTTCCGTTCCCAGTGTGTGACGCTTCTTAGTAGGTCCACTCGATCTTCTGATAGGTGAACGTCACCGATTCCATCTGCGGGGTCTTGCCTCCTCCGCCCGTCACCTGAATCGAGCTGATCATCGCGTTACTCAGCTTGTAGCGCCCGGCTTTGGCTGCGCCGGTAGTGGTCGGAAGATGGATTTCCACCGTGGGTATCTGCGTTCCGCTGGCCTGCAGCATTCGCAGCTTGGGCGAGCTTGCATCCCACTCTTTGGTGATCGTCAGCGGTTTATGCATCCGCTTCCCGGTCGCCAGCCCGCTGCCATGTTCCCGCGCCGTCTGCGGCTGGCTCGTTGCGGCCTTTGCTGTCCGTCCCTGTGTGGCTGGGGTTGCAGGTGCTCCCGGTGTCGCACGTGCCAGGTCCGGGGCGCCATCCCCATCCACATCGCCGATCTGGGCGCCCGTCAAGGGAATCCAGTTCAAGTGTGCCGCTTCCTTCGATGTGCCCTCAATGGGTCCTTGCGCGGTGACCAGCCGCATATATCCGGCGTTCTGAGCCCTGGCTCCGCTGGCCGCGCACAAAAATACAATGCCTGCCGCCAGTCCGAGTGTCCAATTGCGCGTTGCCGTCATTCTTGTCATAAGCTGCCTCCCGGGCCAAACTCCGCCAATTGTCCTCTGAATCCGGGATTTCGGCAGCCTCTTTATGCTACTGGTGTGGCGTTTCAGGCACGAGGGCTTTGCTTCATTGCTCTGGCAGGTCGCGGGTCTGGCCTCACGATTTCACGCTTCGTCTACGCTTTGCAGGATTCCTGCACCGCGGGCAGTGCCGCGCGCAGCCGCCCGGTCACCCGCTCGCGCCCCAGCACCAGCATGGTCTCGAACAGCGGCGGCGCCACGGCCTCCCCGGCAATGGCCACTCGCGTGGCGTTGATCAGCACCCCGGCCTTCACGCCGGCAGCCTCCGCCACCCCGCGCAGGGCGTGCTCGCAGGCGTCGTGATTCCAGTCCGGAAGCGCGGCGAGCGCGTCGGCGATCTGCCCCAGGAACTCCGGCAGGCGCGGCTCTTTCTTCCAGAATTTTTCCCGCGCCGCCTCGTTGTAGGTGAATTCGTCGCTGAAAAACGCCCGCGACCACGAGGAAAAGTCCGGCAGCAGACGCACCCGCGGCCGCAGCAGGTCCACCGTCTTTGCGAACCACTCGTGGCCCGCTCCGCTCCCCCACTCTTCCTTCCACAGTTTGCTGCGCTTCAATTCCGCCTCGACCTCCGGAAGCAGTTCCTCGATGGGCAGCTTCTGCAGATACTGGGTGTTGAACCACTCCAGCTTGGCGCGGTCGAAGACGCCATTGGTGCGCAGCACGTGTTCCAGCGAAAACTTTCCGATCAGCTCCGGCGTGCGCAGAAACTCCTGATCGCCGCCGGCGGACCACCCGAGCAGCGCGAGAAAATTGCGGAAGGCCTCGGGCAGAAAACCCTCGTCGCGGTAGGAGGTCACGCTGGTCGCGCCGTGGCGCTTGGAAAGGCGCGTGCGGTCGGAGCCGAGAATCAGCGGGAGATGCGCGAAGACGGGCGGTTCCGCGCCCAGCGCGCCATAGAGCAGCGCCTGCTTCGGGGTGTTGGAGATGTGATCCGCGCCGCGGATGACGTGCGTGATGCGCATGTCGATATCGTCCACGACGGCGCTGAGTTGGTAGGTCGGCTGTCCCGCGGTCTCCTCGCCGCGTGGCGAGCGCAGCAGCACGAAATCCTCGATCTCCTCGTTGGAAAATTCGCGCGGGCCGAAGACTGCGTCCTGAAATTTCGTCGTGCCCCCCAGCGGCACCTTGAAGCGCACGGCCGGCTTGGTCTCTGCCGCGCCCGGCTGGGCGTTCCGGCAGGGGCAGCGCACCACGCGGCGGACCTTCCCGCCCGCGGCCTCTTCCTCGGCGTGGTCCCCTCCGGCGTAGCGCTCCGCCGCGCAGTAGCACAGGTAGGCGCTGCCGTTGTCCAGGCACTTCTGCGCGGCCTCGCGGTAGAGTTCGATGCGCTGCGACTGGTAGTAAGGTCCTTCATCCCAGTCGATGCCCAGCCAGCGCAGGCCCTCCAGAATGCCCTCCACCAGCTCGGGCTTGTTGCGTTCGACGTCGGTGTCCTCGATGCGCAGGATCAGCGTGCCGCCCTCATGGCGTGCGAAAAACCAGTTGAACAGCGCGGTGCGTGCGCCGCCCACGTGCAGATAGCCCGTCGGCGAAGGGGCAAAGCGGACGCGCGGCCCGGACTTCGCGGCGCCTGGTGCGCCGGTCTTCGAATCCATGAAGGAAGTCATTCTCAGTGTGCTCTTTCAAGTTGGCGTCAATCATTCAGTCTAGCTGAAGCGGTGCGTGGCGTTCAACCTGTGCATTCCCAGCGCGCAGAATCAGGCCCTCCGGGGGCCGCCCGGATTGAGCCACCGGATGGCTGTTGCGCCGCGGTCCTTCCCCCCTGCTATCTTTTTCGCTACAGCACGCAGGTTTCCTGGTCCCGGTACCCCCCTCTCCTATAGTCTGTAAGTGCTTTCTTTTCCGTGCTGGATCGTGGAGGAGCAACAATCCGCGCCCGGCATTCTGTGCAGTGCCCTGAAGCTCCGTGGGCTTCACCGGAGCATCGTCTCCGGCGGTTGCTTCCTGCGCTTTCAGGAGTTGACCGCTTTGCGGTCACGGTAGAATGTTGACCGCTCTGCGGTCACGGTAGGAAGTTGACCGCTTTGTGGTCACTGTGAGAAGTTGACCGCTCGGCGGTCACAACTGAGTCGTTCATCGCACGAACCATGCCCGTGACGCATGCCAATCTCGTAGCCTTTGGGCTTCTGATCGCCACCTCTTTGGTTGCGGGGTTCTTCGCCTATGTCTACAGTCTGAAACGCCAGACCTACCAGTTGTTCTGGGCCGTGGGCTGGTGCCTGTACACGGTGCACTACCTGACCAGGGTTCTCGCGCCCGGCGCCGGCAGCATTTCGCTACAGGCGACCCTCGGGCAGTGGTGCCTCTCGCTCACCGGTCTTTTCTTTTTTCTCGGCGCGCAAATTTACGCGCAGCGCCGGCCATGGTTCGTACCTGCGGGGTTGACCGCCGTCACGGTGCTTTTCTGGACCGTCGCGTACCAGCTGGGTTGGTATCCCATTCCGCCCGGCATCGCTACCGCTCTGATTTTTCTTGCCGCTTCCCTGGTCTTTTTCCAGGAGAGCAACCGCCAGGAAACACTGAGCGAACGCTTGCTCGCGGTAACCTTCGGCATCTGGGCGGTCCTGCAACTGGGGCTGATCCTCGCCTACCAGAACAAGCAGATCCAGGAAACCGGTGTGTGGTCCCTGGCCGCCATGCCTGCCGCCTTCGTCGGCATCGTCATGGTCATGGCCTTGTACGAGGAAGAGAAGCGCCGCGTCGAGCGCAACATGCTCGCGCTGTCCAACCTGAACCTGGCGACCTCCAGTTTTGTGGGCGGGGAGATCCAGCGCATGCTTTCCCTGGCGCTGGACCGCGTCCTTGGCGTGGTGCGCATTCCCTCCGGGGCCCTGTTCCTGCACCATGGCGATCCGCAGGGGCCCACCTCGGTGGTGGCCGCCGGGCTCCGCGAGGATTTCTGCAGCACCGCGCAGCGCGAGGGGCTCGACGATCACCTGGTCAATCTGGTATCGCGTCTCGGCGGGCTGGTGGTCTTCCGCGAATTGACGCGCGATTCGGCCTGGACGGCTCTGGAGAAAGAAGAGAGTTTCCGGCGCTTCCGGCAACTGGCCGTCCATCAGGGGCTGCGTACCGTGGTGGCCATCAGCCTGCAAGCCAAGGAGCAGGGCTTCGGCGTGCTTCTGCTGGGCACGCCGGACAACCGCCGCTTCACCGCCGCGGAACTGCGCCTGCTCCTGGCCCTGGGCCATCAGATCGGCATGGCCGTGGAGAACAGCTACCTGATCCAGCAGACTTCGCGCCGCTCCGAAGAGCTGCACGTGCTCAACGAGATCGGCCGCGCCCTCAGCTCCACGCTGAACAAGGAAGATCTGCTGCGCAAAGTGGGCGAGGAATTGCGCCGGCTCTTCGACACCGATAATTTCTATATCGCCTCGCTCAATCCGCTCCGCGACGAACTGATCTTCGACCTCGAAATCATCGACGGCACTCGCCTGCCCAAGCGCAGCCGGCCCCTCGGCAACTTTTTGACCGAATACATCATCCGCACCCGCCAGCCCGTGCTCATCCGCGAAAATTTTGTCGCCTCCGTGCGGGCCTTGGGCGTCGAGCCCCTCCGCTCGCGCGGCTGCTTCTGCGGCGTTCCGCTGGTGGCCTATGATCATGCCATCGGGGCCATCGTCGTCTTTGCCGAGATCGACCGGCAGTTCGACGAGGGGCATCTGGAACTCCTGCGCGTGCTGGCCAGCGAGGCCAGCATCGCCATCGAAAACGCGCGGCTGTTCCAGGAAGAGCGGACCAAGGCCCGGCACCTCTCCCTGCTCAACGCCGTTTCGCGCAAAGCCATCGCCACCCTCAATCCCGAAGAGATGCTCGCCGAGATCACCCAGCAGCTGGGCCAGGGCTTGACTCTCGATCACGTCGGCATCGGTGTGCTGGACTACTCGACCCGCGAAGTGGTCATCCAGTCGGAAGCCGGGGAGCTGCGCGGCGCCCTCGGCTGGCGCATCCCCCTGGGTGCGGGACTCGTCGGCCACGTGGCGCGCACCGGGCAGATGGCCTTCTACGGTGCGGGGGATTCTCCCGATCCCGCGCTCAAGCCCCTGCTTGCCGAGTGCATCGCGGCCATGGCCCTGCCCGTCTTCTATGCCGATCAGCTGCACGGTGTGCTCTACGTGGGCTCTACAAAACTCGTGAACTTCAACGAAGAAGAGATTCTTTTGTTGCGCACGCTCGCCGACCTGATCGCCGGCGCCCTGCACAATGCCCTGACCTTCCAGAAGGCCCAGGAACAGGCCATCACCGACGGACTGACCGGCGTCAAGACCCACCGCTTCTTTATGGAAGCTCTCTCGGCGGAATGGAAGCGGGCGACGCGCGCGGGCCGCTCTTTCTCCCTGGTGCTGATGGACCTCGACCGCTTCAAGTTCGTGAACGATTTCTACGGGCATCTCGAAGGGGACCTGGTGCTGCAGCGCGTCGGGCACATTCTGGAGACCAACTGCCGCCGCTCTGACGTCGTGGCGCGCTACGGCGGCGACGAGTTCGTGATCCTGATGCCGGAAACCACCATGGAGCACGCCCGCCAGCTGGCCCTCAAGCTGCGCGGCTGGGTCTGCGCCGATCCCCTGCTGCGCGAGAAGAACATCACCGCGAGCTTCGGCATCGCCTGCTTCCCCCTGCACGGTTCTTCCCCTCAGGAACTCATCCAGGTGGCCGACGCTTCCATGTACCTCTCCAAGCATCAGGGCGGCAACGCTGTTTCCACCGCCGACCATTTCGACCCCGGCGAGGCCAAGAAGTGGAAGCGCGACGTCCTCGAGGCCTATCTTGGTGTTACACTAAAGAGGCTGTTTTCCACGGGCCCCGAGGCTTTTGAGGAGATCTATCAGCGCCTTAAGCAATTCACCGAATCGCTCTCTCCAGACGCTGCTGTGCCGGAAGCCGCGCCGTCTAACGGCGCCGGCCCGGCCTCGCTGCCGCAGGCGGTGCTGGACACCGTGACTTCCCTCGCTTTTGCCATTGACGCCAAGGACCACTACACGCAGGGCCATTCCCAGAAGGTCTCCGCTTACGCCGCGCTGATCGCCGAGGCCTTGGGCATGAACGATGTGGAGGTCGAGGAAATCCGCCTCGCCGGCGTCCTCCATGACATCGGCAAAGTGGCCATTCCCGAAGCCATTCTCAACAAGAGTGGCCCGCTCGATCCCGGCGAGTGGGAGACCATGAAGTCCCACGTAACCTTTGGCGCCAAGATCCTCGAGCCCTTGACCCCGCTCGGGCGCATCCGCGAGATGGTGCGCCATCACCACGAATATTTTGACGGCTCCGGCTATCCCGACGCCCTCACGGGAGACGGCATTCCCCTGGGCGCGCGCATCATCGCCATCGCCGACGCCTACGACACCATCACCAGCGACCGCACCTACAAAAAGGGCCGCAGCGCCTTGGACGCCATGGCCGAGCTGGAGCGTTGCGCCAGCGCGCAGTTCGATGCCAAAATCGTGGCCCTCTTCGTCCAGACCATGCGCCAGCTCCCCAACCCCATCATCGAAGTCGCTTCCGTCATCTCCTCCCGGAACTCCTGACCCCTCCTTCTTACGCCCCTTACTCCGCGGAAAATCAAAGAAGTGCTATCCTCATTTTCTTCTCAGGAGGCTCCATGCAGACGGCAACGGTGCAGTGGATTGGCGGGCAGAAATTCGTGGCCACCAGCCCTTCGGGACACGCCCTGGCCCTGGATTGCGACCGCGACTCCAACCAGGCGCCGGGGCCGATGGAGCTGCTGATCATGGCCCTGGGCGCGTGTACGGCCACCGACGTGGTCCTTATTCTGGCGAAAAAACGCCAGAAGTTGGAATCCCTCGAGGTGCTTGTCTCCGGCGAGCGCGCCGCCGAGCCGCCCACCGTGTGGACGAAAATCGAGATTCTATTCCGCTTGAAGGGGCAGCTCGAGGAAACGGCCGTGCAGCGGGCCATCGGCTTGAGCCAGGAGAAATATTGCTCGGTGGCGGCCATGCTGAAGAAGACGGCGGCGCTCACGCATCGCTACGAAATCGTGCGGGAGTAGTGCCGCCCCAGGCGGAATTTATCCCCGTTTTGTCGGGCGCCTGCCTTCTTTGTGGTGTGCAACCGGCCCGCAAAATGACCGCCTGCTAAGGCCCGCCGCTACAGATTGCGGTGGCACCACTCGTTTAGCACGTACAGCGACCATACCCGCGACCACGACGTGCGCCCCGCCTGAAACGCCTCCCAGACTCCGCGCACTCCCCCCAGGCGCAGGTGCGGCGCGAGCGCCGCGGCCGGCTCCGCAAGACTCGTTTCGATGCGCTCGCGCAGCGGCCCGCGCAGCCACTCCTCCCACGGCAAGGTAAACGTGCGCTTCGCCTGCGTCACGATCTCCTCCGGCAGCGCATCCCGCAGCGCTTCCACCAGCAGGGCCTTCTGCACTTTCGGGCGGCGCCGCGCCGCGTCCGGCAGCGTGGCCAGAAATTCCACCAGCGGCGTATCCAGCAGCGGCACGCGCACCTCCAGGGAACGGTCCATGCTCACGGAGTCCGTGTCGCGCAGCAGGGTGCTGACCATGTAGGTGCGCAGCTCGAGCCAGGAGATGCCCGCCACGCGCTCCATGTTGCGGGCGTCTCCGGCGACGTGCTCGATCCAGCCCAGCCAGGTGGGCAGCAATGCCGTGCCGTCCCCGCCGATGGCGCTGCTGCGATAGCGCGGGGTGGCGATGCGCTCCAGTTCCCCCGGGGGAAACAGAGCGCGGGCGAAGAAGTAGGCGTCGGGCAGACGCTCCCGGTCGCGCCACAGCGCGGCGGCCTTGCGCGCGGCGTCAGGAGCGGCGCCGCGCGCGGCGAGGCGCTCGATCAGCGGCGCGGTCACGTGGCGCAGCGCAGAAGGGAAAAGGCGCGCCAGTTGCGCGAGGCCCCGCAGGCGCGGCACATCGCGAAAGGTGCGGTAGCCGGCGAAGAGTTCATCGCCGCCAAGGCCCGAGAGCGCCACTTTCAGCCCTACCTGCCGCGCGGCCCAGGAGACTAGATAGGTGTTGATGCCGTCCATGGTCGGCTGGTCGAGCGCGCCCAGCGCGCTCTCCAGATGCTCCAGCATTTCCGCGCCGCCCAGCGGCACTTCGCTGTGCTCGGTGCCGCAGTGTTTGGCGACGCAGCGAGCCAGCGGGGCTTCGTCGTAAAGAGTTCCCGGAAACGTCAGCGTGAAGCTGCGGATGCCGCGCTGTTCGCGCGCCGCCAGCGCGGCCAGGGCGCTGGAATCCAGCCCGCTGGAGAGAAACAGCCCCACGGGCACGTCGGCGATCAGATGCGCGCGCACGGAATCCTCGAGCAGCGGGCGCAGCGCGCGCACCGCTCCCGCGAAGTCCCGGGGGCGCTTGGGATCGCGCGCCGCGGGGCTGCGCCGCAGGTCCCACCAGGGGCGCGGCCGCGGCAACTGCCGGCGATCGGGCACCAGCAGCAGGATGGAGTGTCCCGGGGGCACCGAAAACACGTTCTCCAGCAGCGTCACCGGCTCGGAGACGGAACCGAACAGGAGATAGGAGGTCAGCGCGTCCGGGGAAAGCTTTTTGGCCACCCCTCCGGCGAGCAGCGCGCGCACCTCGGAGGCGAAGAAGAGGCCTTCGCGGGTCTGCGTGTAGTACAGCGGCTTGATGCCCAGGGGATCGCGCGCGAGAAAGAGCTGCGGTGCCAGGACCTGGCCGCGCAGGTCGAGCACGGCGAAGGCATACATCCCGCGCAGTTCGTGCAGGCAATCCTCGCCCCACTCTTCCCACCCGTGGACCAGCACTTCGGTATCGGAGTGCGTGGCGAAATGATGGCCGGCGCGGGTCAGGCGTTCGCGCAAGTCGCGGTAGTTGTAAATCTCGCCGTTGAGGACCACGGCGATGTCGTGCGCCTCGTTCCAAATGGGCTGGTGGCCCCCCTGGAGGTCAATGATGCTGAGCCGCCGCATGCCCAGCGCCACGCCCGGTGCGCGCGGATCGCCGGCGAGAAAGCCTTCGTCGTCCGGGCCGCGATGCCGCAGCGCCGCGGTCATGCCGCGCACGCGCGCTTCCGCCGTCGCCGGATTTGCCGTCAGGACAATTCCGCAGATGCCGCACACGCGCTTAGTTTAGCGCGGATTGGATATAGGGATTGGGGCTGCTGCCAAATAAACGCAGGTACCGGCGGCACAACGTGAATGACCACCGGCGGTCGGCATACCGCACCAGGAGGATGCGCAGGAGCAGCAGGGAAACCACCAGCGCGATGGAGGCGGCCAGCAGGGCCATGGATTCGCGCTCCACGAGCAAGGTCAAGTCCACCTTCTCATCCCAACGGGGATAGACCGCATTGAGGAACCGGCGCAGGCGGAGGCCAGCGAGAGGCAGCCGCGCCAGGCGGATGTGCGCGAACTTTTCGTAGCTATACTCGGGGGGATAGCCGGGAATAACGCGGGTGGCCTCCCGGAACGTTTGCGGGTCCTGCAGATCCTGCCGCGTGAGCATGCGACCCTGCGCATCGCGCAGGATGGCGCGGTAGGAGGGGTCCACGATCACCCAGCGCCCCTCCATCTTGACTTCCGCCACGACGTGCTTTGCCCTGCCGTCTGGGCTGAGCAGCAACAGGCGGCGTGCGGCAAGCCCGGAGCTTCTGGCCAGATTCACGAAGGCATTGGTTGCCGTGCCGCAGACGCGCAGGAGTTCCTGATCGTTGAGGGTCGTCTCCGGATCGCGCTGCGCGAGTCCTTGCGGGGAAGGGGACTGCGCGCGTGCGGGTCCGGCACGCAGCCAGTCAAGAATGGATTCCACTTTTTGTTCGGGCGTGGCCACCGCGGGAACGACCGCATTCGAAAAGCCCCGGAGATATTGCCGGACGGAAAATTCCCAGGTCCCCGAGTAGAGCAGGGTCACCAAGGCCAGCTTCAGGAGGAGGTCGGCGCTCCACCACACCGTGCGCAGGACGGGATGTTTTGAGGCCGCCATGAATTAAGTAATTACGTCCTCCCGGACCATGAAAAAATCATGGTCTGCGGCCCAGCCTTTCGTAAAGCTGTTCCATCTCCCGGACGGGCTCTTCCCATCCCAGGCGCGGCAGCAGCGCGGCCCCTCCCGCCTGCAAACGCTCGCGCAGCGCCGCATCGTGCAGCACCCGCTGCAGTGCGCCGGTGAGCGCCGCCTCGTCGTGTGGCACGATCACCCCGGCTCCCTCCGCCAGCAGTGCCGCAATCCCGCACGTCTCGGTGACGATCACCGGGGTGCCCGCCGCAAGGGCCTCGGCTGCGGCGTTGCCGAAATTTTCGTTCTGCGATGGCAGGACGAAAACGTCGGCATCCCGGTACGCACTCCACTTGCTTTCACCGAATAGCGGGCCGGCAAAGATTACACCTTTCCTTATCCCCAGTAAACGTGCGGACTCCCTGAGGCGTTTCATCATATTTTCATCGTCCGGCCCGGCGAAGACCAGGCGCAGCCGTGCCGCGTCGTCGCCGCCGGCCAGATGCGCGAAGGCGCGCAGGAGCAGCTCCGGGCTCTTCTTGCTGGCCAGGCGCCCTAGAAAAAGCACCACCTGCGCGTCGCTGGCAATCCCGTGGGCCGCGCGGAATTGCCCGCGCGGCGGAAGCGCCCCGGGAAGCGCGACCCCATTGCGCCGCAGCAGGATGCGCCCCGGCTCCACGCCGCCGCCGGCGAGTTCCGCCGCCTCCTGCTCGGAGGTGGCGATCACCGCGCGCGCCCCGGAGATCAGCGCGCGGCCGAACAGCGCATGGTAGGCGCGTTTGAGGCGCACGCTGCGTACGATGGGCAGATACATGCCCATCGGTTCCACGGCATACGCCACGCCGCCGGCGCGGCAGGCGGCGGCCACGCGCGGGCCGAGCAGGTCGTAGAGCCCGTAGATGTGCACGGCGTCGAATTCGCGCAGGCGTTCGCGGCAGAAGCGCGCCGCGCCCGGATACCAGGTCAGGGAGCGGTAGCGCAGCCAGGCCGGCAGGCCCGGCGCGAGGTACAGCGCCTCGACGCCGTTTTCCTCGCGGCGCAGCCCGAAGGTCGTGCGCTGCCCTCCGCCGCGCTCGGCCAGCCCCCAGTCCGCGGTCAGCACCGTGACCCGGTGCCCGCGGCGCGTCAGCCCTTCGGCCAGCGCCTGGACCTTGACCGGCGGCCCGCCGAATTCAAAAAACGGCGCATAGCTGGCGGTAACTTTCAGGATGCGCATTGCTGGTGCAGGAGTTTCTTCAGGGATTTGGCGAACATGGAAAATCGGAACTGGCTGTGCACGCGCTCCCGCCCGCGCGCGCCCATGGCCCTCGCGTGCTCGGGATCGCGCAGCAGCGTCTCCAGCGCCGTGACGATCTGCGTCACGTCCCCGTGCGGCACCAGATAGCCGGTCACGCCGTCTTCGATCACTTCCGGGGCCCCGCCGTGCGCTCCTCCGATCACCGGTTTGCCGCAGGCCATCGCCTCCAGATAGACCAGGCCGAAGCCTTCCCCGCGGCTGGGCAGCGCGAAGATTTCGCAAGCCGCGTAACACGCCGCCAGCGCGGCCAGCGAGAGCCCGTGCAGAAAATGCACGTGCCGGCGGACGCCGTGCTCCGCGGCCAGATTTTCCAGCCAGGGGTGGTCATCGCCTTCTCCGGCGGCCACCAGTTGCACGTCCGGCCAGCGCGTGCGCAGCCGGGCCATCGCGGCGATCAGATGATCCACGCCCTTGTAGCGCTCGCTGGCCATCCAGCGGCCCACGGCCAGGATCACCCGCCCGCGGGGAAAGCCCGGCGGGAGCGCGGCGGCTTGAGGCAAGCTCAGCAGCGCTTCGAACTGCGGATCGAGCGCCCAGGGCAGCACCCGGACGCGCTCCTCGCCCACTCCCTGCCGCACCATAACCTGATTCGCGGTGTCCTGGCTCGGCGCCAGCACCAGATTGCTGCGCCGCAGCGCCCGCCGCCGCAGCAACGGCAGCGGCTCCCACACCTCGGCGCCGTGCGTGCACACGATGGTCTTCAGCCCGGGCGCCACCAGGCGCATCGCCCGCGTCACCGGCGCCAGATTCGGATGCGCCGCCAGAACGATCTTCGCGCCGCGCCGCGCCGCGCGCAGCGCCGCGGCCAGAAACCGCAGCTTCCCGCGCTCGCACCCCGTGTAGACAAACTCCCGCCCCGCGACCACCGTGCGGTGCAGCTCCGGCGAATCGTTCAGGCTCAGAAAGCGGTAATCCATGTCGCGGCCCGCAGCGTATTCGCTCAGCACCGCCGCCAGATGACGGCCGGCGCGCTGCACACCTCCGGGCGCGTCCAGTTCGGGGAAGAGGCCTACCAGCACGCGCCGAGTCTGCCAAGCCGCGCGCCAGAACGCAAGATGACAGTGGAGAATAGTGCCTCGCTTGGCAGGTGCAACCGCAGGCCAGAGTTGCAGAGTTGACCGCTTCGCGGTCACCCAGACAAGGGTCTGACGGCTGTCGTTTACACTTCCCGGCGAAGATGTTAGCCTCGCCGGCAAGCTCCTCCGGAGGCACAGCAATATCCCGAGCCGCCCTTGCGGGCGCGGCCAGCTCTCGCTCTGCGATTTACCCGCGCGGACCAGGGTCTTCTGGCCGGATGTCGCGGCGGCGCCGTTAGCCGCAGCCTCGGCACCGCCTTGCGGGGCCTGCTGGCTGCTGCTGTTTTCAGGAACAGATAGGGGATCGGTCCATGCGTGGCGCGATGCAGACTTTGTACCGGACGCTGGCGGTTGCCGCGTTGCTCGCCGCTACTCCTTCTTTCTTCGGGCTTCTTGAAAAAAGTGCGGCCGCGGGCCAGGAGCTGCACTCCCCAGGCACGCTGCACGGAGTCCTGAGCCGCCAGCGCCTCTCCCCGCTGCTGCGCAACGCGCCGCGCGAGCTACGCTTCAGCCCCGACGGGGCCTACCTGGTTGTGCAGGATGAATCCGTAATCTACCTGCTCAGCCGGGAACACCTGGCCCTGCGCAAATGGTTCTTTGCTCCTGACGCGCTGCCCGCGCGCTTTTCCTCCGATTCGAAGATGCTCGTGTTTGCCAGCCGCTCCCTGCAAATCGGGCGCTGGCTGATTGCCGAAGACCGCATGGCCGATGAAAAGGATCTCCCGGCCAAGGAGGGCTGCCTCGTGGCGGAGCTCTCTGCGGACGGCGAACTGGCGGCGTGCTACGACCCCGGCCTCAAGATCCGCGTCTTTCGTACGGACACCGGGGAGCAGATTCTCGCCGAAGGCGACGAGGGTCCCTCGACTCCGCCCACCATGTTTCTTCCGCGCGGCTCGGGCACCGCCTTTGCCGAGCCCATCGGTTTCCTGACCGTGAATTCGCTGCCGCCCCTCGTCGAGCGCGAATCGTTCTGGTTTCCGCTGCTTTTTTCGCCGGATGGCCGCTATCTGCTGACCAGAAACCTCGCCGGCACTGCGCTGGCCCTGGACTTGGTGCAGCGCAAGCGCGTCAATGTGCCGGGCTCCGTGCAACACCATGCGCGCAACCTGCTCTGTTTCGTGGGCTCTGACCAGATCGCGGCCCGCGACGCGAAAAAGGACGAAAACTCTGTGCTCCTGGCGTTTCCCGGAGGAGCCACGCTCGGCAAACTGCCCCTGCCGGCGGCTATGGCCCGTAGCGCCACCCAGCAGAAATACTTGCTGGTGCAGGAGGCTGGTCAGGACGACATCAGCATCGTTGATCTGGAGACGGACAAGGTCGTGCAAAAGGTGGCAGGAACCTCGGCGGACGTCTGGAACGACACGCTGCTGAGCTACTCCCAGGACGGGGAAGTGCGCCTCGCGCATCTCGGGGCCCGCGAATCCCTCGCGCAGGGTTTTCTCCCGCTGGCCCCTTTGCCCACGCTGCGCACGGCCGCGGTCTCGGGGGACCTCGACGAGATTGCCCTGGGGGTGCGCGGCGGCGCGGGAGTTTTCCGCGTGGCCAGCGGGGAGCGGATTGTTCCACTCCCGCGGCTGTACGGGGTATGGCTTGGCGGCAACAGCGAGGCCTACGTGGACACAACCAGCCCGGAAGGCTTCCTGGTGAAAAAAGTCGATGAAAAGAGTGGAACGCTTTCCGATAGTTGGCGGGGCCCGAAGATGGAAGGGTCAGGGGGCCCGCTCCAGGACTCGCACCCCGCCGGGCCGGTTCTGCTCTTCTATTTTCAGGCGCCTTTCATGGCACTCAGGGGCGTCGGTGGCCTCGTTCCCTTGGGCCTGCAGAGTTCGAGTGAATTACGCGCGATGGATATCCGCACCGGCGCGCAGCTCTGGTCCCGCAAGATTCCTCACGATGCCGCCGTTCCCTTTGCGGACCCCCAGGGCGAGCGCGTCCTGCTGGCGTGGCGGGCGAAAACGGGCGAGGCGCGCAGCGCGGCGAAGCGCGACCCCGTGGCGGAGCGCCGCTACAAGAGCGCCAAACTGTCCGATGAGGACACTTTTTTCGAGGTGCTCGACGCCCGCACCGGCAAGACCCTCGGCGGGGCGCTGGTGCAGAGCGGAGCTGGCCCGGAGCATTTCAGCTCCGCGTTTTCGGCGGGCGACGCGCTGATTGTCGTCAAGGATGGCACGCGGATCACCGTCGTCGCGCTCGGTTCCGGCGAGGAGCGGGCGCGGCTGTTCGGCTCCTGTCCCGCAGCTTCGGGCGAAGCCCATCTTCTGGCGGTCTGCGACGGCGGCCGGGTGATGCTGCGCGACCTGAAAACGGGAGAGAAGCGCGGGGAGGAGTCCTTTCCGGACGAAATTGTCTACACCCGCTTTTCCGCGGACGGAAAACGGCTCCTCGTGCTGAGCGCGCATCAGGAGATGTTCGTTCTGGATGTGAGCGAAATATCGGCCGCGCCAGCCGCGGCGCGCCGCTGACCCGCCAGCCGCTCAGGCGCGCTGCGTGCGGGCGAATTTAATGGTGATTCAGCAGCACCGGCAGGTCCGCCAGGCGCTCCAGGTACACATCGGCGGGATGCGCGGCGCGGTCGTGCACCCCGAAGCCGTAGTTCACCGCCGCGGCCAGCGTCCCCGCGTTGCGCGCCGTCTGCACGTCTATCTCGGAATCGCCGATCAGCAGCGCCTCGCGCGGCGCCGCGCCCAGTTCCTGCAGGATCCTCTGCGCGCCCAGCGGGTCGGGCTTCTTGGTCTCGAAGCTGTTCCCGCCGTAAACCGCGCGGAAAAAATCCCCCAGCCCCAGCTCCTCCAGGATGCGCCGGCTGATCTTAAACGGCTTGTTCGTGAGCACCGCCATGGGATAGCGCCGCAGCTCGCCGAGCGCCTCGGGCACCCCCGCATACGCCCGCGTGTGGTCCATCTTGTGCTCTTCGTAATAACCCAGAAAGAATTCCAGCCCGCACTGGATCTCCTCCGCGCTCGCGCCCCCGCCCAGCGACCGCGCAATCAGCTGCGGCGCGCCCGCTCCGATGTACCCCGCAATCCTCTCCTCGCTCAGCTCCGCCCGCCCCATCACCCGCAGCATCACGTTCACGGAGAGGATCAGATCCTGCTTCGAATCGATCAGCGTGCCGTCCAGATCGAAGATCAGCGCCCGCACCGCGCCCAGTTCAGGTGTCGTCATCATCCTTTATTGTAGTCGAATCTCCCCCCGGCCGTGCCCCGGACAGCAGTCGGGGCCACAGCCCCTCCTGGCTGTGCTCTTCATTCTGCCGCCTCTTTACCCCGGCCCACCCTCATCCCGCTGTCCCTCCCGCGCAGGGCCGCGGCACGTCGCCGCTCCTCGAAAGCCTTTCCGCTCGTGGCGCGCCTTCCGCGTTCCAGGCCGCACCCAGAAAGATAATCATCGCGGAGAGCTCCATCCACACCATCAATCCGATGGCCGCGGCTAGCCCGCCGAAGACCAGTCCAAACCTCATCTTCCGGACGTAGAATCCGAACAGCAAATTCACGCTCCACCACAGCGCCGTCGCCACGGCCGCTCCCGGCAGAACGGATCTCCAGCTCGCTGCGCCCGCTCGCGCCACGCGATAGATCAAGGCCAGGACGAGCACCGCCAGAAGCATCGCCAGGATCGGAGGCACGACGCCCCAGAAGCCGCGAACCAGAGCGGAATCGCCAAATCCGCCCGTCATCCATTGCCGCAAGCGCTGCCCAAAGACACTGAACGCAATCGCCACGACCCAGGCCCCAAGGGCCGCCGAGAACAAGAACAAACCGCGAAGCTGCCGGCCGAGGAAGGAATGTCTCTCGCGATCCCCGTAAATCATGTGGATCCCTTCCATGATCAGCTTCATGATCTGCGAGCCGATGAGCAGCGTCCCGGCCCAGCCGAGAAGCACCCAGAGCCAGGGGTTCACCTCGCGGTGCAGCAGGTATTCGGATAGGAGCTGCCAGCTGCCCGGAGGCAGCATCGCCGAAAACCGCACGGCCAGCTCCCGGCCGCCCTCCCCGCGCAGGGAACTGCTGACCAGGCCCAGCGCGGCCAGTAAGGTCGGAAAAAACGCCAGGAACATATTAAAGGCCACAGCCTGCGACACCATTCCGCATTGCGGAATCACTCTCTCCACGATTCGCAACAGCTTCTTTGTTGCAGCGTTCATGGCCATTGGCGGGTGTCCCAGTTTTAGTGACCGGGCAGGTTCGAGGTGCCCATCGCACCACTCCGCGATGACTTGCAGAAATAGTATCCTCTCATCGCGCGCCGCGCTGTCAAGAAGAAACGCGATGCACTCGATTAATCCAAATATGTTTGAGAATTGAGGATCGGAATTCGCCCAACGCCGGACGCAACGATTGGCAGGGCAGACCACCGGGAGAGAAATCCCTTCCGATAGAGAACCCCGGAATCATCACAGACGAGCAACAGCGCGGACCTAGAAGCTGTCCGAGCGCGCGACCACGTCCTGCTGGTGGCTTGCGGTGCCGGCAACCCACTCAACGCCGCCGAACCACACGAAGTTTTGCACGTTATTGCTGTCGGTCCAGAAGGCGTGGAAGACATCGTCGGATCCAGCCGCGATGTCCGTGTAGTCTCCAAAGAATGCGCCGCGGAACCCATAACGTGTGTTGATCGGCTGCGTGGTCACGGTGTTGGTCACCCCGCTGGTCAGGTCTCTCACCACGTAATCCAGCCGGGCATTATTAATGAACGAGCCAAGCGTCTTGCAGCTTGTGCCGTTCAGGCTCGGCGAGCCGAACACTGCGCACGTTTGCCATGGCGAAACCACGTCGGCAGCGTAGGCCGACATGTACACGCGTCCCGTGGGCCCCACAGCTATGGCGGGGAACAGCGTGTCGACTCGCCTGGCGCTGGGCGCGTTCAGAGTGCTTCCGTCCGGCTGCGTCACCGGATAACCCGTTGCCGTGCGCGTGCTGGCATCCACGGAAGGCAGCAGCGGCGCCGGTGCGCTCCAGGTTGCGCCACCGTCGGTAGACTTGCTATAGAGGGAGGCGGCGTGGCAACCGGTGTTCGTATATCCTGGGCACAGGTCTCCAGTGTCACTCATCATGGAGGACCAGGTGACGTACAGATCGCCGTTGGGCGCAGCGGCCGCTGCCGGAAAGCTGTTCACGCGGAAGGACGTATTTGCCGCGGGGATAATGTCCACCAGCGGGGACACGGCCACTGGCTTGCTCCAACTCTTACCCCCATCGGTCGACTTGACGACCCAAATACTGTCGAAAGTCGCCAGCCGCGTCGCCCCGTCCCAGAAGACATAAACCGTGCCGTCCGGGCCAACCACCGGCCGCGAACCCTGTCCGTACAAAACGTTGCCCACGATGAGCTGCGGATCGCTGAAAGTTTGTCCTCCATTTCGCGATACGGCCACCGCGATGGGCGACTGCACGTAATGGCCGTTGAGCGGGTTGAAAATAAAACGCGTCCAGGTCACGTAGACGTTGTCGCGGAAGGGACTCCCGGCGGTCGCATCCACTGCCATCCAAGGCTTGTCATTGAGCGTGGAGGGCGCCGCGGTTGCATTGATGAATACGGGCGCGCCCCAGGTTAGGTTCCCGTTGTTGTCGAAGCTGCCCTTGTTCACCGCCACGGTGTTGGGCGGCGCGGTGCGGTCGAACCCCAGACCTGCGTAGTAGACATGGCCGCGGCTGTCGAAGGCCACCACCGGATCTCCGCCCGCGTCGTACGGGCCTCCCGTCAAGTGTTGGACTCCGGGAATTAGCGTCCCTGGGTTTGTTCCGTCGAGTTTCGAAGCGCAGCACCACGTCTGGCCGCCATCCTTGGAGAAATACGTCCCCGAGTATCCGTCGCCCACCGCGCTGCACGGTACGCTCCCGATGGCGCAGTTCCAGGTGAGGGTTACGTAGTCGTTCGCGCCTCCCACGACGCGCAGGGGATTGTTGGGATCGACCGCGATGGCCGTCTCGTTTTGCGGCGCTCCCCCGGTATCCAGATTCACGGTGACGTCGGGCGCCAGCACGCTGGTGCCGTCCAGCGGACTGGACAAGATTTGGAAGGGAGTGACTGGCGTGGCAGTGGGGCTGGAGATCAAGTCGCTCATATTCGCTTCTTGCTCGATGAACGCGGAGAAGCGAATCTGCAATCCCGCAGTGCCATGCACGGAGGCGACTTTCCCCGCCAGTGTGGTGATGTCATAGGTCAAGTTGGAGTTGTCCGTACTTGCGGCGGAATTCGCACCAGCGGCCGCGGCGCGGAAACCACTCCCGTGTCCGGCGAGAAGAGCCATGGCCAGCAGACCTGCCGTCAGCGAGGAGACCAGCGATAGATTTTTCACGGATCCTCCACAGGAACGATCAGAGAGCTTTCAATCTTTTTTCCACGGGACGGAACGGCCTAAAAAGAAGCAGGCGTGGGGTCTGCCTGGAAGCGACCGGCGCCTCTTCGCACCCATTGGTCTTATGAGCGGTATAAACTCTACCTATAACAGGGGCGGCGTCAAGTACCAAAGCCAGGCAGTACCGGCCGTTTTCCCCGCGCACGGAACTGCTGACCAGGTCCAGTACCACTAGCAAGGTCGCAAAAAAACGCCAGGAACACATTAAATTGTCGTTCCGATTTAGCCGGAGTATTAGGAGCAATCTTTCCGGTTATGCGGCTTAGCAGTTAGCAGCGGGAAGTACTTAACGGTCAAGCGCCGGCGGCCCGGTCGTTTGCGCCTTTAAACAAAAGCCAGAAACCTGTTGTTATTTCGAAAACGTCGAAATGGCTTCATTGCTCCTTGCTCTCGCCGGTGGATGGGCCGAAGCCCCAGCGTCCGCGCCAGCTTTGCCGGAATCGTTCCCGCTCCTCAGGGGTCATGTGCTCCCAGCGCTCGGCCATGCGGCGGCGGTAGTTGGAGCGGCCGGAACCGTGAAATCCAAATCCGCCGAAGAGGATCCGGCACAGCGCCAGCATCCCCACCGCTTGCCAGAAGGTGATCTCGCGCCAGCCGAAGAGCGGCGGCAGCAGCCAATTCCACAGTTGCCGCACTATTTCGCCGCCGATGGCGACAAACAGCAGCATCCCCAGGATCGCCAGCGGAGCAATGAAAATCACTCTCTTCCATCTCCCGCTCATGTTCAGCTCCTTATCCTTTCGTGAATTCGTCGTAAATGCTTTGCAATCGCTCGCGTAGATGCAACACCGCATAACGTTTGCGCGAGAGCAGCGTGTTTACGCTGACGCCGGTCCGCGCGGCGATCTCCTTGAAGCTGTACCCCTCGATTTCGTGCGCGGTAAATACCTCCCGCTGCTCCTCCGGCAGCTCGTCGAGCGCAAGTTCCAGCTCATCCAGAAGCACGTTGCGGACGTAGAGCGCTTCCGGCCCGGCATCCGGCGATGGCAAAAGATCTTCGATCTGCAGCGCCTCGCCGTCTTCGTCCTCGATCGCTGCGTCGCTGAAGGTCGCTGTCTTCTTCTTGCGGAAAAGGTCCGTGATGCGATTGCGCGCGACGCGAAAAAGCCAGCCGGTCACGTGCTCGATCGGCATCAGCAGGCGATTGGCTTTTACCAGTTCGTAGAAGACCTCCTGCACGATGTCCTCGGCGTCGGAGGGATCGGGCACACGCCGGCGGATGAAATTGCGCAGCCGGAATCGTTCTTCCGCGATGATCTCGGAGATTTGACGGTCTCGCTCGGTCATCGCGGTGCTGCTCCACGGCTCATCCATCCCTTCCTGTAGACGAACGGCGGCCGCAAATATTGTAGAGATTTGCATCGGCGAAACTACGGCGAATTTGGGTGCCCTTCGGTCTCTTTCTCTCCTGCTGTCATCCCGAGCGGAGCGCGTTCTTTGCGCTCCGGATGGGTTTGCGGAGCAGAGGGATCGTGGCCGGACTTAAACACCGCCACGCTCGCCGGAAACATCGCGCTCCAACCCCTCGACGCCCACCCGCATCTCGCCCTTGTGGCACAGCCATTCCTGGCTGTGCTCTTTGCCATCCTTTGCCCAGCCTCTAGCAGGCTGCTGAAAAATGTCCGCAGTTTGTGGGTCGCGGCTTCAGCCGCGACATAAGCCGCGCGTCTGCTTCAGGGGTTTTAACCCCTGAAGCTCTCCCTTAAAATTTTTCAGCCGGGTGCCCAGCTTTAGTGACCGGGCAGCTTCGGCCCGCCCCATCGCACTGCTCCGCGATGACTTGCAGAAATGGTATCCTCTCATCGCGCGCTGCCAGGAAGAAGGTAAAAATCCTGAGGAGTAAGCCACCCGCGAACTGCTCAGGATTCGTCTGTTATCGTTCCTTGTACTTGCCTTGAGACTGAATTAAAATTGTGCAAATGCGGGAATCCTCGAATTGGATCGAAACGTGGACGCGCAAGATACTGACGTGGATGTCCCAGCGTGAGGTAAAAACTCCGTTGGCATTCTATTTCAGGTGCCTTGTTGCGTTTACAGTTGTAATCGGTGCGGGCCTATATCTTGTTCTTCCCGAACGGCGTTTTGAAATCTTCGTCATCGGAATTTGCGCACTGAGCGGTCTGGCACTACTTGTGGCATTCCTTACGACCTTCAAGATTAAGAATCTGGTCTATGGCGAAGCGAGCCACCGTGCTGAACTAAGACTGGGGATGGGTACAGAAAAAAAAGAAATGTCCATTGCTGAATTGGCTTTAACAGAGGGAACAGAGAAACCGAAGATATTAAGTGATGGCGGTGCCGCATGAATTTGCTGCTCGTCACGTTCGCCCTCAGAGACCCCAACAAGGTCTATGACCCATTTTTTGTAGAGCTACGGGGAAATTCCTTGAATTGGATGCACTTTATAGAGCAGACCTGTTTGGTGTCCAGCCATTTAGATGAAGACGCGATGACAAAAAAACTAATTCAACACATCGAAGCAACGGACTCCTTGATAGTAGTGAAGATTGAACCCCACCAATTCAACGGTTGGCTGCCTCAGGCGGCTTGGGATTGGCTCCATAGTGTCTCAAACCAAATACAAAGTGAAAGACAGGCCGCGTTGCCGATATACGGCCTGTCACCGCCACCGCAACTAAAGTGAACGAAGCGGCTTATTCGGTTCTCTAGGCGTTGGTCAAATCCGCTTTCACTTGTTCTTGCCGTTCTGCGAATTCCTTGCTTATATTGTCGTAACTTAACGCTTTGCAACCATAGAGATACAAAAAGGGCAGGGCATTGAGGAGATAGAAAATGGATCGCATCACTAAATCCCTTCTTGATGAATTCTCAAAAGAGCAAGACATTATGACGCTTGCTGAAGATAAACGTTTCGAGCATTTTTCCTGTTACCTGACAGTTGGACGTTTCTTGTTAGAAGCGTTCGACACGGCTGATATCGTAACCGGCTCTGGAGGGGATACGGGAATCGATGGAATTGCAATTATAGTTAATGGCTCGCTTATTTCTGATGCCGACTTAATTGAGGATTACGCCGAGCGTAACGGATACTTGGACGTCGACTTTATTTTTGTCCAAGCGGAGCGCTCTTCTGCTTTTGACTCGGCGAAAATTGGTCAGTTTGAATTTGGCGTACAGGACTTCTTTGAGGAGAAGCCCAAACTGCCCCGTAACGCTGCCGTCAAGTCGGCTGCGTCTATAATGGCGGCGGCATATACTCGGAGTAGTAAATTCAAGCGCAGGAATCCAACATGTAAACTTTATTACGTCACAACCGGGCGCTGGATTGGTGATGCCGCATTGGAAGCCCGCCGGAAAACCGTTGTTGCTGACCTGAAGTCTCTGGGGCTATTCGGTGAAGTAGAGTTTTTGCCGATCGATGCAGATAGTATTCAGCGCTTATATCGTGACAGCAAGAACTCAGTCACGCGGGAATTCGAGTTTCCACAGCGAACCGTCGTGCCGGACATCGAACAAGTGAGCGAAGCATACCTCGGTCTCTTGCCAGCTTCTGAATTTCTTCGTCTAATCGAAGATGAAGATGGGGATATATTGAAAAGTATTTTCTATGACAATGTTCGTGACTGGCAAGAATATAACCCCGTCAACACGGAGATGCGGGATACGTTGGTGTCGGGCGAGCTTCGATCACGATTTGCCCTGATGAACAATGGTGTCACCATCATCGCCAAAACGCTCCGCACCACCGGTAATCGTTTTCATATTGAGGACTATCAGATCGTTAACGGCTGCCAGACCAGCCATGTCCTCCACGAACAGAAAGCATATATTGATAAGTCGGTTATGGTACCGCTTCGCCTAATATCTACAAAAAACGATGATGTAATTGGTTCCATCATCAAGGCAACGAACCGTCAGACCGAGGTGAAAGAAGAACAGCTGTTGGCGATATCCGATTTTCAAAAAAAGATTGAAGCTTACTTTCAGGCTTTCGAAGAAGGCAAGCGACTATTCTACGAACGACGCTCGCGCCAGTACAACAGCTCCGCCGGTTTTGAAAAAACCCGCATAGTCACTCCCGGGGGTCTCATTCGTTCTTTTGCATCCATATTCTTGGAAGAGCCGCATCGAACCACGCGCAGTTATCGAGCCATATTAGAGCGTGTGGGGAAGAGTATATTCGCCGCAAACGACCGTTTAGAGCCATATTATGTTTCAGCCTTGGCTCTATATCGGTTGGAGTTCTTGTTTCGGAATCAGCAGCTGGACTCAAAATTCAAGCCTGCGCGCTTCCAGATATTGCTAGCGTTCCGGTTACTATCAAGCTCTGCTCTTTTGCCACGAATGAATTCGCACGAGATGGAGCGTTATTGTGACGAACTTATGAAAGTCCTCTGGGACCAACGCAAGTCCCTGAAAGTGTTTCAGGAAGCAGCTGAGGCGATTCGACTCGTGTCCGGCAGTAAATTGGATTCTGATTTTCTGCGGACGCAGCCATTCACAGAAAGCTTGCGAAACTACTGTGCGCAGAAGAACCCGCCCAAAGGGAAGGCGACGAAATAGTTGGCGGGTGGCCCAGGCATAAGGTCGGGAGAGGATTAGTGGGTGCTCCATATGCCGGTGTTGCGTGTGGGGATTTTGACTTTTTGTGCCACAAGGGCAATTCTCCCCGCACACTTTTCCACAACCCATTCGAATACCACTCAGTAATCTCTTGAAATAACGTAACCCATCTGCTATCCTTTTCCGTGTTACGCCAATCCACCGTTCGAAAACTCCCCCTCAACTCCACCCTCTCCTCCGCCGCGTTCCCTCTGCCCTCATCACCTCATTCCTTCAGTACCGCTTTACCGTCTTTGTTTTCAATCTCTTACGCGCTCTTTGCGCTGACGGGAAACGCCAAGCTCTTTAGAATCAGTCACAACCGCACTCTTTTGCGTCGCACGGCGGGGGTGGGGGGTAGCCCCGCTCTTTCTAGCCCCGCTCCTTCTCGCAAAGCTCACTTCCGGCTCCGCCCGCCTCTTGCCGCCGCTACTTTTTCGCGAATCGCCGGCTTCTCGCGTAAAATGGTTGGTTCGTTGCCGCACCCAATTTTGATTGGAGAACTCATGGCCCAGGTCTACCCTTTTCGCGCCTACCGCTACAACCCGGCAAAGGTCCCCTTCAGCCGCGCCCTCACCCAGCCCTATGACAAGATCTCCCCGCCCATGCAGGAGAAGTATTACGCCGCCGACCCCCACAACCTGATCGCCGTGGAAAAGGGCCGGATATTCCCGGACGACACGCCGCAGAACAATGTCTACACCCGCGCGGCGGCGGCGCTGGACGCCTGGGTGGCGGAAGGCGTCGTGGTGCCGGACCCCGCGCCGGCCTTTTACGCCTACGCCCAGGAATACACCGTGCCGGGCGCCAGCGAGCGCCGCACGCGCTGGGGCTTCATCGGCGCGGGCAAGCTCGAGGAGTACGAGGCCGGAGTGGTCTTCCGCCACGAGCGCACCCTCTCCGGGCCCAAGGCCGACCGCCTCGAGCTGCTACGCCACACGCAGACCCACACCGGCCAGCTCTTCATGCTCTATTCCGACGCGCAGCGCCGCATCGACGCCATTCTGCGGGAAGCCGCGGCGGCCGCGCCTCCGGCCACGGAAGTGCCCGATGAATACGACGTGACGCACCGCCTCTGGCCCGTCTCCGACCCCGCGCGCATCGCGGAGATCCAGCGCGTCATGGCCGCGCAGAAGCTGGTGATCGCCGACGGCCACCACCGCTACGAGACCGCGCTCAACTACCGCAACGAGTGCCGCGCCCGCGCCGGCGCCGTCTCTCCCGACGCTCCGTATGAGCGCGTGATGATGACTTTCGTCAACACCGAGGCGGAAGGCCTGCTGATTCTCCCGACGCACCGTGTAGTGGCCAACCTGCGCGATTTTTTCTGGGATGCCTTCCGGCGGTTTCTCGAGCCCTGGTTTGAGATGGAGGCCTTTGCCTTCACTGCGGACGCCGCGCGCCGCGAGGCGTGCGCGGTGTTTCTGAAGCGCTTGGCGGCGAATCACGCGCGGCGCGCCATCGGCGTCTATGCCGGCGCGGCGGCCCCGGCCCGCGCCTATTACCTTCTGACGCTGCGCAAAGGCGCGGACCTAGCCGGGCTGCTGAAGGGGGATTCCCCGCTGCAGCGCGAGCTGGACGTCATCCTGCTGCATCACGGGATTCTCGAGGCGGGGCTGGGCATTACCCAGCAGGCCGTTTCCGCGGAAGCCAATCTCACTTATGAGCGCGAAGCGGCAACGGCGCTGGACGCCGTGGACCGCGGCGCGGCGCAGCTTGCGTTTCTGCTCAATCCCGTGGACGTCGCCCAGGTGATGCGCGTGGCCACGGCCGGCGAGGTCATGCCCCAGAAATCCACGGATTTCTATCCCAAGCTGCTGAGCGGCATCACCATGTACCGGCTGAATGCATGAGTGCCCTCCGCCGCTTCGCAAAATGCAAGAGGGCACGCGCACGCGTGCCCTCGGTAGGCGATCGAAGCCGGGGAGTCCGGACGGCGGCGCGGGAAGCGCCGCGCGCGGCTCTACTTGAAGCTGGCGACGGCGGCGGTTTCCGTGTCCGAAACGTCGAACACCGTCAGCAGCTTGGTGATCTGCAGCACTTCCTGGAATTTCGAGCCCAGATGGCAGAGCTTCATCGTGACGCCCTGCGTTCTCGCGCTGTGATGCGCGGCCACCAGCGTGCCCAGCCCCGCGCTGTCGATGAACGTGATGTTGTTCATGTTCAGCACGATCTTCTTCTTGCCCGCGGCGATCATGCTCTTCACCTTCTCGCGCAGGGCGTTGCTTTCCTCGCCGAGAACGATCCGGCCGTCCAGCGCCACCACTTCCACTCCGTTTACTTCGCGGTTCGTCATCTTAAGTGCCACGATCGTTTCCTCCTCGTCAGTCTCGATTCTGGGGGGCCCCGGCGGCGCTTCCTGCCGCGAGCCGAATGCGTTTCAGTAGTAGTCCGAGCAGGACATATAGTAGCCGCAGACCGGACAGACCAGCTTGCAGCGGTGCGCTCCGAGCCGCTGCGAGCAGACCGGACAGTAGCAGGAAGCATCTTCCTGCGGCGCCTCCGGTTTCTGGTCCGCCACCGGCGGTGCGGGCTCCGAATTCACTGCACGATCCACAGCCCGAAGTTTATAACACATCCGCAATGCAAGGGGGAAGAAGCCCTTCGGGGGCGGGCCGGGGGGTGCGGGGCAGTCCCTGGCGCGAGGGCCGCAGGGGTTGACCGCTTCGCGGTCACACCGGAACAGTTGGATTACCGCCGCGGCCGGGAAACCGGTTGGGGCATCACGTAGCCGGATTGCGCGGGCAGGCCGGCGCGCTCGAACTGCACCGTGCTGTGGTGGATCTGGAATTCCTTCCGCAGCTTTTCCTGCAGGGCCTGCAGCAGGCGCTCGCTCTCCTCCATGTGCATGTCCGGGATGCGCACATGGCAGCTCAGCAGGGTGTAGCCGCCGCCGAGCGTCCAGATGTGGATGTCGTGGACCTCCTGTACGCCCGGGACGGAGAGAATCGCGCGGGCCACGTCCGCCACGCGGGTTTCCGCGGGCCGCCCTTCGAGCAGGATGTGCGCGGACTCGCGCAGAATGCCGATGCTGGACCACAGCACCAGCGCGCCGATGCCCAGGCCGAGTACCGGATCGATCCAGTTGGCTCCGGTGCGGTGAATCAGGAAAGCGCCAACGAGAATGGCGATATTGGAGAGGGCGTCGCCGAAATTGTGCACCAGGATGCTGCGCAGGTTGAGGTCGCTGCGCCCGCGCACCAGGGCCAGGGTGATCCCGCCGTTGACGCCCAGCGCCAGCAGGGAGGTCCACACCATCCAGCTCTCCACCACGGCCACCGGCGCGCGCAGCCGTTCGATCGCTGCGTAGCCCAGCCACAGCGCCAGCAGCAACAGCACCAGGGAATTGGTGAAGGCCGCCAGAATACTCGCGCGCTGGTAGCCGAAGGTGCGCTCCTGGTCCGCGGGCCGCTGCGCCCAGCGCATGGCCAGCCAGGAGAGGCCCAGGGTGGGCACGTCGGAAAGATTGTGCACGGCGTCGTTCAGCAGGGCCACCGAATGGCCCAGCAGGCCGCCGGCAATCTCCGCGCCCACCAGGCCGAGGGTGACCACCATGGCCCAGGCCAGCGTGGCGGGCTGCAGGCCGTGGGCGTGGACATGCTCATGGTCAGGCTCATGGAGATGGCCGTGTGCGCCGGCGTGGTCGTGGACGTGCACGGCTTCATTCTACTCATTCCGGGATGCCGGCGCAGCCTTGGGCGTCCCGTAGTGGGCAGTTTGACACTTCCGGGCGGGGTTGTGATTGACGCTTTCGCCCGCTGCTGCCTACCATCGAGGTAACGGCACGCTCCGCGCAGCCTGCGGTAAGCCGGAAGGGGGAGCGTGTGCGGCCCGGGCAAAGCGCCAGGCTGCGCACGCGCACGATGAGTTTTCCGATCGCCAAACTGAGCTTCTGGGGGGTGCGCGGCTCGACCCCCACGGTGGACCCGGCCACCTGGCGTTATGGCGGAAACACGCCCTGCCTCGAACTGATCGCCCCGGACGGCACGCAATTCATCTTGGATTGCGGCACGGGGTTGCGCATGCTGGGCAGCCGCTGGGTCAGCCCCAACGGCTCGAGCACCGCGGAAACGCACATTCTCGTCACCCACTATCACTGGGACCACATTCAGGGGCTGCCGTTTTTCGCGCCCCTCTACGTGGAGAACAACGAATTCCATTTCTACAGCTTCCGCTCCAAGTTTCTTGGGCGCGACAGCCTCAAGCAGGTCTTCGAGGCCCAGATGGCCCTGCCCTATTTTCCCGTGGACCTCTCGGCCATGAGCGCCAAGCGCACCTTCAAGGAACTCGCAGGCGGGGAATCGTTTCAAGTTCGCGGCAGCAAGATCACCGCGCGCTGGCTCAACCATCCCCAGGGAAGCCTGGGCTACCGCATCGAGACCCCCGCGGGCACCATCGTCTACGCCACCGACAACGAGCCCGGCAATCCGGAGCTGGACAAGAGCCTGCGCGAGCTGGCCGAAGGCGCGGACATCCTTATTAATGACGCGCAATACACGCCCGAGCAACTGGCCACCACGCGCCGCGGCTGGGGCCATTCCTCGTGGCTCGAGGGCGTGCGCCTGGCCCGCGAAGCCGGCGTGAAAACCCTGGTGCTCTTTCACCACGACCCGGACTCCACCGACCGCATGGTGGACAACCTGCTGCGCCAGGCCCGCGACCAGTGCGAATCCGTTTTCGCCGCCAGCGAGGGCATGGTCATGACCCTCGACGGGGCCAGCCACGCGGATATTCACCTGCCGGGGACGCGCACCGCGCTGCGCCGCGAGGCGCAGTTCCGCGCCCTGGTTACCGGGACCACCGAAGACGGCCGCATGTTCGAGGAAGAGACCGTGGTCCGCGATCTCTCCCTGCAGGGCGCGCTCATCGTCCTCAACCACAGCCCCAAGCTGCAGTCCGAGCTGCAGGTGACCATGGAAACGCCGGGCGACGAGGGTGTGCGCTCCATGCGCCTGCGCGGCTACGTCGTGCGCATCGAAAACGACAAGGACAAGGGCCACTCCTCGGTCGGTGTCGTCTTCACCGACTGAGTCCTTCGCCCTTCGTGCATCTTCTTCCGCCCCGAGGGCTTCCCGCCTCCTGCAGTGACGGGCACAGCTTGGTCAGCTAGCTTGACAAGTATTCAAGCGAATGATTGAATAGTGGCATGAACCGACCAGGCAAACGAGAGTTCAAGGACAATCTTTTCGAGCAGTTCGCCCGCATTGGAAAGGCTCTCGCCAGCGGCAAGCGCCTGGAACTGCTCGAACTGTTAGCGCAGAAAGAGCGAAACGTCGAAGAACTGGCGCGTTTGACGGAGATGTCCACCGCCAATACCTCACAACATTTGCAGGTGCTGCGGCATGCGCGCCTCATTGAGTTCAGGAAAGATGGGCTGTATGCGAGATATCGCCTCGCGGACGAGCGGGTTTTCAGCCTGTGGCAGGCGCTGCGGGATCTCGGCGAAGACCGCATCGCCGAGATTGACCGCGTGGCGCATTCCTTCCTGAAAGATCGCAGCACGCTGAGGGCAGTCACGACGGAAGAGTTGAGGAAACGGCTGAAGAACGGCAACGCGATCGTTCTCGATGTCCGGCCTGTGGAGGAATACGGGGCCGGCCACATTCCAGGCGCCCGATCGATTCCGCTTGCGGAACTGAAGCTCCGTTTGCGGGAACTGCCGAAAACCCGGGAGATTGTCGCCTACTGCCGGGGTCCGTATTGCGTTCTGGCAGATGAAGCGGTCGCGTTGCTTCGTTCCCGAGGTTTGAAAGCCTTTCGATTCGAACAGGGCTTCCCGGACTGGAAGGCCCGCGGATTTCCGGTCGAAATGGTATCGCGCGCGGCCGGATGAGGGGGAGAGATATGCCTTCCAAGACGATCGTAATTCTCGGCGGGGGCGTGGGCGGCATGATCGCCGCAAACGAATTGCGCGCGAAATTGTCCATGGAGCACAAGGTTGTCTTGATTGAACGGAACGCCGAGCATGCTTTTGCCCCATCCTTTCTCTGGCTGATGACGGGGGACCGGAAGCCGGAGCAAGTGCGCCGTCCGCTGAGGAGCCTGCTGCGCCGCGGAGTCGAGTTTGTCCACACCAGCGCAGAGGTGGTGGACCTCCAAACGCGCCGGGTCATCACCAAAAGCGGGGAGTTCTCTTTTGATTATCTGATCATTGCCCTGGGCGCGGAGCTGGCGCCCGAACTTGTTCCCGGACTGGTCGAGGGTTCCCACAGCTTCTATACATTTCAAGGAGCTTCGCGATTGCAGGAGGCTCTCCGTACTTTTCCCGGCGGGCGCATCGCGGTTGTCGTGGCTGGCATGCCCTACAAGTGTCCCGCCGCGCCGCATGAAGGGGCGATGCTAATCGCGGATTACTTCCGCAAGCGCGGCCTTGCGGGCAAGGTGGACATCTATCTCTATACGCCGGAGGCTCTGCCCATGCCCGTCGCAGGGCCGGAATTGGGCGGAGCCGTGCGGCAGCTTCTCGAAAAGAAAGGCATTCATTTCCATCCGCTGCACAACTTGGTTGCCGTTGAACCGGCCGCGAGGACAGCGCGCTTTCAGCAAGGCGTGGAAAATTACGACCTCTTGATTGCCATCCCCCCCCATCGTGCTCCGCAATTGGTGCGTGACGCGGGTCTCACGAATGCGGCGGGCTGGGTGCCCGTCAGCGCCCAGACGCTCGAAACCAGCCAGGAACGGGTGTTTGCCATCGGCGATGTAACGGCCATTCCGATACCAGGACGCTGGAAGCCGGACGTTCCTTTGCTGCTCCCGAAGGCGGGCGTCTTTGCTCACGATCAAGCAGAGATTGTCGCAGGCAGAATTGTGGCGGAAATTGAAGGACGGAAGCCAACGGAGACCTTCTGCGGGGAAGGCTACTGCATGCTGGAGGCAGGCGAAGACCTCGCCGGATTCGCCTACGGCAATTTCTTTGCCGAACCGTCCCCGCAAGTGAAGATGCGGCAGATTGGCAAGGCATGGCACATCGGCAAAGTGCTGCTCGAAAAATGGTGGCTATCCCCGCCGGGCTGGAAGCGCGAGTTGTACGGCGCGATGTTGAAGGCCGGGGGCAAGATGTACGGCATTCCCATCGCGGTTTAGATTTTCACGAGTTCGCTGGAGGCTTTATGCGCTACCTCCTCATTCTCAACGATCCCCCTTATGGCACGGAACGCAGCTACAACGGCCTGCGGCTGGCGAGCACGCTGGCGAAATCCGATGGAACGGCCGTCTCGGTCTTTTTGATCGGGGACGCGGCTTCCTGCGCCGTCAACGGACAAAGCACACCGAGCGGCTATTACAATCTGGAGCGGATGCTGAAGTTTCTTGCGGGGAAGGGCGCGAAAATCGGTGTGTGCGGGTCCTGTATGGACGCGCGCGGAATCAAACCCGAAATGTTGGTGGAAGGAACACACCGAAGCTCGATGGATGAGTTGACCGCCTGGACTCAGGCCGCCGACAGAACCCTCGTGTTCTGAGAACGCCGCTCGCGCTTCATGGACATCACGCCTACGGCATACGCGCATTGGAGAGAATCCGAACTAGGATCCATCACCGAACGCCTGGAGCAGGAAGCCATTTTCTCGCAAGTCCCCGATCTCAGGGGATGGAACGTTCTCGATGCCGGGTGCGGCGATGGGAGTTACGCGATCGAAGCCTCTCGGCGTGGCGCCATCGTCACCGGGCTGGATTGCTCGCGTCCCCTGTTAGTCGCAGCGCGGCAGCGGGAGCAACAGAGCTTGTCCAAGGCTGGAATCTCGTGGCGCCAAGGTCAAGTCGAGGCCCTTCCCTTTCAAGATGCTTCCTTCGACCTCGTCCTCGCGATCACTGTACTTTGTCTGGTTCCGTCACCGAAGCGGGTCATGGGCGAGTTGGCGCGAGTCCTGCGGCCCGGCGGGATGCTCCTGCTCGGGGAACTCGGGCGCTGTAGTACGTGGGCGCTCGGCCGAAGAGTGCGCGCGTGGCTGGGCTCCGAATTCTGGAAACAAGCGCACTTCTGGACAACCGGAGAGTTGCGCGCTCTTCTTCGGGATGCGGGGCTCGGCCTGAAAACCATTCGCGGCGCCGTTTATTACCCGCCCTTAGCCACCTGCGCCAAGCTGGCGGGTCATTACGACCGATCGCTGTCCATCCTGGGTGGATGGGGAGCGGCATTCCTCGCGGTGAAGGCCAGCAAACCTCTGCCGGCCAAGAGTGTCCCGGCGGGCGCCGTGGATTACGGCGCTTGAGGAAGTTCAAGGGATGGAAACGGCGACTAACCGGCACTACGGCGTGATAGCGGCGAGGATTTCCGCGCCGGCGCGCTGCACCTGCTCCAATGATTTCGCCAATGTTTCTTTGCAGCCGGAAAAGAGTTGAATGTAATCCGCGGAATTTTGTGCCTTGAGGCCAATGGCGTCGCAGACCACAAAAGCGACGGCTTCCGCATCGGGCTGGCGGATGCGCTTTGTTGTCCCGGCGGGGCGCTCCCGCAAGTGAAGAATGGCATGTGCCTCAACCTTCCGCTGCTGCCCGGCGTTCGACAAGAGCGATCCGAGGTGATGCAAATTTCGCCGGGGATGCGCTGCGCCCAGGAGCTTGCCGCGCGCGAAGAAAAGGAGAAGAGTGCTTCTAATCCAGTGTTAGGGGCGACAACTTAGAACGTGGAGATGACGCGCTGCATCGCCAGTTTGGCACTCGAGAAGTCGTAGCAACTCCGGAAAAACTCGCACTGCTGGCAGTCTTCCCATTCCTTCATTGCAACTTCGAGATTGCGGTCTCGATGCCCGGGTCCGAGCGTGCTCACCCGCAGGTGAAAGACCTTGCCGGGCAACTCTTTTCCGAAATGAAACTGCGTCAAGTCAGGGAATATTGTCCCAAAGCAACTCTTCATGTTTTTCTCCTGTTCTCTGGTCCCGAGGGAATGAAGCAGGAGATCCGCGTAAGCGGACTTCCTGCTCCTCAGCTTGTTTGTGATCGGAAGTCTATGTTCGTCCGCGGTGCTAGCCTGCTGCCGCGCGGCCGACGATTTGTTCGATGTTCAGACCCAGCCCCCTCGCTACCCCGGCTCCGTAGGCAGGATCGGCTTTGAAGAAGTGCTGAATCTGGAGTTCCTGGATGCGCTGCGGAACCGTTTTCATGCTGGCCACGAGGTTGCCGATGAGCCGCTGCTGGGCATCCGCGGGCATCAGCCGGAACAGGTTTCCGGGCTGTGTGTAGTAGTCGCTGTCCACACGATGATCGTGCCGCGCCACTGACCCGCTGATCGCCCGCGGCCGCTCGAGATATTGCGAATCCTGCGCAGGCCCGCCGAAACTGTTCGGCTCGTAGTTCACCGCCGATCCGGCATTGCCGTCAAAGCGCATCGCGCCGTCGCGGTTATAGGTGTGCACGGGGCACTGCGGCCGGTTCACCGGCAGGGCGTCATAATTCACGCCCAGACGGTAGCGGTGCGCGTCCGGATAGGAGATCAGCCGCGCCTGCAGCATCTTATCCGGCGAGAACCCCATGCCCGGTGCGATATTTTTCGGTTCAAAGGCCGCCTGCTCAACCTCGGCAAAATAGTTCTCGGGGTTGCGGTTCAGTACCAGTTCGCCGACTTCGACGAGCGGATAGTCCTTGTGCGGCCAGACCTTCGTCAGGTCAAAGGGATTGATGTGATAGGTCTCCGCATCCTTCTCCGGCATGATCTGCACGCACACGCGCCACTTCGGGAAGTCACCCTGCGCGATCGCGTGGAACAGGTCGCGCTGCGCGTAGTCCGGATCCTTGCCCGCCAGTTCCGCCGCCTGTTCCCGCGTGAAATTCTTGATCCCCTGCTTTGTCTTGAAGTGCCACTTCACGTAGAAGAGCTCGTTCTTTGCGTTAATCAGGCTGAACGTATGGCTGCTGTAGCCGTTCATGTGCCGGTAGCCGTCCGGCGTTCCGCGATCGGAGAAAAGAATCGTCACTTGATGCAGCGATTCCGGCGAGAGCGACCAGAAGTCCCACATCATCGTGGGCGATTTCAGGTTCGTCTGCGGATCGCGCTTCTGGGTGTGGATGAAATCCCCGAACTTCAGGGGGTCGCGGATGAAAAAGACGGGGGTATTGTTTCCCGTCATGTCCCAGTTGCCCTCTTCGGTGTAGAACTTGAGGGCAAATCCCCGCGGGTCACGCTCGGTATCCGCCGAGCCCTTTTCTCCGCCAACCGTCGAAAAGCGCAGGAACGCCGGCGTCTTTTTGCCTACCGCGGAGAAAAGTTTCGCGGCCGTATATTGGGGGATATCGGGATTGTTGCAGACAAAATAGCCATAAGCGCCGGAACCCTTGGCATGGACGATGCGCTCCGGAATGCGCTCGCGGTTGAAATGGGCCATCTTTTCAAAAAGCAGGAAGTCTTCAAATACTACCGGTCCGCGGGGACCCACGGTGAGGGAATTCTGGTTGTCGCCCACGGGGCGTCCCGCGGCGGTGGTCATTTTCTTGCGTTCATCGGTCATAGGAATTCTCCTTCGCAGGCAAGGTTAGCGGAGGACGAGCTATACATCCAATATATGGTTCCGATAGAATCTATAGGGATATCCTATGGAACTCCATCAACTCCGGTATTTCTGCGCCATCGCCGAAACCGGCAACTTCAGCCGCGCCGCCAGGACAGTGCACGTCTCGCAGCCGTCGCTTTCGCAGCAGATCCGAAAACTCGAGGAGGAGCTGGGCGTGCGCCTCTTCGACCGGTTGGGCCGCACGGTGCGGCTGACAGAGCTTGGGCGGACATTTCTTCCCCGCGCGCGCGCCGTTCTGAGAGAACTGGAGGCGGCAAAAGGCGATATCCTGGAACGTAAGGCGGCGGTCGGCGGCCCCGTGTCGGTAGGCGTTATTCCAACAATCGCGCCTTATTTTCTTCCACCGCATCTCACCGTCTTTTCCCGCAGGTATCCGCTGGCGAGGGTGACGGTGGTGGAAGAGATAACTCCGGTACTCCTGGAACGCCTCCGCGCAGGAACTGTGGACGTCGCTATCCTGGCACTACCGATTCGGGGACACGAGTTCCACTCATTCCCCTTGCTCACGGAAAGGCTTCTTGCCGTACTTCCGAAACACAACCCGCTGGCAAGGCGCCGCACACTGTCCTTGTCCGAGCTTCGCGCCGAGCCTTTTCTCCTGCTGCGCGACGGACACTGCTTCCGCGATACAGCCGTGGCTGCCTGCGAACGCGCCCGCATGAATCCACAGATCGTTTTTGAAAGCGGGCAATTCACCAGCATCCTCAGCATGGTTAGTGCCGGACTTGGCGTATCGATTGTTCCGGCGATGGCCGTCGAGAAACGCAATGGGTGCCGCTTTGTCCGGCTAGCGGATGAGCGCGCCACGCGAACTATCGGCGCCGTGACATTGCGGGGGAAATTTCTTCCTCGCGTCCACCAGGCATTCCTGTCCTATCTGGATGCACAGGCCCGGGTGAGTTCCAGCGCCGTGGCCTGTCACACCTAGCCCGGACCCTGCGTTCGACAAGAACTATCCGAGGTGGTACAAATTTCGCCGGGGATATTCAGCGCCCGGAGCTGGCCGCGCGCGAAGAGAAGGAGAACATGGCTCGAATGCGGATAGCGGCACGATGATCGGTCTCTCCACGGGGATTTTTCTTTTCTTTGCCGGGATGCTGGGCGGCGCGCTCAATGCGGTGGCCGGCGGGGGCAGCTTCGTGGCCTTTCCCGCGCTGCTCTTCACGGGAGTTCCGCCGATAGCGGCGAATGCCACCAATACCGTTTCGCTGTGGGTTGGCGTGGGAGCCAGCGCGCGGGCCTACCGCAGACACCTGAACATTTCGCGGCGGGTGCTGCTGCCGCTGCTGGTGGTGAGCGTCGTTGGTGGTCTGACCGGGGCGCTGGTGCTGATCAAGACGCCGGCGCACACCTTTCTGCGCACGCTGCCCTGGCTGATGCTGGGCGCGACGTCCTTGTTCACCTTCGGCAAGCACCTGACGCGCATGCTGGCGGTGGATGTTTCGCGGGAGCCCAGCAGCGCCGCCATCGCCGGAGCCTGCCTCTTCGAGCTGTTCGTAGCCGTTTATGGCGGGTACTTCGGCGGGGGAATGGGCATCATGACCCTGGCCATGCTGGCCGCCCTGGGCATGACCGATATCAACGCCATGAATGCGCTGAAGGTTACCCTGGGCGGGGCCATCAACGGCGTGGCCACCATCACCTTCATCGCCACGCACATCATCTATTGGCCGCAGGGCGTGGTCATGACCGCCGGGGCCATCTTCGGCGGATACATGAGCGCGCACTACGCGCAGAAGCTGCCCCAGGCGTGGATCCGCGGCTTCGTGATCCTCACCGGGCTGGCCATGAGCATCTACTTCTTCCTGAAGGCCTATGCCTAGGCGGCGTGCAGCACCCGATCGCGGACGGGCGGGCTGCCCGATGGTTCATTTCGCCTGCAGCGTCTCGATGTATTGCGTCAGATTACGGATGCGCAGCTGAACCATGGCCGGATTCGTCCCGTGCACGGGAGAGGTCGCGAAGAGCTGACCCCAGATGGGCATGTCAGCCGTGCCATGGGCTGGGGCCGGCTTTTCTGTTCCGAAGCGCAAGACCGCGGCCACGTGCTCGGCGGGGTATTTCCCGTCATTGTGCATGGCCAGCATGGTCAAGTCCGTAGGTGGTACCTTGAGCTCCGAAGCGGCAGGACCGTCGCCCTTTCCTTCCGTCCCGTGGCAGACGGCGCAATACGCCCTGTACATTCTCATACCCGAATCTGCGGGAGTGTGTTTCATCGGGGCTTTCTTGATGATTTTCTGTGGCGGGGTCTCGGGGGTCTGCTGTTGCGACCATGCCGCAAGAGCCAGAACCGTGAAGATGAGCAATCCCAGGAATCCGATGCGTCTCATGACTAACCTCCTCGTGTGCTTTCGCAGTTGTGTGGGATGACCGCTTTGCGGTCACGTGTGAAATAGAGGGAAAATCCGCGGTCCCCAGACGGGGCCGCAAGAAAATTTCATACCCTTCCTGGTCTGCCGTCTGTGACCAGCATCACCCAGGCGCGTGCTCCGGCGGCAGGCCCGGCTCGCCTCCAACGGTCCCTTCGCTGCTCAAGATCGTTAGAAACAGAGATTTCCAGACCTGAATGTGAAGTACCAGGAGGGTGAACTCCTTCTCGCTTCTCCCTCCGGCCCCCGATGGGATAAAGTGACGGGGCCCCGGCAATGACCACACGGACCACAATCCCCGCGAACGCGCCGCCGGGGGCGGCGCCCACCCGGCCGCCGGTTTGCAAGCGCAAGCTCCTGCGCGGGCTGGTGCGCCAGGCGCCGTTCGTGGGCAAGAATTTCCGGCTGTATTTTCAGAACGCCTGGCGGCGCAAGATTTTGCGCAGCGACATCGTCGCGCCCTACGCGGTGAGCTACTACGTCACGCACAAGTGCAATCTGGCCTGCAGCTATTGCACGCAGAAAGAACCGGAAGTCTTCAGCGGGGAATTGTCCACGGCGGAGACCATGCGCATTCTGCGCTGCATCCGGCGCGAGACGGACTCCATCGTCATCACCGGCGGGGAGCCGACGCTGCGCGCGGACATCGAGGAGCTGGTTGCGGCGGCGCGCTTCGACTGCAAGTTCCGTTCGGTGCTGCTGATCACCAACGGGACGCTGCTGGACCGCAAGCCCGATGTGCTGCGGAGCCTGACCGGGCTGGTGGTCAGCCTGGACGCGCTGGCGCCGGACCCGGCGAATGCGCTCTCCAAGCCCGCGGCGCTGCCCCGGGTGTTGGAGAACATCGCGCTGGCCAAGGAGCGCATGGGCCATGCGGGACGCATCACCATCAGCACGGTGATCGAAGAGTGGAACGTCGCGGAGGTGGAGCGGCTGCTGGACTGGTGCCGGGAGGAAGGCTTTGTCTTCGCCGCGCAATCGGCGCAGAACGGGAAGATGCCGAACTTGACGCTGATCCGCAGCGCGCGCTACCTGGCCCTGGTCGAAAAAATCCTCGCGCGGCGCCGCGCCGGGGCGCAGCCCATCAACGGCACGCCGCGCAGCATCGAGACGCTGCTGCGTTTCGGCGACTTTCAGTGTTTTCCGACGATGTTCCCGCGGGTCTATCCCAACGGCGACGTCTTCTATCCCTGCGAGCCGCTGCACCTGATTGCCGGCAACCTGCTGCGCGACGGCTCGCTACGCAAAATTTTCGCGCGCGGCCGCAAGCTCTACGGCGGGATCCCGCCCTGCCGGGGGATTTGCTACCTGTTCGGGAATGTGCTCTCGCACTACTACGTGAACGATTTCTGGGGGCTGGCCGGAGATTTTATCCGTTGAGGGCTATTTCAGTTCGGCGATTTTTTTATTGAGGTGTTCGAGAGCGGCTTCGAGGGTCTTGCGGTAGCGCGGATTGGTGGCGGTTTCAAGGTCCTTCTGGACTCTCTTGCGGGAGAGTTCCAGGACTCCCTGTTCGCGCTGCAGCTGGAGTTGCGCCTCAGCCCGGGCAGCTTCGCCGGAGGGTACTTCCTTCGCCTTGGAGGATTCGATCTGTTCTTCTACGGACTTGCTTTCCCAGCCTCGAGCCATACACACATTTTGACACAGTTTGCCCTCGCCGGGGCATAAACCTGCGGCGGGGTGACAGTGCAGAGACGTGAAAGAAAGGTTCCCTAGGCGCCGGCGGCGCGGCCCCGCGGCGGCGCCGCCGGATTGTCCGGGGCTGGCCGGAGGACGGGAAGCGGAGAGCGCAGCACGCCGCGGATGGTGGCGGCCGCAACCTCGGCGAGGTGCGCGGCGAAAAAACCGCGGTAGGAAAATTCGGCGGCGTGCTCCAGCCATTCGATGCGCAGGCGCGCCGCATGCTCTGCGGCCAGCACGCGGACCGCGCGGATCTCCGCGGAAGGAATGACCAGCAGCGGGCGCAGGGCGCGGTCGAGCGCCCAGATGCGCTCCGCGCCCACGAACAGGTGCACCGGAGCGGGGAGCGCATTGCCCGGCTGGTAGTCGCCGCCGTTCACCACCGCCAGAGCGCCCAGCTCGCGGGCCTTTTCGTCGAGCGAAAGGTCTTGCCGCGCGGGAGGCAGGAGCACGGCAGCCAAAAACAGGAACAGGCCGGTGACCGAGAGCACCCAGCTGTTCCATAGGCCGAGGGGCACGACGACGAGCGCGGCGCCGAAAACGCCCAGGGCCACGCGGAGGGCGAGCCAGGAGCGCGGATCGCGGCGGAGGCGCAGCAGCCTGGGCACGAGCAGCACGAGGGCGAAAAGCGCGCCTACGGCGAGCCGCTGCAGCGTGGCGAGGAATCGGGGCCCGGCCTTTTCCGTTGCTGGTTTTTCGTTCATGCGTTTGCGCTGCTCAGGGTTTCAGGCCTGCGATGTCGCGCATGCGCGCAAAGGCGCGGCGCACGTGCGGGATGGTGATGGAGCCGCCGACGATGAGCGCGACGTTGAGGGCGTCGATAATTTCGTCGCGCGTCCAGCCCACTTCGCCGCAGCGCACCAGGTGATAGGTGATGCAGTCGTCACAGCGCAGGACCATGGAAGCGGTGAGGCCGAGGAGTTCCTTGGTCTTGGTTGGCAAAGCGCCCGGCTCGTAGGCCTGGTGGTCCAGCGCGAAGAAGCGCTTGATGCCCAGATGGCCGCAGCCGAGGATCTCTTCGTTGAGGTCGGCGCGGAATTTCTGAAAATCGTCGAGGCGATCGGCCATGTTTCCTCCGAGGAGTCCGGGCGCGGGGCCTATTATGTACCAAAATCGGCGGCGCAGGCCCGTGCGGCTAATTCGGCAGGACCCGGCCGGGGCGCGCGCCGGTGGGCTTGCCGGCGTCCCAGACGAGTTCGCCGGCGACGAAAACTTTTTCGATGCCCGCAGGCAGCTCGAAAGGTTTGGCGAAGGTTGCGCGGTCGATGACCGTGCCGGGATTGAAGAGCACGAGGTCGGCGGCGGCGCCTTCGCGCAGGACGCCGCGGTCCTTCCAGCCGAGACGCTGGGCGGGGAGCGCAGTCATCTTGCGCACGGCTTCGGGCAGCGTGAGCCAGTGCTTCTCGCGGACGAAGAGGCCGAGGACGCGGGGGAAGGTGCCCGCGCCGCGCGGGTGGTGCATGCCGATGCCGCCGTCGCTGGCCACCATGACCCAGGGCTGCTGGTAGAAGGCCTGGATGTCGCTTTCGACCATGGACTGGCCGATCACGGCGGCATCGGAGTTGGCCGCGTCGCCCTCGCGGATGATGCGGATGAACATCGCGACGGGGGAGATGCCGCGAGCGCCGGCGAGCTCCGCGATGGTGCGGTTCTCGTAGGCCGGATTCGGCGGGAAGCCGGTGATGGTCACGTGGTTTGCGCCGCCCACATCGGCCAGCGCCTTCTCCACGCTTTGCGGATTTTCGTACTGCTTGTCCGGAACCAGCACCTTGATTGTGGAGTGCCAGGCGTCATAGGGATAACAGTCGGCGAGGAAATCGACGCCGCGCTGGCGCGCTTCTTCAATCAGGCGGATGTATCCGGGAGCTTTCCCCCACACGGCTACGGTGCCGAGCTTGATGTGCGAGTGCTCGACGGGGATGTGCGCGCGCTCGCCGATGGCGATCTCTTCCCGGAGGGCGTCGAAGGCTTTGTCGGCTTCGTCGCGGATGTGCGTTTCATAGAAGCCGCCGTGTTTTGCGGCGGCCTGGGCCAGGGCCACGACCTCGCCGGTGGAGCTGTAGCTGCCGACCTCGTATTCGAGACCGCTCGAAAATCCGATGGCGCCTTCGCGCATGCCCTGCTCGACGAGCGCGGCCATTTTCGCAATCTCTTCCGGAGTGGCTACGCGCTTGTAGTCCTGCCCCATGACGGCGCGGCGCACCGGTTCGTGGCCGACCAGGGTGGCCAGGTTCAACGCGGCGGGATTCTTGCGGCGCGCTTCGAGCCAGGCTCCGACCGGCCAGGGAGAATCGCCATCCGGGCCGAGAATCACGGTGGTGATGCCCTGGGCGATCTGCGATTCGGCCAGCGGATCCTCGGCGATGCCCTCCGCGGAGTGGTTGTGCATGTCGATGAAGCCGGGGGCCAGGACCAGGCCCGTGCCGTCGATGACGCGCTCGCCCTGGGCCGCAGCAAACTTGCCGATCTGCACGATCTTGCCGCCGGCGACGCGCACGCTGGCGGCGCGCAGCGGCGCGCCGGTGCCGTCGGCGAGCTGCGCGCCGGCAATGACGAAGGATGGCGGTTTTTCCTGGGAGCGGAGAAACATTCCGGCGCCAGCGAGAAGGAGGAAGGCTGCGGCAAACGAGCGTGCAAGGAATCGCGTCATGGGGCCACCTGTGTGAATTGCGCAAGTCATTGTTGCGTACCTCTTCTGCGGGGGCAAGCCGGAATAAATTCCGCCCGGCGCTACAAGAGCAGGCGCTCGGCGCGCTCCGTACGGGCGCGCAGGCGGTACCAGATAACGATGAGCACGACTGAAGCGGCAAAGATGATGGTGGAGATGGCGTTGATCTCCGGGGTGATGCCGCGGCGCAGGCGGCCCCAGATCTCCAGGGGCAGGGTATTGTCGCGCCCGATGAGGAAAAAGGTGACGGCGATTTCGTCCATGGAGAGCGTAAAGATCAGCAGGGCGGCGGCGATGAGCGGCAATTTCAGGTTGGGCAGGGTGACGCGCCAGAAGGTCTGCCATTGGCTGGCGCCGAGATCGAGCGAGGCTTCTTCCTGGGCGCGGTCCATTTTCTGGAGGCCGGCGAAGAGTTCGGTGGTAGCCACGGAGATCAGCGCGGTGCCGTGGCCGAGAAAGACGGTGAGGAGGCTAAGCTTGACGCCGGCGAAAACGGCGAACATGAGCAGGGAGAGGCCGGTGATGATGCCGGGGAGGATGAGGGGGAGAAGGACGAGTCGGCGGAAGAGCGGCTTGCCGGGAAAGGTGGCGCGCTCGAGAGCGAGAGCGGCGAGGAGGCCGAGGGTCAGAGAGAGCAGAACACTGGCCACGGCGACGAACACGCTGTTGAGAACCGCGTCCCAGATGGCGTTGTCGGCGAAGAGCTGACGGTACCAGGCGAGCGTGAAATGCTGCGGAGGAAAGCCGCCGACGCCGTCGCGGTTGAGGGAATAGACGATGAGCACGGCGATGGGCAGATAGAGGAAGGCGAAAACGAGCAGCGCGTAAGCAGTGAGCAGCGGGGCGCGGCGCGCGGGCGAGGTACTGGCGCGCGCGTTCACTGGGCCGCTCCTTTGTAGGACCAGCGCTTTTCGAGGCGCTCGGTCAGGAAGAGCAGGGAGACGGTGAGCAGCAGGATGCAGACGGAGAGGGCCGCGCCAAGGGGCCAGTCGTAGGCGGCGCCGAAGAGGCTCTGCACGATGTTGGCGATCATGGTGCCGGAGGGGCCGCCGACGAGCAGCGGGGCGAGGAAGTCGCCGAGGGAAAGAAGAAAGGCGAAGGTGGCCCCGGCGAGGAGGCCGGGAAGCGAGAGGGGCAGAATGACGCGGAAGAAGGTAGCGCGCGGACCGGCGCCGAGATCCTGCGAGGCTTCGACGAGCGGGCGGGGGATGTGCTCGAGAGCGGCGTAAATGGGGAGGAAGACGAAGGGAGTGTAGATGTGGGTGAGCATGAGGACGACGGCGAAGGGGCTATAGAGGAGGAAGCCGGCGGGCTCGCTGGTGAAATGGAAATACTGCAGGAAGCCGTTGAGCACGCCGTCGCTGCCAAGGATGGTTTTCCAGGCGTAGCCGCGGACGAGATAGCTGACCCATAGGGGGACGATGACCAGTTGATAGAGAAGTTCCTTGCGCGGCCCGGCGTGGAAGGAAAGGTAGTAGGCGAGGGGATAGCCGAGGAGCAGGGAGCAGAGGGTGACGGAGGCGGCGATGCGCATGGTGCGGAAGAGAACCTCGGCATAGACGGGATTGCCGGCGAGGGTCTGGTAGTTGTGGAGATTCCACTGGTGGACGAGGAAACCTTCGCGGACGGCCCAGAAGCTGTGCGCGAACATGAGGGCATAGGGGAGCAGCAGGAAGAGCCCCACCCAGAAGAGGGGCGGCACCGAGATGATCGCTTTGTAGAGGCGCGAGTACATGGGAGAAAGTGGTCCGCGGGCGGTGGTCACGACCCCCGGACGCGGATGGCGTCCGCTGCGGAAAAGAAAAATTCGTGTGGGCCGGCAAGGGGGCCCTGCGCGGGGATGCGCGCGCGGAGTTCCAAGCCGCCGCTGCAGGCGAGTTCCAGGATTTCGCTGGCGCCGCTGAAGATCTGCTGCCGGATGGTGGCGCAAAATTTTACGGCACCGGCGGGAGCGGCGCTGCCGGCGGCCGCGAGGCGGATGACTTCGGGCCGGAGGGAGAAGACGGCCGGGCCGATGGCCAGCGGGGCGGCTTCTGCGGCTGATTCGACGACGGGCCAGCGAAGAGCGCCGCAGGTGGCGATTTCGTTGCGGATTTCGGCGCGCAGGAGATTGGTGTGGCCGATGAAGCGCGCGGTGTAGGCGGTGGCGGGATGGGCGTAGATTTCGCGAGGCGAGGCGACCTGTTCGAGGGCGCCGTCGCGCAGGAGCGCGATGCGGTCGGAGAGGGCCATGGCCTCTTCCTGATCGTGGGTGACGAAGAGGAAGGTGATGCCGATTTCGCGCTGCAGGGCTTTGAGTTCGGACTGCATCTCCTTGCGCAGATTGGCGTCCAGCGCGGAGAGCGGCTCGTCGAGGAGCAGGAGCTGCGGGCGGTTGACGAGGGCGCGGGCCAGCGCCACGCGCTGCTGCTGGCCGCCGCTGAGGCGGGAGGGGCGGGCGCCGGCGAACTCCTGCATCTTGACCATGCGCAGGGCTTCCTCGACGCGGGCGGCGATTTCGTGGCTGGGCACGCGGGTGACGCGCAGACCGTAGGCCACGTTGTCGCGCACGCTGAGGTGCGGAAAGAGCGCGTAGTTCTGGAAGACGGTGTTCACGCGGCGGCGGTAGGGAGGCAGGGTGTCGAGGCGTTCGCCGCCCATCCAGATTTCGCCGGAGGTGGGCTGTTCGAAGCCGGCGATGAGGCGCAGGAGGGTGGTCTTGCCGGAGCCGCTTTCCCCGAGCAGGGTGAGGAATTCGCCCTGGGCGATGTCCAGGGAGATGCGCTTGAGAACTTCGTGCGCGCCGAAGCGCTTGGCGATCCCGCGCACCTCTAGAAGGGGCGCGGCGCTTTGCGGAATCGCGGGTGCGGGTGCGCTGCTCACTGCGCGGCTTTGACCTCGTTCCAGAGTTCGTTGTACCGGGCGCGGCGCGGCACGTCCTGCCAGAAGTAGATGCGCTGCATGTAGGCGTCGGGATCGTCGAGGTGCAGGCTCTTTTTTTCCCCGGCGGTCATGAACTGCGCCGCGGCGGGATTCGCGGGAACGTATCCGGTAACGTCCGTGACTTTTTTCTGCGTCCGGGCCTCGATCATATAGGCGAGGAAGGCGTGGGCCAGTTCCTTGCGCTCGCTAGCGGCGGTGATCATGAGGTGGTCGATCCAGCCGGTGGTGTTTTCCTTGGGAATCGTTTCGCCGATGGGGAAGTTCAGTTTGCGGAGCTGGTTGGTCATGAGCGGCCAGCCCATGGCCGCGGCGACTTCGTGGTTCTGAAAAAGATTGGTGAGCTCACCGCCGGAGGTCCACATCTTGCGGACGTTGGGCTTGAGGGCCAGGAGTTTCTTTTTGACTTCGGCGAGCTGCGCGTCATTCAAATTGTAGAGCTGCGCGGGATCGGGTTTGTCGTAGCCGAGGATCTGCGCGGCCATGTACACAGTGGAAAGATCGTCCCACACGGAGACTTTGCCCTTGTGTTGGGGGTCCCAGAAGACAGCCCAGGAGCCGGGAGGCTGGGGAAACGCGGTGGTGTCATAGAGGAGCGGGTTGGGGCCCCACATGAAGGGAACGCCGTAGGTGCGGCCATTCGCTTTGACGAGGGGCAGGGCGCGGAGCTTCGCGGAGAGCTGGGAGTAGGCGGGAAGCTTGGCGAGATCGAGCGGCGCGGCGAGGCCGGTGCTGGCAATCATTCCGGCGACGTCGCTGGAAGGGGAGATGACGTCGTAATTTGAGGCGCTGCCGCCGCGCAGCTTGGCGACCAGCTCGTCACTGGAGCCCATGTAGGAGGCGACGACTTTGCAGTGGTGGGCCTCTTCGAAGGCGCGGACGAAAGCGGGGTCGGCGTAGCCTTCCCAGACGAGGAGGCTGAGGGTTTCCTCTTTTTTCTTGCAGGAGGCGCAAGCAAGTGCCAGCGCCAACAGAGTCAGGAAGAATGCGCGACGCTTCATGGTGTCCAGCTCCAGCCGCACAGGCTTCAGCCTGTGCGCTTGCTTCCAGCCGGCGGAAAAAACGGAAGAACACAGACCGCAGAGTGCTTCAGGATAAATTCCCTCCGTGCCAATGCGCTACTGCTGATAGACGACCTGGCCGGCGACGATGGTGGTCCGCACCTTGGTTTCGGCAATTTTGTGCGCGTCGATCTCGAAAACGTTTTGCGACAAGATGATGAGATCGGCAAGTTTGCCCGGTTCGAGCGAGCCTTCGGTTTTTTCGCGGCGGCCGGCGAAGGCGGCATCGAGGGTGTAGCCGCGGATGGTTTCGGCGACGGAAAGCCTTTGCTCGGGGACGAAACCTGGCGGGGGAGCGCCTTCGGTGGTCTGCCGGGTGACCGCGGTCTGCACGCCGATCCAGGGATCCAGGGTGACCACCGGCCAGTCGCTGCCGAAAGTGTAGCGGCCGCCGGCCTGGGCGATGCTGCGCCACGACCAGGCGCGCGAGGAACGGTCCGGTCCGGCGTTGCGGGCCCAGACGTTATTGAGGTTGTCGTCGGGATAGGAGTGCAGAGGCTGCATGCTGGCGATGACGCCGAGCTTGCCGAAGCGCGGGATGTCCGCGGCGGCGACGGTTTCGATGTGCTCGATGCGCGGGCGGCGGTCGCGGGTGCGGTTGAGTTTGGCGGCGTTCTCGTAGGCGTCGAGCGCGGTGCGCACGGCGAGCTCGCCGATGGAGTGGGTGAAGAGCTGCAGGCCGCGCTTGTCGAGTTCGGCGACGGCGGCGCCGTACTTGGCGGGATCCCAGAAGAGCTTGCCCTGCACGGAGGGGTCGTCGCTGTAGGGAGTGAGCATGGCCGCGGTGTGGGCTTCGACCACGCCGTCGAGCATGAACTTCACGGCATCGGTGTCGATCCACTCGTCGTGGAATTTCTTGCGCGCGGCTTCGATGGCCTCGAGGTCCCGGGGGCGGAGCTCCGGGGGATCGAGGAAATAGGCGATGGTGAAGCGCAGGGTGAGATCGCCGTGGCGGCGCAGCTCGTCGTAGAGGTCGAGTTCGGGGAAATCGCCGCCGCAGCTGTGCACCCTGGTGAGACCGTGCTGGTTGGCCCAGCGGATGCCGGCGCGCAGGGCGGCCAGTTTTTCGGCGCGCGTGGGCTTGGGCACCATCCTGGCGACTAACGCCTGCGCTTCTTCCTTCAGCGCGCCGGTGGCTTCGCCGGTTTGCGGGTCGCGGACGATGATGCCGTTGGGCGGGTCGGGGGTTTCGCGGGTGATGCCGGCGAGGGCCAGAGCCTTGGAATTGGCCCAGTAGGTGTGGCCGTCGTAGCCTTCGAGGAAGACCGGGCGGTCAGGGAAGATTTCGTCGAGATATTTTTTGTGCGGGAGGGCCACGGCGCCGAACATGGCGTAGTTCCAGCCGCGGCCGAGGACCCAGCCAGTGCCGGGATGCTGGGCGGCGTATGCGCGGAGGCGCTGCTGGATGTCCGCGGGGTCTTTCGCGCCTTCGAGGTTGACGCGGCCGAGGCTGAAGGAGCCGTCTAGGAAGTGGATGTGCGAGTCCACGAAGCCGGGGAGGACAAGGCGGCCCTGGGCGTCGATGATTTTGGTGCCCGCGCCACGGAGCTTGCCGACTTCCGCGTCGGAGCCGACGGCGACGATCTTGGCGCCGCGGATGGCCACGGCCTCGGCCCACGGCTGCCCGGCGTTGAGGGTATAGACACGGCCGTGCACGACGACGGTGTCCGCTACCGGAATTTTTGCGGATTGCGCGCGCGCGGTGGAGGAGAAGCTAAAGAAGGAAGCCAGAACCAGGATGGCGGAAAAGAAACGCGTGGTCTTCACGGGCACCTCAGGGTTGAGCTTGTATCACGATTTCCGGGTCACGAACCAGGGGTCATAGATATCTGTGACCGCGAAGCGGCCAAATCCATGCGTGACCGCAAAGCGGTCAACTTCATGCGTGACCGCAAAGCGGTCAACGCATTTTCAGAACGTGGGCGGCGTATTGATCCAGAGCAGCATGGTCTCGCGCTTGCCGGGATTTTTCCAGCGGTGCGGCGTGGCGCTCTCGAAATAGAGGCTGTCGCCGGGCCGCAGGCGGTAGTGCTCGTGCTCGTTGAGCCAGATTTCCAGTTGGCCCTTGAGAATGTGCAAGAACTCTTCGCCTTCGTGGGCATAGGATTCGCCGCTGCCGCCGCCGGGCTTAAGGCGGAAGAGGTGCGGCTCCATGGCGGTGTTGCCCCAGGCGAGAAGCTCCATGCGCACGCCGGGAGCGGTCTCCAGAACTTTGCGCTGCGCGGGGCGCACCAGGCGGGGATTGTCGCCAACGGGCTCGAAGAGGGAAAGGATGTTGGTGCGGTAGAAGCGGGCGATGCGGCGCAGGGTGGAAACCGAGGCGCGCATCTGGCCGCGTTCGAGGGCGCTGAGAAAGCCCGCGGAAACTCCGGTGGCGCGGGCCACCTGGGCCAGGGAGAGGCCGCGGCGGGTGCGCAGGCGGCGGAAGCGCGGGCCGGGAAGGGCGGCGCTGCCGGCGGGGGCGGTGACCACGCCCTGGCGCTTGAGGACGTGGACGATGGCGGCGGGGTTGAGGCCGCGAGCGCGGCGGAGAAAGATGGCGCGCTGCAGGAGGCGCACGTCGCGCTCGGAGTAGAGGCGGTACTTGCTCCGGGTGCGCCGCGGAGCGATGAGGCCCAGGGCTTCCCAGGCGCGCAGGGCGGAAGAGGAAATGCCCACACGTTTGGCGACGGCGCTGATGCGCAGAGGCTTTCCGTGGGCGGCGGCGCGCTTGGGGTTCCGCGAATTCTTTGTGCTTGACAGCGGCATGGGCTTTCTCTAACCTTGCTGGATTATAGTAAGGTTTCAGGGGTGCAGCAACCACGATTTCCAATGTTTTTTGGGAGGGGTCACGTCCATGAGTTCACTGAACAAAATTTTTGGTCACGCTGCGCGGCGGGCTGCGTCCGCGCCCATTTTTCTGTTATTGGTTGCGCTGCTGGCGCCGTCGCTGGCGCACGCGCAGGGCACGGGCGGGCGCATCCGCGGCACGGTGCTGGACTCCAGCGGCGGTTCGGTCACCGCAGCCACGGTTATTCTGACCAATGAGGCGACGGGGGCGAAGCGCGACGCGCAGAGCAGCGGCACGGGCGAGTACATGTTCCTGGAAGTGCCGGTGGGCAGCTACCAGGTGGAAGTGCAGATGGCGGGCTTCAAGAAGTATCTGCGCAAGGGCATCGTGCTGCAGTTGAACGAAGTGCTTACGCTGGACATCACCCTGCAGGTGGGCGCGGCGGCGGAAACGGTCGAAGTGACCGGCGCGCCCCCGCTAGTGGATACGACGTCGACGCAACTGGGCGCGGTCGTGAATGAGCGCTCGGTGAGCCAGCTCCCGCTGGCGCAGCGCGACACCTATCAATTGCTGTCGCTGCAGCCGGGCGTGCAGTCACAGCTGGGCGTGGACAACGTTTTTGGCAGCGACAAAGCCGGCGTGGTGAGCGTCAACGGCGGCCGCGGACGGGACAACAACTTCATGGTGAACGGCGGAGACGGCAACGACCAGTTCGCCAACCTGCCCGCCATTCAGCCTTCTCCGGACGCCATCGGTGAATTCCGCGTGCTCACCAACACGTTTGACGCCGAATACGGGCGCAACTCCGGTGCGGTGATCAACGTGGTGACCAAGTCCGGCACGAACGACTGGCACGGCAACGTGTACGACTACTTCCGCAACCAGAACCTGAACGCCAAAGGATTCTTCGACTCCAGCAAGCTGGACTATCTCCAGAATCAATTCGGGGCCACCTTTGGCGGGCCCGTGAAGAAAGACCGGTCGTTCTTCTTCGCGAGTTATGAAGGCAACCGCCTACGCAAGGGCACTTCCTCCGACACGGTGACAGTGCCAACGGCTGACGAGCGCGCCGGTAATTTTTCCGCGGGCTCCCCGTTTGCCGGTGTGCTGACCGACGCGAATCTTGCAACTGTGCTGGCTGGAAGGTCAACCTGTCAGGCGGACATCAATACGCAACATGGCGGCTCGTTCCCCATCGTGGCCGGGGTGAACTATGCCGGGACGTACGATCCGATTACCAATGCTTTGCTGACGCCGGGTCTGTTCACCGATACAGTAACGCCAGGCGGCCGGGACAACATCATTCCCGTGTCTTGCATGGACCCGCTGGCCCAGGATCTGATGACCTTGGTACCCTCCGCCAACCGTCCAGACGGCACCTGGCAGGGCGTGCCGCTGGGGCACGAGCGCAGCAATCAGTTCACTCTAAAATTTGACCATACCTTGACAAAGACCCAAGACCTGATGGGTTATTACTACTTCACCCAGCACTACCTGGCAAAACCCTTCGCCAGGTTCCAGGCCGGCGGTTCGAACCTTCCCGGCTTCGGAGACCTGACGGATGAGCGTACCCAGCAGATCGTGGTCAAGCACAGCTGGCGGCTGGGGAGCACCGCGGTCAACGAGCTGAAGTTTACGTTCATGCGGGAAGGACAGGGAACCTACTTGCATCCGCAGAACACCAGTCTTGTCGGGAATTCCTGCCCGGGGATCGTCGCTTCCAATTGCTTTATCGACCCGAACAATCCGAACAACACCAACAATACGGGCCTGGGCGTCTATCCCAATCTCGGCGCCACTCATGAAGGTCTGCCCTTTGTTTCCATTTCCGGCGGATTCTCCATGGGCAACAACTTCGAAGGCGAGCTCCCGCAAAAGGGCAACACCTACCAGTTCACCGAGAGCTACAGCAAGGAGCTCGGCAAGCACAGCCTGAAGTTCGGCGGCGATTTCCGCATTCAGCAGTTCGATCAGCGCCTCTATTTTGACATCAACGGCGCCTTCTATATCTATGGAGGCGGTCCGAACGACCCGATGTATCAGAACCTTTTCCCGAACTTCCTGCTGGGGCTCAACGACAACTACATTCAGGGTTCCGCGCAGGACGAACTGGTGCGCAGCAAAGCGGCTTACCTCTTTGCGCAGGACAGCTGGAAGATCACGAACAGTCTGACCTTGAACTACGGGGTACGCTGGGAACTGAATACCCCGCTAACGGATAAAGGCAAAAAGGTGCAGACCTTCCACCCCGGACAGAGCACCACGATCTATCCCTGCTCGATTGGCGTGGACAATCCGCTCTATGCCCTAAATGGGAACAGCTCCGACTGCGGAACGGCAGGCGTTCTTCCGACCGGAGTGGTTGTCCCAGGAGATACGGGCGTTCCGGACGGACTGACGAATACCTACTACCATGCCTTCGCGCCGCGCATCGGACTGGCCTGGAGCCCGGAAGCAAGAGAAGGCGTGCTGGGCAAGCTCTTTGGCGGACCGGGCAAGACCAGCGTGCGCGCTGGTTTCGGCATGTTCTATAACCCGATCGAACAGCTCGTTCTTGAACAGTTCAGCGCCGAGCCGCCGTTCGGCGGCAGTTCGAGCATTTATAACACCATGCTCAGCCTGCCGTTTCAGTATCAGGATGGCACGAGCGCTCCCAACCCCTTCAACGGCATCCTCAATCCGGCTCGCGGCACGCCCGTGGATTGGTCCGTTTTCCGGCCCATGCTTTTCTATGGGCAGTGGCCGGCGAACATGAAGGCGCAGTATGCCGAGCAGTACAACCTGACGATCCAGCGGGAGATCGCGAAGGATCTGGTCTTCCAGATCGGCTACGTCGGACGGCAGGGCCACCGGCAACTGGCGACGCGGGACCTGAATCCCGGCAACGCGCAAACCTGCCTGGACCTGCAGAGCCTCGCAGATTCGACGGGGAACGCGGATCTCTCTTGCGGGCAATTCTACGCCGACAGCTCCTATTCGTTCACTCTCCCGAGCGGCTCGGTTTTCCACCTGCCCTATGTGGGGGGTTCGACGCCGGGAGGCCCGAACATTCCCTGCCCCCTCGTGAACGCTCCGGCTGCGTGTACGGTGACCGGTGCGGCACTCGGTACTCCGATCACGCTCGTAGGGCTACGGCCGTACTCTTCGCCGAACTGCGACCCGCTGAGCGGCGGGGGCTGCCCGATTGACAATGTTCCGGTGATCAGCAGTATTTTCTCGCAGGACACAATTGCGAACTCTTCGTACAACTCGCTGCAGGCCAGCCTGGAAAAGCGATTCTCGCACGGGGTGCAGTTCCAGGCGTCGTACACCTTTGGAAAATCGATGGACTACGCGTCCACGTTCGAAAGCCTGGTGGATCCCTACAATATGAAGCGCAACCGCTCGCTTTCGATCTTCGATGCGCGGCACCGCTTCATCTTCAGCTTTTACTGGGATCTCCCTGTGCCCAAATACCAGGGGTTTACCGGCAAGATGCTGAACGGCTGGTCGCTTTCCGGCATCACGACGGTGCAGTCGGGATTCCCCATCCGCATCACGTCGCAGGATGATCAGGAGTTGCAGGGGAGCTTCGACTTCGAAATGCCGGGCCAGCCGAACTATGCTGCGGGAGCCACGTTCAAGGCTACGGACCCGCGCACCGGCGCTTGCGCGCTGGGCACGGGACCGTACTCCGGCACCAGTGATCCTTGTCAAATACTTCCTGGTTATGGGTTCGACCCCAATACCTTCACCAATGGCACCGTGGCCCTTGGCACCATCGGCAACGCTCCGCGGACGATTTGCTGCGGGCCGAGCGCCTTCAACACCGACCTGGGATTCCAGAAGCAAATCCCGGTAAATGAGCGCGTGCGGTTCGAATTCCGCGGCGACTTCATGAACGTATTCAATCACACGCAGTTCTTCCAGCCGGACGGCAACATTACCGATGGAGGAGATTTCGGCCGTGTGAAGCGCGCACGTGAACCGCGGCTGGTGCAGTTCGCGCTGAAGCTGTACTTCTAACGCGGCCGGAAGAGAACCAGAAACGGTGCAAGGCGCGGTCCGCAAGGGCCGCGCTTTCGCGCCTGAAACGCTGGTCCCGGTAATTCCCGCCCTTCGCCCTGGCTTCATTAGAGCGTAAGCGGAACGGCGCAAACTGCCAGGAGACGCAACCCGCACCAGGTTTTTCGAGCAGACACTGACTGCAGGGAAGAGACCTGCGAACTCGGAGCATTGAAATGCACGACGCACTGCAAAAGGAAATCGCGGCCTACGAAAAGCGCACGCCGAAATCGGCGGCCTCGCATACCCGGGCGCTGAAGCGTATCCCCCTGGGCGTGGCCAGCAACTACCGGGCCTACGACCCCTACCCGCTGTTCGTGAAGGAAGCGCAAGGCAGCAAGATCCGGGACATTGACGGCAACGAGTACATCGACCACAACCTGTGCTTCGGCACGCTGATGGCCGGGCACTCGCATCCGGCGGTGGTCAAGGCGGTGGAGCAGCGGCTGCACCACGGCACGGCCTACGGCATGCCGCACGACATGGAGTGGGAGCTGGCGGAAGAGATCTGCGGGCGCTTTCCGGTGGAGATGGTGCGCTTCGGCTCGAGCGGGACCGAAGCGACGATGCACGCCTGCCGCATCGCGCGCGCCGCGACGGGCCGCGACAAGATTCTGAAGTTCGAAGGGGCCTACCACGGGCTGCATGACACGGCGCTGGTCAGCGTGAAGCCCAAGCCGGAAGAGTACGGCGACGAGGAAGCGCCGAATTCCATTCCCGGCGGGCTGGGCGTGCCCCAGGCAAGCATCGCCAACGTGGTCGTCGCCAGCTTCAACAACCTGGCGAGCGTGGAGCGGCGCTTCCGGGAGAATCCCGGGCAGATCGCGGCGATCATTCTCGAGCCGATTTTGATGAACGTGGGGCTGTGCATGCCGCAGCCGGGCTTCCTGCAGGGGCTGCGCGAAATCACCACGAAACACGGCGCGCTGCTGATCTTCGACGAGGTGAAGACGGGAGCGAAGCTGGGCTGGGGCGGCGCCTGCGAATATTTCGGCGTGAAGCCGGACATCATCTGCCTGGCGAAGTCGATCGGCGGCGGGCTGCCGCTGGCGGCCTTCGGAACGAGCCGCGAAGTGATGTCGCTGATCTCGGACCACAAGGTCTTTCACGGCGGAACGTACAACACCAATCCGATCTCCATGGCTGCGGGGCTGGCGACGTTCCGTTCGGTGCTCACGCGCGAAAACTACGCGCACACGGACAAGCTGAGCAAGAAACTGGCCGAGGGCTACCGCAAGACGATTGCCAAGGCGGGCCTGCAGGCTTACGTGGCCAGCGCCGGGGTCAACGGCGCGCTGATGCTGTATCCGAAAGAGATCCGCAACTACCGGGACTGGACGCTGATCGACATCGACCTGTGGCGGCAGTACTGGTTCGGGATGGTCAACCGCGGTGTTCTGGCCCAGCCCTACTGGTGGGACGAGCAGTGGACCGTTTCCGTGCAGCACACCGAGGCGGACATCGACAAACACATCGCGGCGTTCGAAGAGGTCGCCCCTGGGCTGGCGAAGGCCCAGCAGGAACGCGGCCCGGTCACCGTCGCCGCGGGCCACTAAGCAGCGGCCCCAACGGGAGATCCACATGGCAAACGAGGTCACATCGGCAGAGTCACAGCCGCATCTGCGGCGCGTGCTCGGACGGGGTGACCTGGTTCTGCTTTTCGTGGTCGCCGTCTTCAACCTGAACGTCCTGCCTTCGATTGCCGCCAACGGCGGAGTCACGGTCTGGCTGTGGATCATTTCGCTGTTGCTTTTCTTCTGGCCGCAAGGCATTGCGGTGATCGAGCTGGGGCACCGGTATCCCGGGGAAGGCGGCGTCTACCTGTGGGCCAAGGAGGTCTTCGGCGATTTCCACGGATTTCTTTCCGGGTGGTGCTACTGGACGAACAACATGATGTACGTGCCGACGGTGATGCTGTACTTCGTCGGAGTATCGGTCTTCGTATTCGGCAGCGGGCATCAGGGGCTGGCGGACAACAAGGCGTTTGCGCTGGGCGCGTCGGTGGCGTTGCTGGCGGTCCTGGTGGTGCTGAATATCGTGGGCCTGGGAGTGGGGAAGTGGATCAACAACCTGGGCGGGATTGGGTCGACGATAGCGGCCGGCCTGCTGATCGGGCTGGGCATCATCGTCTGCCTGAAATTCGGCGTGCATATTTCCGCCGCGGACTTCCGCATTCCGGACAACCCGCGCTTCGTGTTGAATTCCTTCGGAGTGATCTGCTTCGGGCTGGTGGGGCTGGAGCTGGCTTCGGTGATGGGCGATGAGATCGAGGATCCCCGGCGCACGCTGCCGGGAGCGGTGGCCTGGGGCGGCGTGCTCTCGGGGATTCTGTACATCGGGGCGACGCTGACGCTGCTGGTGGCGGTGAGCCGCGACGAGATCAGCGTGCTGCAGGGGATCGTGCAGGCGGTGAGCCACATGGCCTACCGCGTCGGGGTAAGCTGGATCGTGGCGCCATTTGCGCTGATGCTGAGCATTTCCATCGCGGGAATCGGCTCGGCGTGGCTGGGGGGCTCGGCGCGGATTCCGTTTGTCGCGGGGCTCGATTCCTACATGCCCGCGTGGCTGGGGAAAGTGCATGCGAAGTACGGCACGCCGTATGCGGCGCTAATCGTGCACGCGGCGGTGTCGCTGATTCTGGTGGTGCTGAATTTCGTGCTGGCGGGCTCGAGCGTGCAGGAATCGTTTCAGCGGCTGCTGTCTCTGGCGGTGGTGCTGCAGCTGATTCCGTTTCTGTACATGTTCGGGGCCCTGTTGAAGATCGCCTGGCGCGAGCCCGTGGCCACGGGGTATTACAGCCGCACGACGCTGTTTCTGGCGGGAGCGAGCGGGCTGCTCACCACCACTCTGGGAATCGTGCTGGTATTCTTTCCCGCCGCACAGATCACCTCCATCGTCTCCTACGAGGTGTGGATGGCCGGCGGAACCCTCTTTTTTATCGGCTTGGCGGCCTTTTTCTTTTTTGTGTACGGGCGGCGCAAGGCGGCCAAGGCCGCGGCTTCTTGGCCGGCGGGCTAGCGCGGAGCTGCACGGAGATTCAGATTTCGGGAGGATGTCATGGCAGGAAGCGGCAAGAACGATGTTCGCAGCTACCGGAACTTCATCAATGGACAGTGGGTGGGCGGCACCGCGGACGAGACCTTTCCGGTCTATGACCCGTCGACCGAAGAGGTGATCGCGCGGGTGGCTGTGGCCAGCAGCGCGAGCGTGGACCGTGCGGTGAACGCGGCGCGCACCGCGTTCGAGACCGGCCCCTGGCCGCAGACCACGCCGCAGGACCGCGGGCGGCTGCTCTTCAAGCTGGCCGACAAGATCCGGCAGAACGCGGCCCTGCTCGCGGAGCTGGAGGCGCGCAACACCGGCAAGCCGATCGTCGAAGCGGAATATGACATCGCCGACACGGCCACTTGTTTCGAGTATTACGGCGGGCTGGCCAACAAGATCATGGGCCAGGTGCTGCCGGTTCCGGCGAACGCGCTGAGCTTCACGATGAAGGAGCCGGTGGGCGTCGCCGGGCAGATCATTCCGTGGAACTACCCGCTGATGATGGCGGCGTGGAAGCTGGCGCCGGCGCTGGCCGCGGGCTGCACCTGCGTGCTGAAGCCCGCGGAGCAGACGCCGATTACGGCGATGGAAATGGCCGGGTGGTTCGAGGAGATCGGGCTGCCGCCGGGCGTGGTGAATATTATCAACGGGATGGGGGAGACGACCGGGGCGGCGCTGGTGGCGCATCCGGGGGTGGACAAGATCGCCTTCACGGGGAGCGCGGCGGTGGGCAAGCTCATCGTCAAGAGCGCGGCGGACACGCTGAAGCGGGTGACGCTGGAACTGGGCGGGAAGTCGCCGAACATTTTCTTCACCGACGCCGACTGGGAAGCGGCGGTGGACGGCGCGCTGTTCGGGGTATTCATCAACCAGGGCGAGGTGTGCTCCGCGGGCAGCCGCATCCTGGTGGAGAAGAAGATCTATGCGCAGTTCGTCGAGGCCATGGTGGAGAAGGCCAAGCGCATCAAGCTGGGCGCGCCGCTGGAGCGGGACACCAAGATGGGCCCGCTGGTCAGCCAGGAGCAGTACGACCGCGTCAGCTCCTACCTGGAGATCGGCAAGAAGGAAGCCCGGGTGGCCATCGGGGGAGGGCGGGCCAAGCAGTTCGGCAAGGGCTACTACGTGGAGCCGACGATTTTCTGCGACGTGAACAACAACGCCCGGATCGCCCGCGAAGAGATTTTCGGGCCGGTGGCCACGGTGATCCCGTTCGACGGCGAGACGGACGCCATCCGCATCGCCAACGACACGCCTTACGGGTTGGCCGCGGCGGTGTGGACGCGGGACATCTATAAGGCCTTCCGGGTGGTGAAGGCGGTGCGCGCGGGCATCGTGTGGGTCAACCACATGCAGCCGACTTACGTGGAAGCGCCGTGGGGCGGCTACAAGCAGTCCGGCTTCGGCCGCGAACTGGGTCCCTGGGGCATGGAAGAATACCTGGAAACCAAGCAGGTGTTCGTCAATCTGGACGAGACACCGATCGGGTGGTACTGATGAGCACCATACAGCTACGCACGGAAATTCCCGGGCCGCGCTCGCGCGCCCTGATGGAGCGGCGCACCGCGGCGGTGCCGCGCGGGGCGTTTCACGCCACGCCAGTCTTCGTGGCGCGCGCGGAAGGCGCGGTGCTCGAGGACGTGGACGGCAACCGCTTTCTGGATTTCGCCGGCGGCATCGGCTGCCTGAACATGGGGCACCGCGCGCCGCGGGTGCTGGCGGCGCTGCGCGAGCAGATGGAAAAATTTCTGCACGTGTGCTTCAGCGTGACGCCGTACGAGAGCTACATCGAACTCGCCGAGAAGCTGAACGCGCGGACGCCGGGCAAGTTCGCGAAGAAGACGTTCCTGGTGAACAGCGGCGCGGAGGGCGTCGAGAACGCCGTCAAGATCGCCCGTGCGCACACCAAACGGCCCGCGGTGATCTGCTTCGAGGACGCCTTTCACGGGCGGACGCTGCTGACCATGTCGCTGACCAGCAAGACGCATCCGTACAAGGCGGGGTTCGAGCCGTTCGCCAGCGACATCTACCGGATTCCCTACGCCTACTGCTACCGCTGCTCCTATGGCTTGAAATATCCCGGATGCGCGGCGGCCTGCGCGCAGCACCTGGAGGACACCTTCAAGCGCGTGGTGGCGGCGGAATCGGTGGCCGCGGTCATCGTCGAGCCGGTGCTCGGCGAAGGGGGCTTCATCGCGCCGCCCAGGGAGTTCTTCCGGGTGCTACAGGAGATCTGCCGGAAGCACGGAATCGTTTTTATCGCCGACGAAGTGCAGTCGGGCTTCGGGCGCACGGGCACGTTCTTCGCCAGCGAACAGTTGGGCATCGAGCCGGACCTGCTGGTGAGCGCGAAGTCGCTGGGCGGCGGGCTGCCGATCGGCGGGGTCACGGGGCGCGCGGAGATCATGGACGCTCCGGGCGTGGGCGGGCTGGGCGGGACGTTCTCCGGCAATTCGCTGGCTTGCGCGGCGGCGCTGGCGAGCATGGAGATCCTCGAGAACGAAGGGCTGCTGCAACGCTCGCAGGCCATCGGCAAGCGTTTCGAAGAACGCGCCCGCGGCTGGCAGAAGAAGTGGCCGCTGGTGGGCGACGTGCGCGGGCTCGGCGGGATGTGCGCCATCGAGCTGGTGCGCAACGCGGAGACGCGCGAGCCGGCCGATGCGGAGACCAAGGAAGTCGCGCAGTATTGCTACGAGCACGGCCTGATCACCATCACCGCCGGGAGCTACAGCAACGTGATGCGCATCCTCGTGCCGCTGGTGGTCAGCGACGCGCAGCTCGACGAAGGCCTCGGGGTGCTCGAAGCCGCGCTGGCCGCCGTAGCCGAGCGCAAGAGCGCCGCTCTCTCCCGCGCCTAGCAGGACAAGCATTTCCGCCTGTTGCGACGAATCGCAATGCCTAGAAGAAGAGGTCCGGCAGGAATATCTGTTCTGCAGATACGAGCGAAGAACTGTGGCCATGGCCGGCGCTCGGGGAGTTGCGATGCGATCATTCCTTGCATCGCATATGTTTATTGTGTTATACCTCCCGCCCAAGCACGCGGAAATAATCCGGCAAAGGCCGGAGAGTCCCCAGATAATCCGAGTGCTTCCAGAGAAGGAGAATGCTGCAAATGGCCCAAAATTCTTGCGGATGGTCGCGTCTTTTCCTGATCGTGCTGGCAGTCGGTGTATTGGTTTTTCAACCCCTCGTGATCCAAGGCACCTGGGCCGAGCGGCCTCCCGCCGGCTATGCGCGGCCGCCGTTTCACATAAAGGGCAATGCAACAACGGCCCCGACCGGACTCTCTCCCGCGCAAACGCGGCATGCTTATGGTTTTGATCTGGTGGCCAGCCAGGGAGCGGGACAGACGATCGGCATTGTGGATGCCTACGACGATCCGAACATCGAAGCGGACCTGGGGGTCTTCGATGCGCAGTTCGGCCTGCCCGCGTGCACCAGCGGCAACGGCTGTTTCCAGAAGATCTATGCCGCAGGATCAAAACCCAGGACAAATTCCGGGTGGGCGCTGGAGATTTCGCTGGATGTAGAATGGGCGCACGCCGTCGCGCCGCAGGCCAAAATCATCCTTGTCGAAGCGGCCACGAATAGCTTCGCGAATTTGCTGACCGCCGTGGACGTTGCCGTGCAGCACGGCGCCAGCGTCGTTTCGATGAGTTTCGGAGGTTCTGAATTCTCCAGCGAGACGAGCAACGATTCCCATTTTTCGGTCAATGGCGTCACCTTCACGGCTTCTTCCGGCGACAGCGGTAACGGCGTGGAATACCCCGCGGCCTCGCCCGGTGTCCTGGCCGTCGGCGGCACCACGCTGACTATCGATTCGAGCGGCAACTATGCCAGCGAAGCCGCCTGGAGCGGCAGCGGCGGCGGACAGAGCGCCTATGAAGCCGAGCCGCTCTTCCAGGCGACCTATCCCATTCCGAACGATCCCAATGGCCAGCGCGGTGTTCCGGATGTGGCCTACGACGCGAATCCCAGTTCGGGCTTTTCCGTTTACGACACGGTGAAGTACAACGGGCAGTCCGGCTGGTTCCAGGTAGGCGGCACGAGCGCCGGGGCGCCACAGTGGGCGGCCCTGCTCGCCATTGTCAACTCGATGCGGGTGGCCGCGAGCAAGGCCACGCTCAATGGCACAGACACCGCTGTTTACAGCGTGGCCAAGGCGAATTACAGCACGAACTACCACGACATCAGCAGCGGCACCAACGGCACCTGCGGCACACTTTGCACGGCCACGACCGGTTACGATTACGTTACCGGCTTGGGCAGCCCGCAAGCCTACAACGTCATCAACGCCCTCGCCAACTACTGAGGGTGTTACAGCTTTGCGCGGACCGGCGCGCCGTGATTTCTTCTCCGCAACCAGGAGGGAGTCCACAGCACGCCGGTCCGCAGTTTTTTTGCACGCGAGAGTGGCGCAAGGGCTTCCGAGATTTGCCTGAGCGGAATGGCTGTCAAAACGGGGCGGGAGCTACTTTACTTTGCCGTCTTCGAACAGGCCCTGCAGTTCCCGGAAAAGCTTCTGAATGGCGCGGTAGAGGGCTTCCAGGCCGGCGGTATCCGGAGTGACGTCGTGGGCCTTCATGTCTGAACTCACCGCGGCGCACAATTGCGTGCCGCGGCGGACGCGCTCCATGAAGAGCAGCGGCAGGACTGTGGCGGTGTCGCGCTGCTGTTCCTGGCGCTCCTGCCATTCCTGGACGGCCCAGGCGGTCTTGCGAACATAATCCACGGCGTCACGGAACTCGCGCAGCACGCGTGCGTCGATGTTGCCCTGGGTGATGGCCTGATCCAGCTGCAGTAATTCCGAGGTTGTTTTCTTCAACCGGAAGGTCAAGCCCCAGAAAGTTTCGCTGGGGGGCAGCAGTTCCACGGCAACCCCGAGGAGCGCACCGTCCGTGGCGCGGCGCAGGGCCGTGGCCCGCGCGCGGGCTTCCTCTCCGGTGAACAAGTTCTTCAAGTTCATCTCGGTGCCCACCTGAGGAGAGGCGCTGTTGTCCGGGAAGTGCAGCAAGCCGCCGTGGATGTTGACCTCTTTGGCCTGCACATCGGTGATGAGGGGTTCGTTACCGGAGGCCGTCCAGCGGACCTGGACGGGAACGAATACGGGAAAGCGGCGGCTTCGCCGGCGCCCCTCGCCGGGGGGCTGCAGTTCCGCAGGCCGTCTTTCGAGGGCCATGGCATGCCTCCAGTCCGTGTGCGTCTTCAGCATATCGCAGGGTGCGTCAGCGCAGGGGGCATGTTGTGCAAGCGGTAACGGGAGGGAGGAGCCTGTTTTTCCGGTCAAGAGCGCGCAAGCGGTGCGCCGGGCAAAAGCGATTGCCGGTCCCCGCCGATTGCACTACACTCGAAAAGCAGATCGCCTTCCGCGATGGACGAGCCATTGCCGGGCCCGTAGCTCAGCGGTCAGAGCAGCGGACTCATAATCCGTTGGTCCCTGGTTCAAATCCAGGCGGGCCCACCAACTGTTTTGTAAGTCCTGCTCTCACAATCAGTTGATTTTCTGGACGAGTGGTGAAATGGGTTTTGGCCAGGAACTAAGAATCGCAAATTCAGGCTTACAAGCTCTATGGGTTGACGCATACTTCGCTCCCGAAGGGATGTCAACAGAGCCGAGATATCTGCTAAATTCCCCTGTGCTTCGTGGAGGAAACCGATGAAAGTGCGCCGCGCAGCGTTGAGCCTGGTTTTGTTCGCCGCCCTGTCGTCCGCAAGGGCGGGTGACGGTAAGCATCCTTCGGAAGGCGAAGAACTGGGAACGGTCAGGTTCCCGACTTCGTGTTCCGCCGAGGTTCAGAAGCCCTTCGAACGCGGGGTAGCCTTGCTGCATTCCTTCTGGTATGAAGAGGCCGAAAAGCAGTTCCAGGCTGTTGCCGAGAAGGATCCCTCCTGCGCCCTGGCGCACTGGGGCGTGGCGATGAGCCTCTACCACCAGCTGTGGACCCGGCCGGACGCCGCGGACCTGAAGAAGGGCTGGGAAGAGATGCAGAAGGCACAGGCCCTGGGAGTGAAGACCGACCGCGAGCGCGGGTACCTCGCTGCCGCCGCCGCATATTACGCCGACACCGACAAGAAGGACCACCAGACCCGCGCGGCCGCCTACTCGCAGGCTATGGAAAAAGTCTACCGGGAGAATCCCGGAGATCAGGAAGCCGCGGCCTTCTACGCGCTTTCGCTGTTGGCTTCCGAGCCGCCCAACGACACGAGCTTCGAGAACCGCAAGAAAGCCATCCCTATCCTGAATCATCTCTTCCGGGAAAATCCCAATCATCCCGGAGTGGCCCACTATCTGATCCACAGCAGCGACAAGCCGCAACTGGCGGCGATGGGTCTGGAGGCCGCGCGGCGCTACGCGAAGATTGCTCCGGCCGCGCCGCACGCGGTGCACATGCCGTCGCACATTTTCATTCGCCTGGGCCTGTGGCCGGAGGCGGTCAAGTCCAACTTGGCCTCAATTGCGGCAACGCACAAAGCGTCGGCCATGCACCTGGGCGGTGCCGGGCACCAGTTTCATGCCATGGATTTCCTGCAGTATGCCTATATGCAGATGGGCGAGGATGCCCAGGCCAAAGCGATCCTGGACGAAGTCAACACAATGAAGGAGCTGCAGGATCACGCGCACAGCATGACCGACCATCAGATGCTGCCGTTTGGCCGCGCGCAATTTGCGGCGCACTACGCGCTGGAGCGGCACGAATGGGCCGAAGCCGCCAGCCTCATTGCACCTGCGCAGGCCGACGCGGAGGTGAGAAGCATCACGATCTATGCGCGAGGGATTGGAGCCGCGCGCAGCGGAGATGCGGCTGCGGCCCGCAAGGCGCTCGAAGAGTTCCGCGCCGTGATCGAGGAGATTAAGAAGTCCGATCAGGCGTATGTGGCCGAGGAAATGGACATTCCCGCAGAGGTGTTGGAAGCCTGGGTAGCATTCGCCGGAAAAGAGCAGGAGCAGGCCTTGCGCCAATTCCGCGCTGCGGCGGACAAGCAGAGCGCACGGGGCCTCGAGGAAGTCGAAGTACCCGCCAGGGAGATGCTCGCCGACATGCTGCTGGAATTGGAACGTCCGCAGGAGGCGCTGGCGGAGTACGAAGCGTCTCTGAAAGAGGCTCCCGGCCGATTCAACAGCCTATATGGAGCCGCATGGGCGGCTGAACTTTCCCATCAGCCTGCGAAGGCCAAGGAGTATTACGCGCAGTTGGTGCAGAATTGCGAGGGAGCCGGCCATTCCGACCGCCCCGAGCTCATCTATGCCCGGAAGCAACTAGCGCAGAAGTAGGAGAAGCTCCGGTCACGAGAAAGATTCCGCGCTCCGGAAGAGCAGAAAACCGCGTTTAGATACGTCTGGTTCTCTCCCGGATCTTATCCATACGAATTCTCTCCGATAATTTGCCGTGGCTTTCGAACATCTCCTCGATGGGGCCGACCGAAAAAAAACGAGAGCATGCAAATCAACAGCCTGATGTGAGGCGAAATCTATATCCCTGCCCGAGGATTGACCAGACCGAGTTTTTGTACGAGATCTACTGCATCACAGTCGTAGGCCTGTCGAAAGCTGTCTCATTCGCGGGGTGCAGTCGGTGCAGTTGAGAACAACCTGAGAACAGCCCCCTCAAATACCCCCCTAATACCGTCAGGTCAGTTACCGGATGTGCGTTTGATCACGGTTCCCGCCCTGATTCTTTCCCTCCCCGGAGTCTTTGAGAGGAATATACCGTTTGCTGGGTGTGTTGAGATATTATTCATTTGGGGATTGTAAGACCATGAGCAGTCCATCTGCTGCCGGCGCCGGGGCCCCCACTTCGCAACCTTCCTTTGAGACAGTCTTTGCAGCTCTGCCCGGAGCTGTTATCGTCACCGACCACGCAGGACGCATCTGTCAAGTCAATGCTCAGGCAGAGAGGCTGTTCGGCTATGCCAGGAACGAATTGCTGGGTCAGCCTGTGGAAATCCTGATCTTCGAGGACGCGCCTGAGGCTCCCTCCGCGCCTCGCGAAGACGACATTGCCGCGCCCCCGATGCGCTGCATAGGTGCCGACGGCAATATGCGCGGCCGCCGCAAAGGGGGAAGCGTTTTCCCGGTCGAGGTGCAACTGGCCCCCCTGGAGTCCCCTGCCGGCCACTTCCTCGTGGCCGCCATCCGCGATCTCTCGGAGGCCAGGCAAATCGATGTGGCCTTGCGGGAAAGCGAATCACTCTTGCGGCAGCTCACGGACCATATCAACGAGATCTTCTTCGTTTCGGACATGGCGTCCGGGAAGGTGCTCTACGTGAGCCCGGCCTACGAAACGGTCTGGGGACGCTCGTGCCAGAGCTTGTACGAATCGCCCATGTCGTGGTTTGAAGCCATCCATCCCGACGACCGGAAGAAGATTGCACCCGCGGTGGAAAAGTTCCTGGTCGATGGGGAATTCAAGGCGGAGTACCGTGTGCTCCGCCCGGATGGCACCATCCGCTGGATCTTCGACCGGGCCTTTCCGGTGCGAGGTCCTTCGGGAGAGGTCCAGCGCACGGTCGGAATCGCCGAGGACATCACGGAAAGCAAGCAAGCGAAAGAAGCCTATCGTCTCAGCGAGGAGCGTTTTCATCTGCTCGTGGACAGTGCCAGGGACTATGCCATCTTCATGCTCGATCCCGGAGGCTTCGTCGGCAGCTGGAACGCGGGAGCCGAGCGCCTCACCGGATTCGAGGCGCCGGAGATCCTCGGCAAGCACTTTTCGTGCTTCTACATTCCCGAAGACGTGACCCGGGGAAAGCCGGAGCAGACGCTGCGCGCGGCTGCCGCGCAGGGACGATTCGAGGACCAGGGGTGGAGAATACGGAAGGATGGCTCGCGCTTCTGGGCCAGCGCGATTACTTCCGCGATCCGGGATGAGAGCGGCCAGCTCCTCGGCTTTGCCCGAGTCTCCCGCGACATCACCGAACACAAGAAGGCGGAAGAAGCGCTCCTGCTGGAGCTCAGTAATGCCCTCCTTGCCAATCGAAATATTCACCAGTTGCTGGGTGCGATTTCCGCCAGCATCGAGCAAGTCGTGCCCCATGATTACGCGACCCTGGCCCTCTTCGACCCGGAGACCAGCCTGTTGCGCGTGCAACTCCTTGACGCCTGGAACCGGGAGGAGTCGCATCCCGCCGAAACCACTCTGCCGGTGGAAGGCTCCGCCGCCGGGCACGCGTTTACCACCCGGGAACCGTTTTGCCTCGGGCGCCTGGATACGGAGCGCTTTGATGCCAGGGCGTTCCGGCATCTGACCGTCGCCGGCATCAAGTCCGGATGCTGGCTGCCGCTCATCGGGCGCGACCGGGCGCTGGGCACGCTGATGGTCGGCAGCCGCCGCGAGGATGCCTTTACACAGAAAGATTGCGACATGCTCGAACAGATTGCCGGCCAGGTGGCCTTGGCCGTGGACAACGTCCTCGCCTTCCGCCAAATCGCGGAGTTAAGCGACAAATTGATCCACCACAAACAATATCTGGAGGACGAGTTCAATCTGGAGAACAGCTTCGAGGACGTCATCGGCGAGAGTACGAGCTTGAAGCGGGTACTCAAACAGATTGAAACCGTAGCCCCGACCGATGCCACAGTCCTGATCCTAGGCGAGACCGGGACGGGGAAAGAGCTTATTGCCCGGGCTATCCACCGGCTCAGTTCTCGCAGTGAACAAACTTTCGTCAGGCTCAGTTGCGCAGCGATCCCCGCGGGGCTGCTGGAGAGTGAATTGTTCGGGCACGAGAAAGGCGCCTTCACCGGCGCCATCGCTCAGAAGATAGGCCGCCTGGAGCTGGCACATAAAGGAACTCTCTTTCTGGACGAAATTGGAGACCTCCCACTCGAGCTCCAGCCGAAAATTCTCCGGGCCTTGCAGGAGAAGGAGTTCGAAAGGATCGGCAGCACGCGGACGATTCCCGTCAACTTCCGCCTGGTGGCCGCCACGAATCGCGACCTGGCCAAGATGGTCGCCGCCGGGCAGTTCCGGAGCGATCTTTACTACCGGCTGCGGGTCTTTCCGATCACGGCCCCGCCGCTGCGCGAGCGCCGCGAGGACATCCCCCTGCTGGTCCGCTACTTCGTGGACAAGTATTCCCGCCGCATGGATAGGCATATCGATACCATCCCGCCCGAGGCGCTGCAGGTCCTGTCGCGCTGGGATTGGCCGGGGAACGTGCGCGAACTGGAAAACTTCATCGAGCGAGCGGTGATCCTAACGACAGGGCCCGTGCTGCGCGTCCCGCTCGCCGAGATCGATTTACCTGCGCAGCCGGAACCTCCGGCGAATCTGACCCTCGAAGCCGCGGAAAGAGAGCATATCTTGCGCGTACTCCGGGAGACCCAGGGCGTCATCGGCGGGCCCAAAGGTGCCGCAGTCCGCCTGGATATGAAGCGGACAACCCTGAACTCGAAGTTGAAAAAACTGAGAATCGAGCGCGAAGACTATATTTAGTCGCTCCTGACGATACTTCGTCACTGCATGTCGTCGCCGACCCTGTAAAATCGTCCCAATTGCCTGCTCTTTTATTCCTATCCCCTTGCTTTGCTATGGCTTCTTTTATCGTCTTTGGCCGACACAGCAATGGCCATGTTCGTGCGTCTAATATTTTATGATCAAGAAAGGATCACGCTTACGTTGCGAATCACGATTAAAGAAAATCCAAGAGCTCTGACCATGAAGCTGGAAGGTCGGATCGCTGGACCCTGGGTGTCCGAGGTTAGCCAGGCGTGGCAGTCCCTGGCACCTTCCCTGGGAATCAGGAAGTTGTCGTTGGACTTAAGCGGCGTGACCTATGTGAACCCGGACGGAGTGCAACTTCTCAAGGAAATTTACGAGACGACACATGCTGAGTTTCTGACAGATTCCCCGCTGACCAAGTATTTCGCCGAGGAAGCGATGCAGCGGACAGAGACAGCCGGGTAGAAAGGTGACTGCAATGCGCTGTCCTTACGGTTTGGAACTGAATGAACATTGCCGAACCTGCAAGCTCAGAGGATGCGGGTTCTTTTGCCAGTTGTCTGTCGCGGCCCTCGATGATTTTGACGCTATCAAATCCTTGTCCGTGTATCCGGAGGACGCAGTTCTCTTTCTGGAAAAGCAGGAGGCGCGGGGGATTTACGTTCTTTGCGCAGGCCAGGCAAAACTATCCATCAGTTCGAGCGAGGGAAAAACGCTCATCTTGAGGATCGCCCGGCCGGGAGAAATCCTGGGCCTTCTGCCGGCCCTGTTGAAGATCCCCCACGAGGTAACCGCCGAAACCCTGCATCCCTGTCAGGTGGCTTTTATCCGCCGGGAAGACTTCCTGAGATTTATTGAAAAACATCCGGAGGCCAATCACAACGTGGTGCGGGAAATGGGGTCCTACTACCAGGCCGCCTGCGAACAGTTGCGGACTCTCGGCCTTTCCGCGTCTGCGCCGGAGAGGCTGGCCAAGCTGCTGTTGCATTGGTCCGCCGAAGGCCAGAAAACGCGAGAGGGCACCCAGATCAAGCTGCCGCTGACCCACGAGGAGATCGCTGAATTCATCGGCACGACGCGGGAAACGGTCACGCGAACGCTCAGCGATTTCCGAACGCGGCACCTGGTCGCGTTGCAGGGCTCGACCCTGAATATTCCCGACCGGGCGGCACTCGCGAGTTTCGTGAGCCTGTAAGGATGGCGGCGCCGCCCGGCGGGCGCGTCATCCCTTTCTGTAGCGTGGCAGGAGGGCGGTGGACATGATTCCTTTCCATCCCGTGTTGGTGGTTTGTGAAGAGCAGGAGACCCGGGACCAAATCGCGCGCGCCATCGTGAAGCGCAATCTGCGTCCCGTATGTTGTTTTAGCCTGCGGGATGCACGCAGCTTGCTCGCCCGGGAGAATTTCAGTGTGGTCTTCTGCAGTGATCTGCTGCCCGACGGCAATTTTCGTGACGTGACGCGAGTGGCCTCCAGAATCGGCCGCTCCGCCCCTCTGGTCCTGCTCTCGCGGCGCGCGGACTGGGATGCCTATCTGGGGGCGCTCCGGGCCGGGGCCTTTGATTCCATCGCCTGCCCGCCGGATTCCGCAGAGACCGAGCGAGTTCTGCAGTCCGCTCTTCTGGAAGCATCCCGGAAGAAACACGGGCTTGAGGCGGTACTGTGAGCAGGCATTCGCAGGAAGGGAGCACATGGCTTCGGAGCCGGTAAAGGTTCTCCTGGTGGGGGAGCGTCCCACTGGGTATTCGTTTCTATCCCAGCGTTTGGAGAAACGCGGGTGCGAGTGCCGGATCGCCACCTCGAATGCGGACGGCGCCCGGCTCGTTCGCGAGCTGGCCTTCGATCTGGTCCTCTGCTGCGACAGCCGGGAAGGCATCGGCCCGCTCGTCGCTTCCACGATCGGCTCGTCCGCAAGCCTGTTCCGTTCGCACCGCGTGGAGAACGGCTGCTTATGGCTGCCGGCCGTATTGCACGGCCAAGAATGCCCGGGGGCGCTCGCGCTGCAACCGGGCGAATTCGCCAAGATTCTCGATCAGTTGGTGGACAAGCTCAAGGCCGCGGGTGATTCCCGAGAACTGGCGCATTCATGAGCGTGTAATGTCCACACATGTATAAAACATCCGGGAGGGAGCCTCGGAATGCCGCCCTTTGCGATTTGCTCGAAAGAATCGTGTATCTATACTTTCGATATGCAAGCAGACAAAGACAGCCATTTCAAAATTCCTTCCCTGTTCTGTCCGAAATGCAAGTCGAAGGTGATTCTTTATTGTCACCAGTGCTACAGTCCCCTCTTCTACAGGCCCGGCCAGCAAGACCCGCGATGCGGCTACTGCATGGCGCCCCTTAAGGAAACCGCGAACGGATGACAAAAAGAAGTGAGAACAATGCTCGCGGTCCGGCATTTCTGCTACGGTGGGTGGCTGGGGCGGAAGCGGGACGCCGTCAGGAAGCGAGGTAGCCGAGGCGCACCAGGCGGGCGCGGATGCGCGCTTCTTCCTCGGGAGCGTGGGCGGAGCCGGGCAGCGGCGCGACGTAACCCAGTTCTTCGAGCTTGCGGAGAATGCGCGCGGCGGATTGCTGCGGGCTCTCCGATTCGGTCGCGATGGTCAGCTCGGGATTCACGGGAGCCTCGTAGGGGTCGTCCACGCCGGTAAAGCCCTTGATCTCGCCGGCCAGCGCTTTCTTGTAGAGGCCCTTGACGTCCCGCTGGATGCAGGTTTCCACCGCCGTTTGCACGTAGATTTCCACGAAATTGCCGACCGTGGCGCGCACTTCGTCGCGGATGGCGCGGTAAGGAGAAATGGCGGCGGCGATGGCCGCGCCGCCGTGCCGGGTGACCATGGCGCAGACGAAGCCGATGCGCCGGATATTTTCGTCGCGATCCTCTTTGCTGAAGCCCAGGCCCTTGCACAGGTGCGTGCGCACCACGTCGCCGTCCAGCACTTCCACGCCGTGGCCGCGCCGGCGCAGCTCGGGAGCCAGCAATTCCGCCAGCGTGGACTTGCCCGCCGAGGGCAAGCCCGTGAACCACACCGTGAAGCCCTTCGTTGCTTTTGTCATTTCTCGCGGTACGCCTTTTCCAGGATCGCGGCCACTTCCGGGCGCGTGAACTCCACCGGCAAGCCCTCGCCGTTGCGCAGCATTTCGCGCACCTTGGTGCCGCTGAGGACCAGGCGGTGCTCCGGCCCGTGCGAGCAGGTCTTTTCCGAAGCCACCTGGGCGCACTTCCTGCAGTAGAAGGTGGCGTCGAAGCAGAAGGGCGTGATGCCCAGCTCCTCCGGGGCGAAATCGAAGAATTTCTTCTGGGCGTCGAAGGGCCCGTAGAAGTTGCCGACGCCGGCGTGATCGCGCCCCACGATGAAGTGCGTGCAGCCGTAATTTTTGCGGGCGATGGCGTGGAAGATGGCCTCGCGCGGTCCGGCATAGCGCATCGCCGCGGGATAGACGCTGAAGACCGTGCGCGTGGCGGGCAGGGTATTGCCCAGCAGCGCCAGGTAGCACTGGATGCGGACGTCGGCGGGAATGTCCTCGTCGCGGGTGTCCCCGACAAGCGGATGCAGCAGCAGGCCGTCTACGGTTTCCAGCGCGCACTTCAGGATGTATTCGTGGGCGCGGTGCACCGGGTTGCGCGTCTGAAACGCCACGATGGTCTTCCAGCCGCGCTGTGCAAACAGGTAGCGTGTCTCCTTGGGGTCCAGGCGGTAGTTCTCGGTAAGCTTGTCCTGGCGCCGCTCCAGCAGATGGATGGGCCCGGCCAGGCAGTATTCGCCGGTGCTTTGCAGGTAGCGCACGCCGGGGTGCGCAGCGTCGGTGGTGCGCAGGACGCACTGGGCTTCGCGCTCGCGGTCGTAGTGGAAGATTTCCTGCAGCTCCATCACAGCGACGACGCGGTCATTGTCGTCGGTGAGGGCCACGGTTTCGGCCGTGGCGACAGCGCGTTGTGTCTCTTCGCTGACCGCCAGGGTCACGGGAATGGTCCACACGGTGTCATCGGCCAGACGCTCTTCGGCGAGGACGCGCGCGTAGTCGCGGCTGCCCAGAAAGCCTTCGAGCGGAGAGAAGGCCCCGACGGCGATCAACTCGGCGTCGGAGAGCTGGCGCGAATTCAGGCGCACCCGGGGCAGCTTGGCGGCGCGCGCGAGCCACTCTTCGCGGGCTTTTCCTTCGGGTATGCGGTTAATGAGTCTGCCGCCGTGCGGGCGATTGGGGATCATGAAGTCGGGGTCGTGCTCCGTTCCTGCCGGCGTGCGCTCGGGCACGCAAACTTCGTCGCGAATCTCAACCTTACGTTTATAATACACCCCCGCGAGGCGGTCAACGAAGCTCGCGGCGGCTCTTCCAGCGCATAGACGAAAGGGACGGTCCACATGGCCAACGCTGCGCATCCGAAAATCTGCGTTCTGGGGCTCGATTGCGCCGCGCCGGAGATCGTCTTCGGCGACGCCCGGCTGAAGAATCTGCGCCAGCTGATGGGCCTGGGCACGTGGGGCCGCCTCGAGAGCGTCATTCCGCCGATCACCGTGCCGGCGTGGATGTGCATGGCCACCAGCCAGGACCCCGGCTCGCTCGGCGTGTACGGCTTCCGCAACCGCGCCAATCGCATGTATGGCGGCCTGGGCTTTGTGGATTCGCGGTCGATCACCGAGCCGGCCATCTGGGATCACCTCGCGAGCCACGGCAAGCGCTCCATCGTTATGGGTCTGCCGCCGGGCTACCCGCCGAAGCCGCTCCAAGGCATCCGCATCGGCTGCTTCCTCAATCCCGACCCGATGAAGAACGAATTCACCTACCCGGCGGAGATCGGCCAGGAGATCCGCGCGCTGGTGGGCGAGTACGCCGTGGATGTGCCGGGTTTCCGCACCGACGACAAGGCCTGGCTGCGCGAGCAGATCTTCGCCATGAGCCGCAAGCACTGGAAAGTGGTGCGCTGGCTGCTCGCGGAGAAGGAGTGGGACTACTTCCACTACGTGGACATCGGCCTCGACCGCGTGCACCACGGCTTCTGGGATTCCTTCGACCCCAAGCACATCCACTACAAGCCCGGCAACCCCTACGAAAGCGTCATCCCCGATTACTATCTGTGGCTGGACGAGCAGATCGGCGCGGTGCTGGAAATGCTCGAGGGGAAGGCCGTGGTGCTGGTGGTTTCCGACCACGGCGCGCAGCGCCTGGACGGCGGCTTTGCCGTGAACGAATGGCTGATTCGCGAGGGCCTGCTGGTGGTGGACGAAATGCCCAAGGAAGTCACGCCCTTCGCCAAGATCAAAGTGAACTGGGCCAAGACCAGGGTGTGGAGCGAGGGCGGCTACTACGCGCGCGTCTTCTTCAACGTCGCCGGCCGCGAGCCGCGCGGCGTCATTCCCGCCGCGCAATACGAAGCGTTTCGCGACGAGATGAAGCACAAGCTGGAAGCCCTGACGGATCCGGCCGGGAAGCCGCTCAACTCCCTGGTCTTCAAGCCCGAGGAGATCTACCGCAAAGTGCGCAACGTCGCTCCCGACCTCATCGTGCATTTCGGCGGGCTCTACTGGCGCTCCATCGGCAGCGTGGGCCACGGCCGCATCCATGTCGAGGAAAACGACACCGGCCCGGACGCCTGCAACCACGCCCAGTTCGGTACCTTCATCCTCTACGCCCCCGGCTCGGAGTTGCGCGGCGAATTCCAGGGCGCGCACCTCCTGGACGTCTCGCCGACGCTCCTCGACCTTGCCGGCTACGACATCCCCTCCGCCATGCAGGGCCGCTCCCTCCGCTCCCGCGCGTAGCGGCCGCGACAAAACTGCGGAGATTGTTTTTCTCTTGTCGTCCGAAAACTCAAAACCCGCACGCTTTGACTTCGTCAAGCCATGCGGCACCCAAGCCTTGCCGCATGACAAAGGATACCAACCCACGAGGATTTCTACCGCAGGAACGGGCTCGTCGGATCGGAGAACTCGAAAAACACGCGCGCATGCACAGCACAGGGCTGGCCCTGGCAGGTGGCCGGACTGAACTTCCATTTTGCCACCGCTTCCGCTGCCTCATCGTCTACCCCCATACCCGCCGGGCTGACAATAAAAATGTCGCCTGGCTTGCCGTCCTCTCCCACGGTGAGAGAAAGCACCAGGGTTACAGCGACGAATTTCGTTCGCCTTTGCTGCCACTGAAAGATCGGGACAGGGCCAGCCAGGAGTTGGGGCACGGTCATCCCCTTTTCCGCCAGGTAACCCACGCGGTAATTGAGGGCGTAAAGTTGCATCCCGTTGTGAAGAGTCGTATCGGGCGGCCGCGTTTCCCAGGCGATCTCTTTGCCGGCAAAATCAGGCACTTGTTGCTTGTCCAGGGCCACGCACTCCCACGGAGAATGTTTGTCGGGCCGATTCACTTTTCGCCGGAGGCAGTTTGTCCAGTATTGCGGAACAAGATCCTCGAGTCTGTCTTGGCTCGTCAGAAGAACTCTTTGCAGTATGGGAATGACCGCCTGCAAAGTAAGCTGCTCGGGTTTGAGCTCCACCGTAATTTGAACCCGGTCACCAGTCCAGACGTCGGCCAACTCGCCCTTTGCCGGATCAAAGAGCACACAGCTGCGCTTCCCCTGCATGATCAACTCATTGTTCTTTAAAAGCTTCACGGAAAAGATTTCGACCATGCCATCCCGGGACCAGTATCCGGGTTCGGCTTTGCCCAGCAGCCGCCCGTCGCTTCCGTAGCGGAGGTCCCTGCCCTGGTAGAAATTGCGGAGTGTGAGAGAGTGCCCGACGAACATCTGGGCGAGCTCCTGTTCAAGGTCGGGTGCCGCGCCAGCGGGGACCTCGAAGCCCAGCAGCATCAGTGCCACGACAAGAAAGCGAATAGAACGTGCGAAGCAAGTGGCCAACTGAACTACCTCCCAGTTAGTTCTTGGTGAAAAAGCACGATGAGAAGATAGCACTTATTCCATTTATGGAGACGTGCGGAGGCGAGGGTGCGTCTTGCCGAGTCGTGTGGCCAAGAAATCACGGAATTGGATGTGCCACCCACCTTTTATGGACTTGTTGGGCCTGCACGCCTTGGACCGGGATTGACCGGCGCGAAGGAAATGGCGCCGATGCCGTCTTTCGTCAATTGACGCGGCTGGCCGGCAGGGTCAACCGCTACGACGTAGAGGTTTTCATTTGAAGCGGCCATCGGAAAGGTCGGAGATGGTTGTGGGTATCCACAGCGGAGCAAGAGGAGCCTGCTATCCCTGAGCCACGCGATGTTCCTGCACCCCATCTTCTCGTCATGCGTGACTATGCGTAGTTCGGATCCATCGGCATTCACCAAATAGGTCTGAGGCCTGTCATGAACAACCCCGGTAAATACGATCTGCTTTCCGTCGGGTGACCACATCGGGCTCGCTGCTCTGAGTTTTGGGTCGGTGAGTCGCTGACGGGCCGCGCCATCTGCGTTCATTACATAAACCGCCCTCTTGCCATGCCCCGAATCCGAGAAAACGATCTGCTTCCCGTCAGGGGACCATTGCGGGGCAATGATGACGGAGTTCACCTCCGTCAGCGATTTTGGCGGGGAACCATCAGTTCCCGCAACGAAAAGTGCGGAAGTATTCTTGCCCGCGACGACATAGGCTAACCGAGTGCCATCCGGCGACCACGAAAAGCCATAGGGAAACGCCCCCTCAGGCAAAACTTTGAAGTGTTCTCCCTTGCCCGTTTCCGAAAGGCAGAGGCGGATGCGCGACCGGGAATCTTTTTGCGGAGCGGGGCAACCGTGCGCGATCCACTTGCCGTCTGGAGACCACTCGAAAGTGTCCCCAATCTCGTGACTCAGCAGCCGTGGTGATGCTGTGCTGCCCAGTTGCACGAGATAAAGTGGAGATTCTGGCGCGAAGGGGACATTTTGATTGGATTCAACCGGAAATCCTGTGTAGGACAATGTTTTTTCGTCTGGCGACCAGCATATCTTCGCGTCAGGCCCCACCATGCCAGCCACAACATGCGGACCTGTTCCATCCGCATTCATTACATAGATCTCGTACTCTGCGGGCAATAGACAGCCTTCGCAGGTTTCTGGTTTGATGTGAATGTAGGCGATTTTCGTTCCGTCGGGAGACAGGACAGGATTGAAGCTGTGATTGTCTTCCGTGAGTTGCTCTTCGCCGCTGCCGTCGCTGTTTATTGCATAGATATTCTTGAACAGGGGTGCGTCCATTGCCAGCGGGACATTTCTCATTCTGTCGTAAACAATACGGAAAACTTGGCTGGGCGCGACATTCGGTGAATTCACTTGCGCCGGCATGCTCAAAGGCAGCGCGCAGCAAAGAGTGACTCCGGCCACTGCAAGCACCCACCGCATGAACCAACTTGAATTATCTGAAGGCATGGGTTTCTCGCCGCCTTTTTCCTTAGCCGCAAAGATGCGAGGAATCGAAGGCGGGTTGCTGCGGGCCTATGGTTGCGGCCGTGCGTGGCGGATGCTTTTGCGGCGGCCCGCGCAGGAGGAAGATGCCGGGCTGAAGCCCGGCGCTACAAAATCGCGAGAAAGGCACTCCCGTATTTGTACGCCGAAATGAATTGCAAGAGTGATATCCTCTCGCCGGGGCGTGCTGTCAAAAGGAAAATCTGGCAATTGGATGTGCCACCCGCGGATGACGGTGTTCGGTAAGTGGCCAGTCCTTTAGGAGATAGCTTGTTGTGTTATTGCGGTAAGGCAGAGAGAAATGACTTCGGGGGTGTGAGATGAAAAACGCAAACGCATGGCGGGGAAGCATCCGGGTGCTGGTCGCGGCGATGGCTCTGGCGGGAGCGACACTGGCGCAGAGCGCCATGGTTTGGGCACAGGAACAGAAAGCGGAAACGCCTGCGCCGGCGGTGCGGGCCTTTGTGCGCCTGGTTCTGGTGGATGCCCTGGTGACGGACAAGGACGGGAAGATGGTGACGGGCCTCGGTGCGCCGGACTTCACCGTGCTGGAGGACGGGAAACCCCAGAAAGTGACCACGGTTTCGTTCGAACAGGCTGCGGAGGTGGCGCGAGCGCTGCGCAGCCAGCGTGCGAGCTTGCCGCCGAACGTCACCACCAATCGTCCGGCATACCGCGTGCCGGCAGGTCCGATGGTGATCGTGGTGCTGGATGCGCTGAATACGCGAAGCCAGGACCAATCGCGGGCGCGGATGGAGTTGTTGAAATACCTCGACACCCAGCTGCAACCCGGGCAGCAGGTCGCCGTCTACACGCTGTCTACCTCGTTGCGGATCCTGCAGGACTTCACGGATGACCCGGCGCTGCTCAAAGCCGCCATCCAAGGCTTCCGGCCAAACGAATCGATGGCCATGCAAGTCGCCGATATCAATGCCCGAGTGGGCCGGAGGTCGGGGGCAAGACCGGAGTCACTGCACGGGGGAGGAGTGGATCTGGAGCTTGAGAGGGCTCTTTCGCGGATGCAGCTTTTCTATGAGGAGCAAGCAAACGTGGTGACCGATGCGCGCGTAGGGACGACGCTGACGGCGTTTCGGTACATTGCGCAGGCCGTGGCTGGCCTGCCGGGGAGAAAGAATCTGGTGTGGGTAACGGGTTCGTTCCCGCTGGCCACCTATTCGCGAATCATCCAATACAGCGAGAATGCAGTGAACGACCCGAACGCCGTGCGCATCGAGCACGATTACGAGGACATGATACGCGAAACAGCTTCTCTCCTGAATGACGCCCAGGTGGCTGTGTACCCGGTGGATGCCCGGGGGCTGATCGGGCAATTGCTTGGCGGCGCGGAGGATCAAGGTCTCAACGCAGGGGGTCAACTGAAGGCCGGCGCGGAATATGCGCAGGACGTCCAGCTCGCCAGCCGCTCGCTGCAGGAGACGCAGGCCACCATGCAGCAGGTCGCAGCCGACACAGGGGGCAAGGTATTCACAAATCGGAACGACCTGGATAATTCCGTGGCCCTCAGCGCCCAGGACGGCGCCTCGTACTATTTGCTGGGATATACCCCCGAGGGGAAAGCCGACGGAAAATTCCACAAGATCGCGGTGAAAGTGAATCGTCCCGGAGTGACGGTGCGCGCGCGGCACGGCTACTACGCATACCCCTTTGGCGAGGAAGCCAAGGCCTCGAAACAACACGAAGCCGAAGTGGGGATGGCGATGCGGGCGTCGTCGCCGGTGGCGACCGGCGTCACGTTTGACGCGCGCGTGGTGCCGCCGGCGCCCGCCGCCAAAATGAAGGTAGGGGCCGACTTTCTCGTAGATCCCACCACGCTCACGGTGGAAGATGCGGGGGGTGGCAGCAAGCGGCTTGCCCTGGAGTTTCACGCCGTGGCGTATCAAGAAGATGGAAAGGTTGCGGGACAACGGGACGTCGCGACGAAAGCCACACTGAAAGCGGCCAACTTCGCCGCGATCCAGCAACAGGGACTTGCTTACCACGTGGATTTGGAATTGCCGCCGGGGCGCTACATGCTGCGACTCGGGGTTGTGGACTCGCGCAGCGGGTTCATCGGCACGGCAGACCTGCCCCTGCTGCTCGAAGGCCCCAAATAGCGGACTCCCGGAACGCGCCAATTCCTGACAAGTTCGGAGGGTGTGGGTGCCGCATCTTTTCCGCAGGACGGGAAAGGATGCGGCTTTCCTTTTTAGAGGAAAGCGAGGCGGAGGCCGAGGAGGAGCATGACTGCGGCGATGATGGATTCGGAGGCCAGGCGGGGGAGCCGGGCGTGCAGGTGGCTGGCCAGCCAGATGGCGGGGAGGGAGCCGAGGAGGAGAGCGGCGACGGCGAGGAGGTCGATATGGCCGCCGCTGGCGTGGAGCAAGCCGGCGGCCGCGCTGAGCAGGGTGCTGAAAAGGATGCTGGTGCCGACGAGACGCCCGGGATCAAGGCGGTAGAGAAGATAAAGCATGGGAACAAGGGCGGCGCCGCCGCCGATGGATGTGAGGCTGACGCTTACGCCGACGATATAGCCGACGGCAAGTGTGAGCGGGAGCTCGTGCTTCTGGGTGAAGCGCAGGCGGCGCTCGGTGAAGGCTTCTCCGGCGGCGCCAGGGAAAAGTTGCACGAGCATCAGCACAAAGACGGCCAGCAGGGCCACGCCGATGGAGCGCTGCAGAAAGAGGTTGGTCTTCAGTGGGGACTGATAGCCCAGGCCTTTGAGCAGGGAGAAAACGGTCAGCAGGCCGGCGCCGGCGCCGGGCAGCAGTTTGCGGAGGATGGGGAAATCGACGAGGCCGCGGCGGTAGAAGCTGGCGCTGGCGACGATTTTGGTGGCGAAGGCAAAGGCCAGGCTGGTGCCAACGGCTTTGGCGGGGGAAAAGCCGACCGCGAGAATGAGCAGGGGAGTGAGCACGGAGCCGCTGCCGACTCCGGTGAGGCCGAGGAGCAGCCCCACGCCCAGCCCGACGCCGATGAGGAGAACAAGGCTCACCGGCGCGTTCCTTGGGCGGCGGGCGATTTCGCGGCGCGCTGCGCATTCTGCGCGGAGGGCGCGAAGATGCTGTGCCCATGCATCGCGGCGGGACGGGCGATGCCGAATTCGGCGAGGATCGTGGGGGCGATATCGGTGAGCGCGGGCTGAGTGGCCTCTATTTTGCGATTGCTGAGGACCACGCCGGGAACTTTGGTGTAGTCCATGCAGTGGTCGCCGCTCCAGGGCTCGGTGTTGTCTTCCAGCACTTTCGCGGGGATGCCGCCGAGGACGCTGTCCCAGCCGACGCGAAAGCCGCGATTGTAGCCGACGATGATGTCCGGGGCCTGCGCGGCGGCCGGGCCGGAGTAGGCCTCGGAGGCGCGGTCCACGCGGGTGATGACCTGCTGCTTGTCGTTGGGATCGCGCACGGCTTCCAGTTTGGCGGCGATCTCCAGCTGCAGCGCATCGGATTCCGCGCCGGGATTCACGATGCCGTTCTTTTCCCGGCCGCGCAAATTTACATACAGACCGTTGAGGCCGAGGCCGTAGGCGCGAGTCTTCGACCAGTCGGCATCCTTGAAGATGTCGCGGCCGGGCCCGGGCTGCGCGCCGGCGCGCAGGACCAGGTAGCCGTTCTCGACGAGCCAGGTGTTGAGGCTGAAGGAGCGATGGAAGGGAGCGAAGCCGTGATCGGAGACAACGAGCACGGTGGTCTCTGCGTCCGCGGCCTGCAGCGCTGCGCCGAGCATGGCGTCCATCTCGCCGTAATAGTCTTCGAGGACGTGGCCGTGCCGGGCGGCGAGCTGCGCATCGTAGGCCGGAAATTTCTGGTCATTGGCGCGCCAGAACATGTGGCTATTCTGATCGAGGCTGGAGAAATAGTAGAAGAAGAGGCCGGCGCGGAAGCGGGCCAGCTCGTGCAGAAAGAGGCGGCGCTGTTCGTCGAAGACGATGTGCGCCTGCTGGAGGTATTCGTCGTCGCTGAGGAGGCCGCTGGTGAGGGCCTTGGTGTCTTCGGAGATGCCCTGGGTGTAGAAGGAGCCCACATCGCGGGCCAGGTCGCGGGCGTAGGTTTCCGGGGTGGAGATGGGCAGCGCGGGATTGGCCGGGTCGATGTTGATGGGGGAAACGTAGAGCTCGAATTGCGGGCGCACTTGTTTGAGATAGAAGCGGCAGATGCCGGTGATGCTTTCCAGCCCGGGGACGAAGGTGAAGGTGACGCGAATCCAAGGGCTCCATTCGCCCACGCGCAGGATGAACTGCTGGCCCTGGATGGTGAAACGCGCGACGGGTTCGGAGGCGTCGCGGTCCACGGTGAAGGGAATGATCAGTTCGGGATTGTCCTTGCGGAGGGAATTCACCGGGCCGTGGAGCTGCGCTTCGATGCGGTCGCCGGCGACCTGCGCGGGATAGATCACGCCGCCACTGACGGGGCCGGGAGTGAAGATGGGATCGTCGGTGTAGAAGGAGAAGGTGCCGTAGCCGCCGAGGAGATCGGGGGTGCCCATGCCGGCGAAGGTTTTGCCCTGGGTGGGCACGGGGGGAAAATTGGAGGGGATGCGGAAGACGGTGAGGGGAATCTTGTGCTCGTCGAGGTATTGCCAGAAGGCTTTGCCGTGGCGCAGCAACTCTACTTTTCCTTCGGAGATGGGGATGACCCAGTTGCCGAGGCGCAGGTTGTGTTCCGGGGCCTTGACCTGCGAGGTGGAGAAGTAGGGGGTGAGCGTAGCGGGGTCGCGATGAATGAAATCGAAGATGCCGTGGCTGCCGGGGTTCATGCCGGTGATCAGGTTGGCCCAGGCGACGGGGCTTTGCGGAGGGATGCTGGTCTGGAGAGGGAGGAAGCCGCCGCTCGCGGCCAGAGCCGCGAAATGGGGCATTTTCCCCGCGGCCATGAACTGCCGGAGGAGCAGGGGGTCCATGCCGTCAATGCCAAGGATGATGAGCTTGTTGTGCGGGGCGGGGGGCGCGGCGCTGTGGGAGAGCGAGCGCGATACGCCGAAGGCGGCGGCGAGAAGAGCGGCCGCGGCGAGAGCCAACATCCATTTGGGAATTCTTTTCATTTTTTCGGCGCTCTGAGTTTGGGCGCAGTTCCCGCGTGCACCGCTCCGCTGCACAGTCTCAGTTAGGAACGCAGAGAGTATAGCAAACGGGGCGCGAGAAGCCGCGCGGCTTTCCGGCGCGGTGAATGGCCCGGCGCCGGGCCGGGTGTTGTATGATTTCCTCCGAGCCGATGCGGACGAGTTCCCCAGCCACGGGATGGAGTCACGCGACAGCGCGGCTGTTGTTCGCGCCGACGCTCGTCCTGCTGCTCGCTTCTTTCTTCCCTGCATTGTTCTGGGCGACCGCAAAGCGCTCAACCGCGCAGGCCCCTTCCGGTTCGGCGGAGCTGGCGCTGCGGGGGGCGCGGCAGGCGATGGAGCAGGGCGACTTCGCCGCGGCGGCGCGGGGCTTCGAAGAGGTGCGGCGGGAAGCGCCGGAGGTGAAGGAGACGTGGGGCAGCCTGGCGCTGTGCTACCTGCGTCTGGGAGAGAAGGCCCGCGCGCTGGACGTGGCGCGGGAGGCGGCGGCGCGCTGGCCGGAGGACGGAGAGACGCGGCACCTGCTGGGCTTCCTCTATTTTCAGACAGGCCAGGCGGAGCCGGCCATCCGGGAACTTTCGCGCGCCGCAAAGCTGCTGCCGAATCGCCACGAGCCGCAGATGGATCTGGCGCTGGCCTATCTGAGCGTGAAGCAGTACGGGCCTGCAGCCGACGCGCTGGAAGCGGTGATCCGGCTGCAGCCGGAACTGGCGCTGCCGCGCATTCTGCTGGGGCGGGCCTACCAGAACAGCAATCGCACGCTGCTGGGGATTCGCGAATTCCAGAAGGCGCTGGCGATCGATCCGAAAATTCCGCTGGGCCACTACCATCTGGGTTACGCCTACGAGAGCCTGGGCCGCAATGCGGAAGCGATTGTGGAGTTTCGCAAGGAACTGGCGCAGCACGAGGGCAACAGCGAAGTGTTCTACCGGCTGGGACGCGCTTTGCTGGATTCCGGGCAGGCGAAGGAGGCGCTGGTGGAGCTGCGCCGGGCGCTGCGGGCGGAGCCCAACAATGCCGATGCGCAATTTGCGCTGGGCAATGCCCTGCTGGATCTGGAACAGACGCAGGAGTCGATCGAAGCGCTGCGCCGGGCCGCGGCCTTGAACCCGGAGGACCCGCGCCCGTATTTCCTGCTGGCGCGGGCCTACGGCAAGCTGCAGAAGCGGGAAGAAGCCGCGAAGGCGCTGCAGCAGTTCGCGGAACTCAAGAAGCGTCAGGGGGTCACGGGTGGAATGGCGTACCGGCCGAACTAGCGGGGGCGCAGCGGGCTCGAGGGTGCTGCCTGCGGTGTTGTTGTGCGGGCTGCTGGCGTTGCTGCTGCCGGTGGCCACGGTGCGGGCACAGCGGGGCCTGCCCGCGGCGGCGATTTTCACGGATGTGACCCGCGCCGCCGGCATCGATTTCCACCTGACCTGCGGCAGCCGGGAAAAGCTGTACATCATGGATTCGATGTGCGGGGGCGTCGCCGTCTTTGATTACGACAACGACGGGTGGCCGGATATTTTCCTGGTGAATGGCGCGACGCTGGAGGAGCTGAAAACGGGGAAGAGCCCGGCGAGCAAGCTCTATCACAACAATCATGACGGTACGTTCACGGACGTGACGGAGAAAGCCGGCCTCGCGCACCGCGGGTGGTGCTTCGGAGCGGCAGTGGGGGATTACGACAACGACGGGTGGGATGACCTGTACATCACCTGCCTCACGGGCTCCTTCCTGTACAAAAACAATGGCGACGGAACGTTTCGCGACGTCACGGCGCAGGCCGGGGTGGGCAACGCGGGACGCTGGGGCACCAGCGCGGCCTTCGGCGACTACGACCGCGACGGCTTCCTGGACCTCTACGTGGCCAACTATGTAGATCTCGACTTGAACAACCTGCCGAAATTCGGGAGCACACCCTTTTGCCAGTACCGCGGCATCCCGGTCTCCTGCGGGCCGCGCGGGCTGGCGGGTTCCCGCGACCGGCTGTACCACAATAACGGCGACGGCACGTTCACCGACGTCACCGAAAAGATGGGCATCGACAAGGAGTCGCACTACGGCCTGGGCGTAATCTGGGCGGACTACGACGGCGACGGCTGGCCCGACGTATACGTGGCCAACGATTCCTCGCCGAGCCTGCTGTACCACAACAACGAAGGGAAATCGTTCACGGAGACGGGCCTGACGGCGGGGGTGGCGCTGAGCAGCGACGGGCGCGAGCAGGCCGGGATGGGCGTGGACTTCGGGGACTACGACAACGACGGCTGGCCGGACCTGGTCAAGACCAATTTCTCCGACGACGCCAACAACCTCTATCACAACAATGGCGACGGCACGTTTGACGACCAGGCCGGAGCGGCTGGTTTTGGCGCGGTGAGCATCCCGTTTCTCGCCTTCGGCGTGCGCTTCCTGGATTACGACAACGACGGCTGGAAAGATATTTTCGTCGCCGACGGGCACGTGAATCCGCAGGTGGATGAGCACGCTTTGGGGATCACTTACGCGCAGCGCCCGCTGCTGTTCCACAATTTGGGCAAGGGGCGCTTCGAGGAGATCGGGCTGCGGGCGGGGCCGGCGCTGCGGCAGCGGCGCGTCAGCCGGGGTCTGGCGGTTGCCGACTTTAATAATGATGGCGCGCTGGGAGCGCTGCTCTCCAATCTCGACGCCGGGCCGACGCTGCTGCGCAACGCCGTGAAGCCGCGGGGGCACTGGCTGCGGCTGAAGCTGATCGGGACGAAGTCCAACCGGGATGCGTACGGCGCGCGGGTGGAAGTGCTGGCCGGCGGACTGAAGCAAATGGATGAGGTGCGCGCCAACAGCAGTTTCCTTTCGGCGAGCGACGCGCGGCTGCACTTCGGACTGGGCGCGGCCACGAGCGTGGAACAGGTGCTGATCCACTGGCCCTCCGGGCTGGTGGAGAAGATGACGACACTGCCGGTGGATCGGGAAGTGGTGATCCGCGAAGGTGCGGGTGGAGCTGCGGCCAGCGGGCCAAAGCAGGAATAGCGCTACTGTTGAGCCAAATTGGCTCGCGTTAGGTACTAGAACCTTTCCTATATCTTTGTAATCTAAAGATTAAAAAATGTTGTTGACAGAAAAGCGTCTGGCGAAGAATATAACGCCACTGCGGGAAAGGGTGTTATTCCGTTTCTGTGGTCTGTAAGGTTGTTTAGTGTGGTTACAGATTCCACTACGAATTTTATGGGGGTGTTAGGATGAAGTCGTTCCACCGCAATGTGCTGGCCAGTTTCTGCTTGCTCTTCGCGCTATTCGCAATCGCCGTCATGCCTGCCTCGGCGCAGGTACAGAACGGCATCTTCACGGGCACGGTCATGGACCCACAGGGCGCGGCAGTGGTGTCGGCCGATGTGTCCATTACCAACGTGGGCACCAACGCCACGACGGATGTAAAGACGAATGCGGAAGGTCTGTACCGCGCTACGGAAATGCCCGTCGGTACGTACAAGATTACCGTGTCTGCCGCGGGCTTCAAGAAATCCGCGAAGTCCGGGCTGTATCTCGGCGCGGGCCTCATCGCGCGCGTGGACTTCACACTGGAGCTCGGCGCGCAGACGGAAACGGTTACCGTCGAGGCCGGCGCGGTGATGGTGCAGACCGAAGACTCGCGGTTGTCCACCACGATCGGAGCGAGCCAGGTTTCCAACCTTCCCCTGAACGGCCGCAACGTTTTTGACCTGATCACCCTGGCGCCTGGCGCCGTGGATGCGACCGGCGTTTCCTTCGAGAACGGCCACAGCACGGTGGTCAACGGGCTGCGCCCGAACTTCAACGGATTCATGATCAATGGCTCCTCGGACAAGGGCTTGAGCGGCGGCGTCAACACCACGCCGAACGCCGACATGGTCCAGGAGATCCAGGAACTGACGCTGAATATGTCCGCGCAGTACGGCAACAGCGCCGGGGCCGGCGTCAACGTGGTCACCAAGTCCGGCAGCAACGATCTCCATGGCAGCGCGTACGAATTTCTACGCAATGACAAACTGGACGCCAACGATTTCTTCCGCAACGCCTCGCCGGATCCGGAAGTGAACGGCAAGCCGTCGAAGCTGCGTTACAACCAGTTTGGCGTTACCGCCACCGGACCGATCTGGAAGGATCACCTCTTCTTCACCGCGTCTTATCAGGGTGATCGTTTCACGACGGCCGCCGCGCCGATCCCGGTAATCTCCGAGACGCCCGAGTGGCGCGCCGCGGTTATCAGCGCCCTGCCGAATTCGGTGGCCGCGACGATCTATCAGAACTTCCCGACGACGAGTGCGGGGAATTATGGCGGCCCAGACAGCACGACAGTGGCAGGCTACGTGGGTAACTTCGGTCCTATGATGTGCCCGGCCAACTTCCCGGCGGGATTTACGAATCTGCCCACCGGCTCGTTCCCCTATATGTTCGGGATAACTGCGGCCGAGCAGACGTGGCTGACCGGGCAGCACCAAACTGGCGTTGATATCAACAACAATCCTATATATGCCGACAATTGCTCCACATACGGCTATAATGGGACTCCTCCGCCGCTACAGGCCGGAGCGATCGACCGCAACACGCCGTTCCTCAACGACAACGTCGTGCTCTTCGGGTCGCAGAGCCAGGGCAATCTCTTCAACGGCAACGAGTGGTCCACGCGCATTGACTGGCTGCGCAAGAACGACCGCGTCTTCGGCGAGTACCTGTGGGTCCATTCCTCCGATTCCTTCGGCCCGGTTAACGCCAGCAGCAGCATTCACGGCTTCCGGAACCCGCAAACCATCCACTCCCCGAACCTGCAGTTGAGCTGGGTGCATACCTTCAGCCCGAACTGGATCAACGAGGCGCGCGCGGGCTATTCCCTGGGCCGCAACGACCTTACAACCGCGACTCCGGGCGTTCCGGCAATCGGTTTCGACGACGGCACGGCCGGCTTCGGCTCCTACAACGGCTACCCGCAGTTCTTCCACGAGAACATCTATACCTACGGGGATATGATGTCCTTCCAGAGGGGCAAGCACAGCATCAAGGTCGGCGTGGACTTCCGGCGCAACATCGAGAACAGCGAATTCAACGTCGCCCGGCCGTCCTACTACTTCTTCGACCAGATCTACTTTGCGGCGCAAGCGCCGTATGGCATGGCCGCCGGCGTGGACCCGGGCTTTGTCTCCAACCAACCCGCGCAACTCGCCAGCAACATCCGGCACTGGCGCAACCTGGAAATGGGCGCCTTTATCCAGGACGACTGGAAGGTGAGCCGCAAACTGACCATCAACGTGGGTCTCCGCTATGACCTCTACACGCGGCACACGGAGAAAGACGGCAAGGTGACGACGTTCATTCCGGGGCCGGGCTGTTTGACGCCCGCCAACGGCTACTGCGCGGACTGGATCTCCAACGCCAACATCCCGGCGGGACAGGCGGGTTGCGATACGGCGACGCAGTTGGCCAGGAACGTTCTGGCCGGAGTCTGCGGGCCGGGCGGCTTCGCGGTCGCCAGCAGCCTGGGCGGTGCGGACCACAACAACTTCGGGCCGCGCGCCGGCTTTGCCTACGATCCGTGGGGCAACGGCAAGACAGCCTTCCGCGGCGGCTTCGGAGTGTCGTACGAGGGCACGTTATATAACCCGCTCTCGAACTCCCGCTGGAACCCGCCGTTCTATTCCTTCAACGGGGTTAACAATGCGCTCGGCGGAGATGTGAACGCGGTGGTTTTCGGGCCGACCGCGGCGTGTGATGGAGTCACGGTCACCGCTTTCTGTCCCGCCGGCTCAATTGCCGGGGTGGCGGCATGCGATCCTGTGACCACAGCTTGCGCGCCCAGCGGAGCTCCGGTGACGTTTACCGGGGCGGGAGCCAATCCCGGCATCGGGCAAGGATCGCAGGCTGCGGGGAACATCCAGGGGTACAACGCCTGGAACAGCAACTTCGCGAACCTGACGGGCATCGTTTTCCCACAGGGCATCCGGGATCCCTATGTGCTGAATTATTACTTCGGGATTCAGCGGGAAATCCTGCCCAAGACGACCCTGGAAGTGAACTACGTCGGCACGCAGGGGCATAAGCTCTTCCGCGCCGAGCAGGCTAACCGCCTGCCGGGTATCCGTCTCCCTGCCGGGACCACTGCGGTGGACCAGTTCGGCCGTACGCTCACCGGACTTGGTAGCCGCTTCCTAAACCCCAACTACGGGCGCCTGCGCGTCTGGGAGAACGTCAGCAAGTCGTGGTACAGCGGGTTGCAGGTCGCGGTGCGCCATCAGGTGACCCGCGGGTTCGCGTTTAACCTGAACTACGCGTGGAGCCACTCGATTGACACCGGCTCGGACTGGCACAGTGGCGCGACATCGGCCAATGGTGCGGCCGCAGGCGATGGCTACTCCCTGGATCCGACCAAGCCCATGCTGGATAAGGGCAACTCCACGTTCGACGTCCGGCACCGGCTGAGCTTCAACTACGTGTACGAGATTCCGTACATGAAGGAACAGAAGGGTTTCGCAGGGCACCTCCTGGGCGGCTGGCAGTACCAGGGCATCTGGGCGTTCCAGTCGGGTGCGCACTTTACTCCATATTGCGCCTCCGGCAACGCATGTGATTTCAACTATGACGGCGAACGCAACGACCGGCCCAATGTAGGACCTGGCGGGAGCAGCATGAGCGTCAGCAGGGAACAGTGGGCCAACGGGTGGTTCAACGTGCCCGGGTCACCCTACAGCTGCGGATGGTATTCGCTCGGAGCCGTGCAGGGTGCGGACGGAACATGCAGTAGCGGCGGGGTAGCTTTCTTTGGCACGCCCTGCAGGGCGTGCGACGGCAACCTGGGCCGGAACACGTTCACGGGGCCTGGGATTTTCAACACCGACCAGTCCCTGTTCAAGAACATCCGGATCACGGAGCGGTTCAACATGCAGTTCCGCTTCGAGGTCTTCAACGCCCTCAACCGCGCCAACTTCAAGCTGCCCAGCAGCTCGACCGGCGCGAACTTTGCCAACCGCATTACCGCTTTCAACTTCGGCCAGTCGGCTGGGGAAATGACTCCCCGGTTGATGCAGTTCGCGCTGAAGCTGCTCTGGTAATTCGTTAACAAGATGGACTCAGGGCCCGGCGGCAACGCCGGGCCCTTTTTCTTTCCTCCAAAGTGTCCGCACCAGGGCGGAGTTTATGGTAGCCTCGGCTCATCAGGTTTTAGCTCATGGCGGTTGACGGGCGACGATCAAACAGGGCCTCCTCCGGCCTCCTGCTGGCAGTTTTGTTCCTTCTTTCTGCTGGAGTACTGCACGCCCAGGAAGAGGGCAATATCGCCGGCCAGATTCACCTGGAGAATAGGCAGTGGCCGGACCAGCCCATTCGAATCACACTCGAGGGCCGCGGAGCGGTCGTGGACACCGGTTACTCCGACGCTGAAGGGCACTTTGGCTTCTCCGGCCTGCTTCCCAATACCTACTACGTGGTCATCGAAACGGAGGGGTATCAGCCGGTTCGCCTTCCGGTCAACGTGAATCCTCTGCAAATGCCAACGAACTTCGTGCGCGTGGTCCTGCGTCCCAAACCCGCGGAGAGGCCGCGCGGCGCGCCTGAGGGTTCTGGCGGCGCGAACGGGGATCTCGTGGATGTCGCCGATCTCGCCAAGAAATATCCGCCGGGTGTGCTGAAGGAGTTTGAAGCGGGGAAGAAAGCCGACGAGCGCGGGGATGCGGCGGCGGCGGTCGAGCATTACCAGGCGGTGCTGCGCCTGGCTCCGGATTTCTATCCTGCGCACAACAACCTGGGGATCCGCTACCTGCAGAAGGGCGACGCCAAGGCGGCGGAAGAGGAGTTCCGGCGGGTGCTGGAACTGAACGCCAACAGCGTGCAGGCGTATTTCAATCTGGGCAACGTGCTGTACCTCACGCGGCGCAACGAGGAGGCCCGGCACACGCTGGAAGAGGGCCTGCGCAGAGCTCCTTCCTCCGCGCTGGGACGGTACCTCCACGGCTCGGTGCTGGCCCGGCTGGGCGAGTTGCAGCCCGCGGAGCAAGAGCTGAAGACCGCGCGCGAGCTGGACCCGAAGATGCCGCAGGTGCTGCTGGCGCTCGCCGCACTCTATTTGCAGGCCGGGCGGCAGAGCGAAGCCGCTGCCGAATTCGAAGCCTTTCTCAAGCAGTTTTCGAAAGATCCCGCCGCGCCGAAGGTGCGCGACGCCCTGGCCAGGCTGAAGCATTCCTCAACGCCATAGTGCGCTTGGGAAAAAAGTGTATTTGGCGAGAGTCCAAGAAAAAAGAGAGATTTCCCGGCGCAGCGCCTCGAAATGACGGGCGGTGGGGGCATGTGTGCTTGTGTGGGGGCAGTTACCAGCAGTTCGTTGGGCGGGAGTTGGCGAGGAGGCCGCTACTTGCGGTTGGCGATGAGGGCGCAGATGCGGCGGTCGAGGCGGCAGGCTTCGGCGTATTCTTTTTTGGCCAGGTCCGGCTGCTGCATGCGCTCGTAGGCGAAACCCAGGTTGAGGTGGGCCTGGGCGTAGCCCGGCTCCGCCGCCAGCGCGCGGCGATATGTTTCCGCCGCGTCTTCCAGGCGGTTCATGCGGCTGTAGCAGATGCCCAGGTTGTTGTAGGTGAGCGCGTCGTGCATGCCCATGGCCACGGCGCGGGAGAGGTCCTCGGCGGCGCTCACGTAGGTGTCCTCGCGCATGGAGAGCATGCCGCGGTCGCGGTAGGCCGGAGCGAAGTTGGGCTGGATGGCAATCACCTTTTCCAGCGCTTCGCGGCTGGCGCGCGGGTCGCTCGGGGCGGCAATTTGCGCCTGCAGAAACCACGCCCGGAAGTTCTTGGGGTTTTCCGCCAGCAGGGTGCCGATCAGCTCTCGCGCCGGCCCCGTTTTGCCCTGCAGCCCCAGCGCGCGCGCCAGCCCCATGCGGGCCTGGTCGAAGCCCGGATTGAGCGCGGCCGCCCGCCCGAACTGCTTTTCGGCCTCTTTCCATTGCGCGTCGTGGGAAGCGGCTTCGCCGAGCAAAAAGGGGATGAGATAGAGGCGCGGCTCGCGCTGCTGGACGCTGGCCAGCAGCGCGCGCGCCGCCGCGTAATTGCCCGCCTGGATGAGGTCCGTGGCCTGCAGCACGTCCTGGAACACGGGCAGTTTGTCCTTGGGGTCGGCCAGTTTGGCATTAGGCGCCGCGGGGGCCTTGTAGGCCAGGTAGCCGAGCGAGCGCAGCTTTTCCAGGACCTCCGGGCTGGCCCCGGCGGCGTTGCCGCCCGCGGCTGCCGCCGGCGCGGGGTAGCGGGCCAGGAGCTGACCGAGCTGCTCGCGCAGGCGCGCGGCCACACCGGCGTTCTGCTCCGCAACATTGATTTTTTCCGCCGGGTCGCTGGCGTGTTCGTAGAGCTCCTGCCGGGGCGCTTCGATGTAGTGATAGCGGGTGGTTTGCATGCTGCGCAGGGGGCTCCAGCCAAAGGAGTTGGCGGGATAGAAGGTCTCGCTGTAGGCGGCGCGCTCCGGCCCGTGGGGCTTGCCGGAAAGCAGGGGCACGAGGCTGGCGGCCTGAAACTGCTTCTGGATGGGGTCTTGCACGCCGGCCAGCTCCAGCACCGTCGGCCCCACCTGAATCGTCTCCACGGCGTCGGCGACGCGCTGTACGGCCAGCCCTGCGCTGCGCTGGGGCTTCACCACCAGCGGCACGCGCACCGTCGAGTCGTAGACGAAGAAGCCATGCTCCTTCTCGCCGTGTTCTCCCAGGGACTCCCCGTGATCGCTGAGGAAGACGATCAGGGTGTTGTCGTAGACGTTGTTGGGGGCCTGCTTGAGCCAGGCAAAGAGGCGCCCCAATTGGCTGTCGGCATAGGCGACCTCTCCGTCGTAGGGCTGCCTGGCGTATTGCGTGCGGAAAGGCTCCGGGGGGTTATACGGGCTGTGCGGATCGTAGAGATGCAGCCACAGGAAAAAGGGCTTCTGGGGATGCGCCTGCAGCCAGCTGATCGCGTGGTTCACGCTCTCTTCGGCGGGACGCTCCACCAGCCCGAGGTTCTTCTCCAGAAATTCCTGCCCGGCAAAGGAGTCGTCGTAGCTGTCAAATCCCCGGGCCAGGCCCCAGCTGCGGTCCAGCACGAACGAGCTGACCACGGCGGCGGTGGCGTAGCCGTGCGCCTGGAAACATTCCGCCAGGGTGCGAAAGCGCTCGCTCAGGGGCTGTCCGGTGAAATCCTGCACGCCATTGTGGAAGGGATACGTGCCGGTAAAGATCGCGGCATGCGAGGGCCAGGTGAGGGGCACCTGGGAGACGCCGCGCTCGAAGACGATACCCTCTTTCGCCAGGGCGTCCACGTTGGGGGTGAGCCCGCCGGTGTTGCCGTAAGCCCCCACGCGATCGGCGCGCAGGGTGTCCACGGTGATGATCAGGATGTTCGGGGGCCGCGGCTGACTTTGCCGGCAGCCGCCGGCGAGCAGGGCCAGTCCCAGGAAGAGAAGAGCCGCGCGGCGGGATGGAAGCGAAGGACGCATCTAGGGCTGCGAGCCTCCGTCAGCACCCTTGCGCCGTTCTTCTTCCGCTTCGTCGTTCAGGCCCCTGGCCTGCAGGGCCTTCACCAGAGCCTGCCGCGCCTTGGTGTATCCGGGCTCCATTTGCAGGGTCGCGCGCAAAGCGGCGATGGCCTCGTCCAGTTTTCCCTGGTAGAGCAGCAGCTCCCCCAGCGCCTCCTGCGCCTGCGCGTAGCCCGGGTTGATCTTCAGGGCCTGCCGCAGGGCTCCTTCGGCCTCGTCCACTTTCCCTTGCTTCACGTAGGCCGCGCCGAGGTTGTAGGCCGCCGAGTAGTTCGTCGCATCCAGTTCCAGCGTGCGGCGCAGCGTGGCGATCGCCTCCTCCCACTCTCCGGTCTGCGTGTAGGCCAGGCCGAGATAGTAGGTGGCCAGGGAGTAGCTCGGGCTCAGCTTGAGCACGATCTGGAACTCCTCGATGGCCGTTGTAAAGTCCTTCTGGCGGTAATAATTCAGGGCCAGCAGGTAATGAACCGGCAGGGAATCCTTTTCGGCCTTCTCCGCCTGGCGCAGCTTGGCGATGGACTCCGAGTAGAAGCCCCGCTGGCTATCCGTCAGCGCATCCGACACCAGTTCGTAGACTTGAATGCGGTCCTTGGGGTCGGGCAATCGCCGGTCGCTCAGGACCTCATCGCCGCCTCCGGCGACGGCCACGTAGCCCAGCGATTTCAGGCGCTCCATCAGCACCGGGTCGAGCCCCGTGGTTTCCGCGGTCTTCTCCCCCGCGGCCGGGGTGTACTGCGCGATGAGTTGCTCCAGGCGCTTGCGCATCTCGTTAGCCACTGCCCGGCGCGACGCGTACAGATTGTTCAGCTCCCGCGGATCGCTGGAAAGGTCGTACAATTCCGGGCGCGGGGCGTCAATGAACTGGTACTGGCGGTAGCGCACCCCGCGCAGTTCGCTCCAATTGAAGTGGATCCGCGGCAAATAAGTTTCCGCGTAGTCCTCCGCCGGACCCCCGTCCGCTTTTCCGGCCATGGCCGGGACCAGGCTCCGGCCCTGCAGCTCTTTCGGGCGGCTCTCCCCGGTCAGTTCCAGAATGGTCGGCAGGAGGTCCGCCAGATTGACCACCTCGTCCACCACGGGTTTCCGCGGCCCCGCGCCGGCGGGCATCTTGAAGATCAGCGGCACATGCAGCGTGCTGTTGTAAATGAAGAAGCCGTGCGTTTTCTCGCCGTGCTCGCCCAGGCCTTCGCCGTGGTCGGCCGCCAGGACGATCAGCGTCCGGTCGTAGAGGCCCTTGGCTTTCAGGTAGGCCACGACGCGCCCCACCTGCGCATCCACAAAGGCGATTCCTCCGTCATAGGGGCGGGTGCGGTACTTTTGCCGGAACGGCGGCGGGGGGTTATAGGGCTCATGGGCGTCGTAGAGATGCACCCACAGCAGGAAGGGCTTGCGGTGGTGCCCTGCGAGCCAGCCCAGCGCGTGGTCCACCACCTCATTGCCGGGGCGCAGCATGGCATCAAGATTTTTCTCGTCCAGGCGGCTGAAATCGAAGTGGTCGTAGTAAAAGTCAAAGCCGCGGTTGAGTCCGAAGCGCGAGTCCAGCACGGCCGAGCCCAGCACGGCTCCCGTGGCGTAGCCCCTGGCGCGCAGCAGTGTGGCCAGGGTGGGCTGCGAAGAGTTGAGGCGGTTGCCGCTGAAGTCGTGCATGCCCGTGCGCATCGGGTAGGTCCCGGTGAGGATTACGCTGTGCGACGGCAGTGTGACGGGCACCGGGGTAAAGGCATTGGCGAAGCGCACTCCGCTGGCGGCCAGCGCGTCCAGGTTGGGGGTTTCGATGAGTTTGTAGCCGTAGCAGCCGAGGTGATCTGCGCGCACCGTATCCAGAGTGATCAGGAGGACGTTCGGCGGATCGTTGGCCGGCGGCGCTGGCAGGGCCAGAAGGGGCGCCGCGAGCAGCGCGGCCAGCAGCGCCAGGCTGCGCATCCACCGCCGTTTCATTTCCCGGGAGAAAACACCGCTGCTGTTGTGCGTCCCGCATGCCCGCAGGTAGGCTTGCATGATTCTGTCGGCCCCTTGAACAGATCGAGTCTATAGTGTCGCGGAATTGTACGTCAAACGTTTTTGCCCGGCGCCAAGGCCCGAAACGGCGGGGTTTTTCCCGCGTGTCCGTTCTCGGCGCCGTCCGCCGGGGCGTTTTTTGCGCGCGCGGCCGCGCGCGGATGCGCTATAATTCGCATTGTTCACGGCGTTTGCGGCGGGCCCGGGATGCACGCCACGGCAATGCGCCAGCGAGTGGGGAGGCAGGCTGTGTTCGGAAACCGCGTCAAGATTGACGATGAGCTCTACGCCAAAGCCAAAAAGTGCGCCGAGCTGGCCGGCTATTCCTCCGCCGAGGAGTTCATCCAGCACGTTCTGGAGAAGGAAATCACGCTGCTCATGGGTTCTGATTCCGACGGCGGCGATGCTCCCGAGGAGATCAAGAAGCGCCTGCAGGGCCTTGGCTACATCGAGTAACCCCGTCCGCTTTTTTCTGCGCCGCGGGCCGCGGGGCAGGACTGCGGCAGGTTCACACCCATGACCGCATTCCTATCTTTGTTCGACCATATCGTTGACCTCTTGTTCCGCCTGCTGCGGCCCTTGCCGCTGTTCGCCGTGCTGGGCTTTTTTTCCGTCCTGACCGCGGTCCTTGCGCTGCTGGTCATCCGCTGGACGTCGGACCAGAAGGCCATTCGCCGGGTGAAAGATCGCATTGGCGCGCACGTTCTTGCGGTGCGCTTGTTTCCCGATCAGCTCAGCGTGGTCCTGCGCGCCTATCTCACGCTGCTCGGCAATACGTTTCTGTATCTGCGGCACACCTTCCGGCCGATGCTCTTTCTGGCCCTGCCCCTGTTCCTTCTTTTCGTGCAATTGGAGGCCTATCTCGGGCGCACCCCGCTCGTTCCGGGCCAGGATTTCTTCGTGAGCGCTACCTTCGAGAGCCCGGATGCGCTGGCTGGCGCCGTGCTCCGGCTGCCGTCCGGACTGCTGCTGACGGCGCCGCCGGTGCACATTGCTCCCGAGCGCCAGGTGGATTGGCGCGTGAAGGCCGTGCAGCCGGGCACGTACGACATCCGCCTAGTGCTCCCGAACAGTGAGTTTTCCAAGCGCGTGATTGTGGGCGACAGCCTCACGCGCATCGTTTCCGCGCGGGAACGCGGCGGGCTGTGGCAGCAGATCGTCAATCCGGGCGAGCCGCCGCTTCCCCGCGCGGGCCTCGTCGAGCAGATCCAGATCGAATACCCGGTGCGGCTCTTCCACTTGCGCACCTGGAAGATGGAATGGCTGGTGCCGTACCTGGTTTTGACACTCCTCGGCGCTCTGGTGCTCAAGGGCGCCCTCAGGACGGAGCTATGACCTTCGCGCAGCCACGCTCGCAGTGGAATTCCCGCGGCCCGCAGCGCATTCTGCGCTGCGCCATCCTGGCCCTCCTCCTGCTCTTGCTCTGGACGCCGCCCGCGCACGCTTACGTGGGGCCCGGCGCCGGCTTTGCCGTCATTTCTTCTTTCCTGACCATTCTCGTGGCCTCCGTCCAGGCCGTCTTTGCCCTCCTCACTTGGCCGCTGCGCCAGTTTTTCCGGTCCCTGCGCCGCCGCCGCGCCTATCGCCGCGCGCGCACCAGCCGGGTGGTCATCCTGGGCTTCGACGGCATGGACCCCGAGCTGACCGAGCGCTTCATCCAGGAGGGCAAGCTGCCCAATCTGGCCAAGCTGCGGGCGAACGGCACGTTTCGGCGGCTGGCCACGACGCTTCCGCCCATCTCTCCGGTGGCCTGGTCGTCGTTTCTCACCGGGGTGAACCCCGGCAAGCACAATATCTACGATTTCCTGACGCCCGACCGCCGCCGCTACCTCCCGGAACTCTCCTCCGCGCGCATCCGCGGCCCCAAACGGGTGCTGAAGATCGGCCGCTATGTGATTCCGCTCTCGCGGCCGCAGATCAAGCCGCTGCGGCGCAGCACCCCCTTCTGGCACTATCTGGCCGACGCCGGGGTCTTCTGCTCCGTGATCCGCGTGCCCATCACGTTTCCGCCGGAAAAATTTTCGGGGGTGCTGCTCTCCGGAATGTGCGTCCCGGATATTCAGGGAACCCAGGGCACCTTTTCGTTTCACACCACGCGCACGGCCAGCCGTGAAACCGCCAGCAACCGGGTAGTGGTGCCCTTCGAAAAGCGCGGCGCCCTCTTCCACTCGTACATCCCCGGCCCGCCGGACGCCCTGCGCGCGGATTCCGCCGGGGAGCTGCGCGCGCCCTTTTGCGTCAAGCCCGCGGCCGGCAAGAGCAAGGTGGAGCTGCAGCTCGATGGCCAGCGCATCGCGCTTTCCGTGGGCCAATACACGGAGTGGGTGGAACTGGAGTTCAGCGCCGGGTTCGGGGCCAGCGTCAAGGGCATCTGCCGCTTCTATCTGAAGTCCGTCGAGCCGGAACTCGAGCTCTACGCCACGCCCGTCAACATCCACCCCATGCGCCCGGCTCTGCCCATTTCCCATCCGCTGCCCTACTCCATCTATCTCGCCAAGCTCAACGGCCTGTACGCCACGCTCGGGCTTGCCGAAGATACCTGGGCGCTCAACGACGGCTACCTCAGCGGCCAGGCGTTTCTCGAGCAGTGCTACCTCATCCACGAGGAACGCGAGCGCATGTTTTTCGACGCCCTGGAAAAGACCGCCCGGGGCGTGTGCGTCTGCGTCTTCGACATCACCGACCGGGTGCAGCACATGTTCTGGAGGCACTTCGCCGGCGACCACTCTTCCGCCGCTCCGCTGCCCGGCGATCCGCCCAGCGTGATCGAAGAGATGTATACGCGGATGGACGACCTGGTCGGCCGGACCATGGAGAAAATGTCCAGCGACTCGCTCCTGCTCATCGTCTCCGACCACGGCTTCAAGTCGTTTCAGTGGGGTGTGAACCTGAATAGCTGGCTGCACCAGCAAGGCTATCTGGCGCTGAAAGAGGGAGTCGCATCCGGGGATTGGTTTCAGGACGTGGATTGGAGCCGTACGCGCGCCTACTCCCTGGGCTTGAACGGCATCTACCTGAACCTGAAAGGCCGCGAAAGCAGCGGCACGGTGGAGCCCGGCGCGGACGCCGCAGGATTGCGCGCGGAATTGTGCGCGAAACTGCAGGGGCTGGTCGATCCCGCCACCTCCCGCGTGGCTATCCGCCGCGCCTTCGATGCCATGCAGTCCTTCACGGGGCCCTATCGCGAGAACGCCCCGGACGTGGTCATCGGTTTCGGCGAAGGCTACCGCGCCTCCTGGGATTCCGCGCAGGGGCGGGTGACCCATGCCGTCTTCGAGATCAATTCCAAAGCTTGGAGCGGCGATCACTGCATCGATCCCGAGCTCGTTCCCGGTGTGCTCTTTTCCAACTGGAAGATCGCCGGAGAGCGCCACGCCATCATGGATGTCGCTCCGACGCTCCTCGACCTCTTTGGCCTGCAGGTGCCCGCGCACATGGACGGCACCGCCTGGTCCACCGCGCCTTCGACTTCTTCCTAGCGGGCGATCCGTCCGCCGCTGCCCGATTGTGCCGTGCACCGGGCGATGCTAAACTTTTTCTGCGCACGAGATGGCTACTCGAAAAAAGACCGCGAAACCACGCCAGCGCCGGCCCTCTCCGGCGGCCCGTTCTTCCTCCACCAATGCCAAGGGTTTTCGCCGCACCATTGCCGTCGATTTTGACGGAGTCATCGCCGAATACGATGGCTGGAAGGGCCGCGGGGTCCTCGGCCTTCCCCGCAAGGACGTATGCGAGGCTTTGCAGGAGCTCCATAGCGAAGGCTGGAAGATCGTCATCCACACCACCCGCGGCGCGCAGGAGATCGGGACCTATCTCCAGGAGCATGGCATTCCCCACCACGAGATCAATCGCAACTCCGACTACCGCACGCTGGGGGTAAAGCCCGTCGCCGATGTCTACTGGGACGATCGCGCTTTCTCCTACTCGGGCGACGCGCGCCGCGACCTTACGCTGATCCGCCGCTTTCGCACCTGGAGCGGCAGAGAATAAGCCGCGCCGCCGCTCACCTCTTGCCGATTTGCGCTTCCGCTCTGTCTACAGAGCGCAAGCTAATCCAATTTCCCGACGCGCGGCTGTGAGATAGACTCTCCCTGCGCCGAAGGAGTGATTTCGGCGAGGTGAGGAGGCACGCCGTGAAGATCGGGTTCGTGGGGCTCGGGGACATGGGGCGGGCAATCGTGCCGCGCCTGCTCGCGGCCGGGCATGCGGTGACAGGCTGGAACCGCTCGAAGGGGAAGGCGGAGTCGTTGTGCAAGCAGGGGATGCGCTGGGCGGAGGCGCCGCGGGAAGCGGCGCGCGAAGCGGAAGTGGTGTTCTCGATCGTCACGGATGGCGAGGCGGTCAAGTTCGTGGCGCTGGGAGCAAACGGGATCATCGCCGGTTTGCGCCAGGACGCCGTGTATCTGGACATGAGCACGATTGCTCCGGAGACCAGCCGGGAAGTGGCGGGGGAATTTGCCCGGGCGGGATTGACGATGCTGGACGCGCCGGTCTCCGGCACCACCCGGACGCTGGCGGAGGGCAATGCTTCGCTCATGGTGGGCGGCGACAAGGCGGCCTTCGAACGCGTGCAGCCGGTGCTGCTGGCTATCGGACCAAAGGTGACCTACATCGGCGCGCAGGGGCAGGCCGTACAGATCAAGGTGGCGCTGAATATGGCGCTGGTGATTCAGGTGATCGGGTTCTGCGAAGCCGTGGCGCTGGCGGAAAAAGGCGGCGTGCCGCGCGAGGTGGCGGTGAACGCCATGCTGAAGAGCGTGATCGCTTCGCCGGTGCTCGCCTATCGCGCGCCGCTCATTCTCGAGGGAAGAATTTCCGAGGCCACGTACGGGGACGTGGGTCTGCAGCAGAAGGACATGCTGCTGGCGCTGGATCTGGGACGCAAGCAGGGAGTGCCGGTGCCGCTGGGCGCCGCGGCGAACGAAATGCTGAACGCCTGCCGCGGCCTGGGACTCGAGGAGCATGATTTTGTGATTGTGTATGAGGTTTACCGCCGCCTGGGAGGAATTTCGAAATGAAACGGTACCGCACGAATCTGCGCAGCGTCCCCCGGGAGGGCGGACTGAAGGCCGAGGAGGGCTGGATCAACATGCAGGTCCAGTTTCTGATCGACCAGAAGAGCGCCGGCTCGGACAAGCTTCTGGTCGGCTATACCGTGCTTCCGCCGGGCGCGCGGCACGACAAGCACCGCCATCCCAACGTGGATGAGTTCCTGGTGATTCTCAAGGGGCATGGATATGTGTACACCGACGGGGAGGACGAGCCCTCCGGGGAAGGCGACGTGATCTTCACGCCGCGCGGGCACTGGCACGGTTTCAACAACACGGGCACTGAGGATGTGGTCATTGTGTGGGGCTGGAGCGGAGCGGGGTCGCTCGAAGCGGCGGGCTATGAAATTCCGCCCGAAGGGTACGGGCCGCCGCAATCGGGCAAGCGATGAGCCGCTTCCTGGAGAATCCGCGCATTTCCCGCGGACTGGCGGCGCAACTGCAGACGTGGCGCGCACGCGTGCGCGCCGGTGAGCGGCCGCGCGGCTGGAAGATGGCCTTCGACGCGCCGGCATCCCTGGAACGGCTGCAGACCACCGCGCCGCTGACCGGCTTCCTGATGGATTCCGCGGAAGTGGCGTCGGGCACGACGCTGTCTCTCGCGGATTGGACGAAGGCGGTCGCCGAGGCCGAGGTTGCGCTGCATATCGGCAGCGATGTGCCGGGCGGGGCGGACCGCAACACGGCGCGAGCCGCGATCTCCGGTGTGGGCCCGGCCATCGAGCTGGTGGATATCAAAGGTTCGATGGACGACGCCGAGGTTCTGCTGGCACGCAATATCTATCAGCGGAACATCATCGTGGGTGTGCAGGATCGCTCCCGTGCCGGGTGCGTGCTGGAGGGACTCACCGGGTACACGCTGAGGAATGGCGTCGAGATGGCGCGTGTTACCGGTCTGGAGTCCAAGACGGAAGAGTGGATCGCTATGGTGAGGCAGGTGGCCGATACGCTGGCGGCCTTCGGCGAGAAGTTGTGCGCCGGGCAGATCATCCTGGCCGGCGCGATCGTGCCACCGATGCCGGTGGCACCCGGCGAAGAATGGCTTTACCGTCTGGAACCGGTCGGAACTCTTTCCGTGCGTTTCGTGTAGAAATCTGGCGTGACGCGTGTTCCGGGGGCCGCGCCCAGCCTCTTCTAAATACGGTCAAGCTGTTGTCAGGACCGCTGGCGGGATGGCCTTGCGGATGTGCTCCGCGCCGGCGTCGAGGGCGCGGCGGTTGATTTCCAGGAGCGCGGTGTTGCGTACCTTGGTTTGCAGGACGGCCAGCGCGGTTTCTGCCGGGAGCGCATGGGTCAGCTCCAGCAGCGCCCCGAGCATGACCATGTTCGCCGCTTTGGCCGCGCCCAGGCGGTCGGCGATTTCCGAGGCGGGCACGCAATAGACGCGGGCCTGCGGCACGGAAAAACCGGCGGGCAGGGCATCGCGGTTGTACAGGATCAGCCCGTCCGCGGCGACCTGCGCCGCGAATTTGCGCAGCGACGGTTCGTTCATGGCGACCAGCACCTGCGGATGCTCCACCAGCGGCGAGCCCACGCGTTCGTTCGCCAGGCAGACGTGGCAGTGCGCGCTGCCGCTGCGCATCTCCGGGCCGTAGGACGGCAGCCAGCTCACTTCCTGTCCGGCGCGCAGGCCCATCTCCGCCAGCACCTGCCCCAACAGTAGAATGCCCTGCCCGCCGAAGCCCGCAACGTTTATGGCGAGGCTGGGGCGCGGGGCGCGCAGCGGCTGGAGGGTGGCTGGCGCTTCCTCCGGTGCGGCAAGTTCCAGGAGTTCCGCGACGCTGTGCTGCGGCGGAGCGGCGTTGCCGCCGGGCGGCAACTTGCGGTCGCGCAGGACACCCAGGGGAAACACCGGCAGCATCTTTTCCGCGACCCAATTGCGCGCTTCGGTGGGGGTCATCTTCCAGATGGTGGGGCAGGGCGAGAGGATCTCGACGAAGCTGAAGCCGGCGGCGTCGCGTTGCAGCTCGATGGCTTTGCGCACGGCCTTGCGCGCGCGCATGATGTTCTTGTTGTCGCACAGCGCCACGCGCTCGATATAGACCGGGGCCTCCAGGGTGGCCAGAAGTTCCGCCATGTGCAGCGGAAAACCTTCGTTAGAGGGGCGGCGGCCCCACGGGGTGGTGGTGCTCATCTGCCCGACGAGCGTAGTAGGCGCCATCTGTCCGCCGGTCATGCCGTAGATGGCGTTGTTGATGAAGAAGATGGTGAACTTCTCGCCGCGATTGGCGGCGTGCACAATCTCGGACATGCCGATGGCCGCGAGATCGCCGTCGCCCTGGTAGCCGATGACGATGCTTTCGGGATGGGAGCGCTTCAGCGCCGTGGCCACCGCCGGGGCGCGGCCGTGGGCGGCCTGCACGTTGCCCACGTTGAAGTAGTAGTAGGCAAAGACCGAGCAGCCCACCGGGCTGACGAAGATGGTGCGGTCCTGCAGGCCCAGGTCCTCGATAGCCTCAGCGATCAGCTTGTGCACCACGCCGTGCCCGCAGCCGGGGCAGTAGTGGGTCTGCTGCTGCAGCTCGGGTTTGCGTTCATAGCGATCGAAGAAAACGGAAGATTTTGCTTCGATAACCTGATAGTCGGCCACGGCTTCTCCTCATTTGCGCGGTGTTCTTTGCGGGCCTCTGCCCCGCAAGGAGCGCTCTCTCCCGTTACACTCCCCAGTCCACGGTCATGCCCATGCGTACCAGCAGTTCCTGGCAGACCTCTTCGGCGAGCGGCACGTTGCCGCCGACGCGCCCGAAAAACTCCACGTCGACCCGCCCGTCCAGAGCCAGGCGCACGTCCTCGACCATCTGTCCCGTGCTCATCTCCACGACGAAGACGGACTGGCAGCGGCGCGCGGCGCGCGCCAGGGCCTGCGACGGGAAGGGCCACAGGGTGATCGGGCGGAAGAGCCCGGCGCGGATTCCTTGTGCGCGGGCCAGGTCCACGGCGGAGCGCAGCACCCGCGAGACGATGCCGTAGCCCACCAGCAGCACCTCGGGCTCTTCGGCGCAGTACAGCTCGTAGCGTGCTTCGGCCTCCGCGGCTTGCCGGTATTTTGCTTCCAGCTTGCGCACGTGCGCTTCGAGGACGTCCGGCTCCATATAGATGGAGGTGATCAGATTCTTGCGCGTCTCGGGCGTGCCGCAAACAGCCCAGGGTTTTTCCGGCTGCGGCACGCTGTGCGCGCGCAGCTCGAGCGGCTCCATCATCTGGCCGATGTAGCCGTCGGTCAGCACCACCGCGGGGTTGCGGTAGCGATCGGCAAGGTCGAAGGCCAGCATCGTCAAGTCGGCCATCTCCTGCACGGAGGCCGGCGCGAGCACCAGATTGCGGTAGTTGCCGTGGCCGCCGCCTTTCACCAGCGCGAAGTAGTCGCCTTGCTCCGGGGCGATGTTGCCCAGACCCGGCCCGCCGCGCCCGACGTCCACGATCACGCAGGGCAGCTCGGCGCCGGCAAGGTAGGAGATGCCCTCCTGCATCAAGCTGATGCCAGGGCCGGAGGAGGCCGTCATCACGCGCATGCCCGCCGCCGCCGCGCCGTAAACCATATTGATGGCCGCGACTTCGCTTTCCGCCTGCAGGAAGGTGCCGCCGACCTGCGGGAAAAACTCCGCGGCCGCTTCGGCAATTTCGCTGGCGGGAGTGATGGGGTATCCGTAGTACGCGCGGCAGCCGGCGAGCAGCGCGCCCTTCACCACCGCGACATTGCCTTTAGAGAGTTGCCGCACGGTTGGCCTCCTGAGACAGGGTGGTCGCCGATTTCGGGGGCGGCATCATGCGATAGACAGTGATGGCGCCGGGCTCCGGGCAGGCGTAGAAGCAGATCCCGCAGCCGGTACAACCGCTACCGAGGTAGCGCCCGGGATGCACGCCATAGGTGGTCAACTCGGGGGCCAGCTCCAGGCACTTCGGGGGACAGGCATCCACGCACAAACCACATCCCTTGCATTCCTGAATGTCGATGGTCACTTTTCCGCGAGGTTCGTTGGCCATGCTAAAGCCTTTCCTATAGCGCGGGTACCGACTTCATGCAGTGATATGAAGAAGCACGCGCTATACCACGTAGGGAGTCTGGCGGTCAGGCTTATATGCTGTAAACAAAGGACTTAGAGTTGTTTTAGAACCGTAAATCAGGGCTCTTGCGCGATTTGCCTCAGAATGCAGCTCTTTCTGCGTCCTAGCACCCACTCCCCGGGGGGCGGGGGGAACTTCTTAGTACACAGGGTGCCGTGGGTGCCACAACCGGAATGAACGAGCTGTGGCTAACTCTTGCTTGCGCAATGCGTTATAAGGGCTTTGTGGGTCGGAAGGGTCTGCGGGCCGCGCGTGGCATTCCATCTGATCTTCGGAGTATGATCCATCGCAGCGCTAGCCAGGGCGATCGGGCAAGAGGCTGGAGCGGTGTCTGCGGAGCAAACTAGCGAGAGCATCGGCGTCCAAGCGCGCCCAGCGGAATCCGCGGGTTTGACGGCGCAAGAAGTTGTGCTGCGCCGCATCCGCTACGGATTCAATCTTCTGCCGCGCCCGCGGCCGTTGCCGGTGTGGCGCCATCTCCTCGCGCAACTCGTCCATTTTTTCGCGGTCATGCTGTGGATCGCCGGAGGCCTGGCCATTCTGGCGGGCATGCCGCAGCTCGGCTTGGCCATCTTCGTGGTCATCGTGCTCAATGGCCTCTTCGCGTTTTTCCAGGAGTACCGTGCGGAGAAGGCCGGCGAGCGGCTGCGCGACCTGCTGCCGCGGCGGGCCACGGTGCTGCGCGAAGGAAGACGCGAAGAGATAGACGCCGCGGAGCTGGTCCCCGGAGATGTCGTTCTTCTTAGTGCGGGCGACCGCATCTGCGCGGATCTGCGCCTGGAGGAAGTGCACGGCCTTTCCGTGGACACTTCCACGCTCACCGGAGAAAGCGTCCCGGCGACTCCGCAGATTGGGGGGATGCTGTTTGCCGGCACCTTCGCGGTGGAAGGCGAAGCCCGCGGCACCGTCACCGCCACCGGGAAGGCTACGCGCCTCGCAGAGATCGCGCAGATGACCGCGGCGGGCCGCCGCCCGCCCAGCCCGCTGGCGCTGGAACTGGAGCGCGTGGTGCGCATCATCGCGCTCGTGGCGGTTGCGGTGGGCTCCGTGTTTTTGCTCATCGCGCTGCTCGTCGGCATCCGGCTCAGCGATGGCTTTTTGTTCGCCCTGGGCGTGACCGTGGCGCTCGTTCCCGAAGGGCTGCTGCCCACGGTGACGCTCTCGCTGGCCATGGGCGCGCAGCGCATGGCCGCGCGCGGCGCGCTGGTGCGCCGGCTGGAATCCGTCGAAACGCTGGGCTCGACCACGTTTATCTGCACGGACAAAACGGGCACGCTCACGCGCAACGAAATGGCTGTCGTGGAAGCGTGGACGCCCAACGGCCGTGCGGTCATCGAAGGGCAAGGCTACGAGCCGGAGGGCACGGTGCGCGCCGGCGCGGAGCTTCTGCCCGTGCTGCGGGAGATGGCGCTGGCGGCGGTGCGGTGTTCGAACGGCCGGGCGGTCTTCCGCGACGGACGCTGGATGGCCCAGGGCAATCCGCTGGACGCGGCGCTCGACGTCTTCGCACGGCGTTTACAGGCGGATGTGCCGCACGAGGAGGCGGCTGCACCGGCCACGCGGCGCTATGCCTTCGATCCACGGCGGCGGCGCATGTCCATCGTCGCGGGACCGCGCGTGTATGTGAAAGGCGCTCCGGAAGCGGTTTTCGCTTGCTGCCGGGAAACCGGCGATGCGGAGGAGCAGGTGGCGCGTATGGCCGCGCACGGTCTGCGGGTTCTGGCGATTGCGGCGCGCGACGTGCGCGGCTTGAAAATTTCCGACAAGCCGGAAGCCATCGAAACGGATTTGACGATGCTGGGCCTGGTGGGCATCGAAGACCCGCCGCGGCAGGAGGTGGCGGCATCCATCGCCGCGTGCCGCCGCGCGGGAATCCGCGTGGCCATGGTGACCGGCGACCATCCGGAGACCGCGCGGGCCATAGCCCGCGAAGTTGGCTTGCTGAATGGCGAGGGCATTGTCGTCGAGGGCAAAGACCTGCCGCGTGATGAAGAGATTCTCGGCGCAGTGTTGGACCGCGATGGCATCGTCGTCAGCCGCGTCTCGCCGGAGGAAAAGCTGCGCATCGCCCGCGCGCTGCGCCGCCGCGGGCACGTCGTGGCCATGACCGGCGACGGCGTCAACGACGCGCCCGCGCTGCAGGAAGCCAATATCGGCGTGGCCATGGGCCTCTGCGGCACCGACGTGGCTCGCGAAGCCGCCGACCTCGTGCTCCTGGACGACAACTTCGCGACCATCGTCGCCGCTATCGAGCAGGGGCGGACCACTTTCTCCAACGCCCGGCGCTTCCTCACCTATCACCTCACGGACAACGTTGCGGAGCTGACCCCCTTCGTCATCTGGGCGCTCTCGGGGGGCCGCTTTCCGCTGGCGATGGGGGTTCTGCAGGTGCTGTGCCTGGACATCGGCACGGATATTCTTCCAGCCGTGGCGCTGGGCGCGGAGCCCTCCAGCCCGCGCGCGCTCAGCCGCCCGCCGCAGGGCCGCCACCTCGTGGATACGCCGCTGCTCATCCGGGCGTTCTGCGTGCTGGGCCCGGTGGAATCGTTTGTGGAGATGCTGGCGTTTCTCGCGGCGATGCTTTTCGCCGGATGGCGGCCGGGCGCGCATTTTCCCACCGGCCCCGCTCTTTTGGCGGCTTCCGGCGCGGCGTTCACCGCCGTCGTCGTGGGGCAGATGGCCAACGCTTTCGCCTGCCGCAGCGCCAGCCTCTGGCCCGGCAAACTCGGCTGGCTTTCCAACCGCTATCTCGCTCTCGCCGTGCTCTGCGAACTGGCCATGCTTGGCGGCTTCCTCTATATCGCGCCGCTCGCGAAGGTGCTCGGGCAGGCCCCGCCAAACACGGCCGGCTACCTCACCGCTCTGCTGGCCATCCCTGCCGTGCTTTTCGCCGATGCGCTGCATAAGGAATGGAAGCGCCGGAGAAGGACCGCCTGATCCTACCGTTTCGCGAGCGGAGTGCGCTGTACTTTTTCCATCCACCCTGCCGAAAGCTATAATTCGTGGCGGTTGTGTCAGTCAGGGGGGTTGCCATGAGCAAGGAATCGAAGGATCGGGAGCTGGGGATGGACCGCGCGATCACGCGGCGCGATTTCCTGAACGGTGTCGCCGTTGGCGCCGGCGCGTCGCTGCTGGGCGGTTCGCTGGCCGGCGAGGCGTTGCTCGGGGCCATGACCTTGGACGAAGCCGCGCCGGAGACGGCGCCGGGTTACTACCCCCCGGCGCTGACCGGGATGCGTGGCAACCACGACGGCACGTTCACCTACGCACACCGCCTGCGCGACGGCGAACGGTGGAACGCCTGGGGCGCGCCCGCGGCGACGGGCAAAGCCTACGACCTGGCAGTGGTCGGCGGGGGCATCAGCGGGTTGGCCGCGGCGTACTTCTATCGCCAGAACGCCGGCACGGATGCGCGCGTTCTCATTCTGGATAATCACGACGACTTTGGGGGCCACGCCAAGCGCAACGAATTTCGCGCTGGCGGCCGGACGCTGCTGAGCTACGGCGGGACGCAGTCCCTCGAGAGTCCCGGGAAATACAGCAAAGTGGCCAAGGCCCTGCTGGCCGAGCTGGGCGTCGAAACCCGGCGCTTCTACAAGGCTTACGACCAGAAGCTCTACGCGAAACTGGGCACGGCCGCGTTTTTCGACCGGGAAACGTTCGGAGCGGACCGCCTGGTGACAGGCATGAACAGCACGCCGTGGCGCGAATTTCTGGCCAAGGCGCCGCTCTCCGATGTGGCGCGGCGCGATATCGCCCGTGCCTATATGGAAAAGGTGGACTATCTGCTGGGGCTGTCGCGGGAAGAGAAGCGCGCGAAGCTCGCCCGGATCAGCTACGCGGACTATCTCACGCAGTATTGCAAGGTCCATCCGGAAGCGCTGAAGTTTTTTCAGACCTTCCCGCACGATCTCTTCTGCGTGGGCATTGACGCCGTTTCCGCGCTGGACTGCTATGAAGCCGGGGACGATTACGGATCGTTCTCCTACGCCGGGTTCGATGGCCTGGGCATCGCGGGGCAGGAGAAGCACGAAGAAGAGCCGTATATTTTCCATTTTCCGGATGGCAACGCCGCGATCGCGCGGCTGCTGGTGCGCGCTCTCCTTCCCGCGGCCGTGCCGGGGCACACCATGGACGATGTGGTTACCTCACGCGCCGATTACAGCCGCCTCGACAATGCCGCTTCTTCCGTGCGCATGCGGCTGAACAGCACAGTGGTGGAGGCCCGCCACGCGGATGCCGGAAGCGTTGCAGGGAAGACCGTGGAGATCGTTTACGTGCGCAACAAGAAGCTGTACAGCGTGCAAGCCAAACACTGTGTCCTGGCATGTTACAACGGCATGATCCCGTATTTGTGCCCGGAGCTGCCGGAGAAGCAGAAGGAGGCGCTGGCCTATCTCGTGAAGGCGCCGCTGGTGTACACGCACGTGGCGCTGGCCAACTGGGCGTCGTTTCACAAGCTGGGCGTGCGGCACATCGTCGCGCCAGGCGGCTACCATACCTACACCGCTCTCGATTTTCCCGTCAGCCTCGGCGAATACCATTTTCCGAGCCAGCCCGAAGAGCCCATGGTGCTCTTCATGCTCCGTACGCCCTGCGCGCCAGGGCTGCCCATGCGCAACCAATACCGCGCGGGGCGCTACGAGCTGATGCAGACGCCATTCGCGATGTTCGAACGCAAGATTCGCGACCAACTGGGGCGCATGCTCGGTTCGGCAGGCTTCGATCCGGCGCGCGACATCCAGGGCATCACCGTAAACCGCTGGGCGCACGGCTACGCCTACGAGCAGAGCTCGCTCTTTGATCCGGACTGGAAGGAAGAAGAGAAGCCGTGGGTCATCGGCCGGCAGCGCTTTGGAAGCATCGCCATCGCCAATTCCGATGCCGGCGCGGAAGCGTACACCGACGCCGCCATCGACCAGGCCCACCGCGCCGTGGGTGAGCTCCTCGCAGCGCGCGGCTGATTTGTGAAGTTGCGTTACGGGGGCGCAAAACAAAAGACGAGCGCGTTTTTCTTATGCCCGAACCAATCATCGGATCGAGCACCGCGCAGGCCAATTCCCGCGCGGCGCATCATGGTTTTCGCCGCTATTCCTCGCTCACAAGGATTGGGGCGATGACCCAGCGTTTGCCAAACGGAGCAGACGCTTCGAGACGAAAATCGCCCGCCGTTTCCGGCTGAAACTCGAAATCGTAGGTTTCGCCCACGGTAATAAGCTGCTTGGCCTCTTTCAGGACCGCTTGCGCCGCCGGGACATCCTGCCCGTCCTTGGCGACCAGACGCCACTGCAGAATCGTTTCGCCGCTCTTCAGCGTGAACACACCATCCGCATCATTGGGAGTGATGTTGATCAGCCGGAAGCGGTATTTGCGGCCCTTGTGCAGCGTCACCGGTCGCGGCTGCTCTTTTCCGTTCACGAGCAAGGCCCGGCCTTCTTCGGTCAGACTTGCGCGGGACATGACGAAAATCTTGTCCGTTTCGGGATCGAATTTTCCCCCCGGCTCGACCACAATCAACGGCCCGTAGAGTCCGCCGGTCAGTTGATCAAAATCGTGCCAGTGGGTGTGATAGATGAAAGTGCCGGCGCGAGGCGGGGCCATCCGCGCCGTGAACGTTCCGCCCGGCGGCACGGGCGGGGAAATCTGCGTTCCGATTCCGCCGAATCCCGCCAGACCGTCGTAATAGCTTTCCAGCTCGATTCCATGCCAGTGGATGGACGTGGGCTTGCGGAGCTGGTTGACGACCGTGATCTCCACCGGCTGGCCGCGCGTGAGCACCAGCGGCGGCCCCGGCACGGTCAGCCTGCCCGCGGGTTCCGCGTTCCCTTCCTGAATCTGAAATGCGTATCCGGCGAGAGACTGCTCTGTTGCCGGGCGTTCCTTTACGAGGAGACGAATCTTGCGCGCATTTGCTGCAGCGGCAATTGCCGCCGGCTCCTTGCCTCCCTTGGGTAAGATCGTTATTTTTACGACCAGCCCGCCGAAACCAGCAGTATCCGCAGGGTCCGCTGGATCGTCATAGGCCGCTTCTTCGTGTTTCGCGTGTTCCTCGTGTCCCAGCCGGGCCGTTACGCCCATGTGCGCTGTCATATGGCAGTGAAAGACCCAATTGCCGATTTGCTGCGGCACCCATGTTGCGGTCATCGTGCCGCCGGAATCCATGTGCTCGGTCACCACCCGCCGGCGCTGCTCCGGGCTGTAGATGGTGTCGCGTTCCGCGGTGCCCGCGCTGTTTACGGTGAAGTAGAAGCCGTGCAAGTGCATGGCGTGGTCCGACACAGAAGGATTGATCCAGCGCCAGTGCGTTTCCTCTCCAACCGTGTAGGTGAGCCGTTCGGTGTAGGGATACGATTTGCCGTTCACGGTGAGCGATTCTTTGTCAGGCTCCTCGTACCACAGGCCGATGACGAACACCCGGTCGTTCGGCGCCTGTCCCGCCGGTCCACGATGAAGGCGCCCGAAAGCGGTGTCTCCGCCGGCGTGGGGTCTTCTTCCTTCGTCGTCCTCGCCGAGTAGAAATACGTTCCCGGCGCACCTGCCTGGAAGCGCGCCTCGCGCACCTGCCCGGGCGCAATCTCGAAGGAATCGTTGGCCTCGCCGGGGCGGGCGTGCAGGCCGTGCACCGTGGCGTTGACGGCCAGCAGGTTGCGCACGCTGGCGTGAATCTCCGTGCCCTCCGGCACGCGGATCATCGGCCCGGGAATCTGCGGCGCGCGCCCTTCCTCGCCGAAGGTCATCACGACCACGCTCGGTCCGCCGTCCTTGTCCGGATACCAGCGCGTCTCGCGCAGTTCCAGCTTGATCGTCAGCGCGCCGTCCTTGAGGACGCCTCCCGGCAAGCGGTTATCGTTGGGCGAGACGACGGGAAGGCTGGCCTCCGCGGTGTTCGCACTGGCGAAGGCCGGCGCCGCGCCAATCGCCAGCAGAGCCACGGCCAGCGCCAGCAAAAAAATTGCGGCTCGCCTCTGCCGCGCCAGGAGTTGACAGAAGCACCAAACAACCATTGGGCTCACCTCTGTTTTTGCGGGCGTTAGGAGCTGCGCGGAAAGCTGGAGAAGGAGCCGAGCGCCGAATTGAGCTCCCCGTGCTCGATGACATGAGCGGGAGCCTATCATAAGTCTGGACGCCGGGCATAACGCGGGGGATGACCGCGGTCGTTGGAGTGCAGATTCGCGGCAGGTCAGGAAATTCACCCTTCTCTTCAACTTTTCCGGCGAAGTCCGCCGCAAGCTGGCGCCGCGCAAGTCCTGAGCGTTTTCCTGCGACACCTGCATGCACGCGCAAAGGGGCAGGAGAAGGCAGCGCGTTCAGGCCGAGGCGGATTTGGCGGGCAAGGACGTCTGCAGATCCACGACATTTCCGCGCAAATGCTCCGCGAACGCGGCGTAAAGGGCTTCGCTCTGCGCCTGCGTGGCCTCCGCGCCCGGGGCCGGCGCGGCCGGAATGACGGGGCCGAAGCGTAGCGTCACCCGCGTGTGTTTCCAGGGAAGAAAGGCGCGCCAGCACAGCGCGCGATTCCGCGGCCACACCGCAAAGAGCCCTTCGAACGCCGCCGGAACCACCGGCACTTGCGTGTGCGCGGCGAGAATCGCCGCGCCCTTGCGGAACTTCTTGATCTCGCCGTCGATCGAGCGCTCCCCTTCCGGAAACAGCACCAGAATCCTGCCGTGGCGCAGGCCGAAGACTCCGGCTTGCAGGGCCTGCAGCAGGTGCGTATCGGGATCCACGGGAGCGACGTGCAGCGCGCGCGCGGCCCTGGCGCGCAGCGGGGTGGCGAAATATTCGCTCGCACCCACGAAAAACAGCCTGCGGAACATGGGCCAGGGCAGCGCGCTGACCAGGAGAAATGCGTCCAGGTAGCTCTGATGATTGGGGCAGAGGAGGAACGCGCCGTCTTTCGGGAGATGCTCGACGCCGCGCACGCGGAATCCCAGGAAGAAGCGGGCGGCGAGGCGCGCCAGCTTCAGCGCCACGAAGCACGCGAACGTCAGGATGTGGTGCGGCTTTAAAAGATCGCGGAGAAGCGGCTCTTCCTCCGGTAGATCCGCAAGCAGCTTGCTCCAGGCATTGACGCGGCGTCCGGGCGCCGGCGCACCGGCTTGCGCGCGCACGGCCTCGACGAGCTGGCGCACGGTGTAGGCGGCTTCCGCGGCTTCGGCGGGCATGGCGGATCCGAAGAGCTGTTCGAGGTTGGCCAGCAGCTCGATGCGCTCGATGGAATCGAGGCCGAGGTCCAGCTCCAGGTTGGCGCCGGGATGCACGGCGGACTTGTCGTGCGCGGCTTCGCGAACCAGGTCGAGAGCGCGGGCGAGGTCCGGATCGGCGGCCCAGGCGGCGTCCGGCGCGGCGGCGGCTTGCTTTTCCGTTTCCGGCGCGCGGCTGCGCACCTGGCGCTCGATTTCGTAGCGCTTGAGCTTGCGAGTGGTGGTGCGCGGCAGCGGCTCCATGCGGATCTCGTAGCTGAGGATGCGCTTGTGCGCGGGCAGGTGGACGGAGAGGTTTTCGATGTCGAAGCGCAGCGCTTCCTTGATGTTGACGATCTTGCGCTCGCGCAGGACTTCCAGATTGGGCACGACCACGGCGTGCAGGCGCTCCGCCGCGGGCTCGTCCGGCGCCGCCAGGCCGAGCACGCACAGCTCGGCAATGTACGGCGATTGCAAGTAGTGCGTTTCGATCTCTTCCGGATAAATGTTTTTTCCGGAGCTGAGAATGATGACTTCCTTCTTCCGCCCGGTGATCGCGAGCCGGCCCCGGGCGTCCAGGCAGCCGAGGTCGCCCGTCAGGAACCAGCCGTCCTGCAGGACCGCGGCCGTGGCATCGGGCCGGCGGAAATAGCCCTGCATGACGATGGGCCCGCGGATGGCAATCTCGCCGCGCGCCTCGCCGTTCTCCGTGCCCATCCCCGCCGGCAGGATCTTCACTTCCACGCCGGGCAGCGGGCGGCCCACGAATCCCAGCCCGCCTTCGCCCGGGCGTGTCAAGGTGGCTGCGCCGGAAGATTCCGTCAAGCCGTAGGCTTCGAGAAGATCGAAGCCGAGGCGGTAGAAATCCCGCCCCACGACAGGGTCGAAGCGCGCTCCGCCGGTCACCAGAAAACGCATTTCGCGTCCGAGGACGTCATGGACGGCGGAAAAAAGCAGCGGGCCGAGATTCAGGCGCAGCAGGCGGCGCGAGGCGGCGTTCGCGCGCAGCAGCAGGCGGAAAAGCGTCCGCCGGGTCCAGCCGCTTTCGGCGGCCCTGGCGAACACGCGCTGATGGATGAGATAGAAGAACTGCGGCACGCAGCAGAACACCGTGGGGCGGTGCTGGCGCAGTGCCTTCAGCAGCTCGGAGGAGCTGATTTCCTCGAGGAAGATGACCCGCGCGCCAACCACGAAGGGGAGCAGGAGATTGGCCATCTGCGCCAGCGCATGATAGAGCGGCATGACGCCGAGGACGGAGTCTTCTGCGCCGATCTGCACCGTACGGAAGACGGCGTCGGCCTCGGCCAGCAAATTGCCGTGCGTCAGGACCACGCCCTTGGGATCGCTGGTGGTCCCCGAGGTATAGAGGATGACGGCGGGATCTTCGCGCGTGACGCTGCCGGCGGGGAGCGCGGGCCACTCCTTCTTCTGCAACGCGTCGAAGCTCGGCAAATCCTCATGCCGGCCGCGCAGGAGCACGATCTCCGCAGGAGAGCCGCTCAGGCGGCGCGCCTCTTCGACATCGGCGACGAAGCGCGAGGTGGTGAAGAGCATCTTCGCGCCGCTGTCGCGCAGCAGTGTGGCGATCTGCTGCGGCGAGTAATGGGTGTCCAAGGGAACGGCCAGCGCGCCCACGCGCAACGCGCCCAGATACACGGCGCACCAGGCGATGTCGTTGTCGGCGAGGATGGCGCAGGCCTCGCCGGTGCGGATGCCCCGGGCGGTCAGGAAGCCCGCGGCCGCTTCGGCCTGCCTGCGCAGTTCCGCATAAGTGGCCGTCTCCACGGTGTCGCGGTGCTGCAATTCCACGGCGACGTTGCCGCCGTAGCGCTCGGCCGTGGCCGCGAAACGATCGAAGAAATTGTTCCCGTGTTCCAGCATCGCAAAAATCGCGCAACCTGCGCAGCGCCCGCCGGGGTCCGGCACAAGCCTGCATTTCCCCGCACCCGGGGTGCCAAGAGCTTGTATCACGTTTGAGGAGCATCCGAGAAGCCTTTGCCGCGGCCTGCGGAAGCTCCGGGCCACCCTCGAAATTCTGTTTTTTTCGGCTTTCCTCTGCAGCACAAGTGCGCAATGATAGGCGCCTCAAAAAGCGGGTTCGTGCTACGACTTTCCCGCCGAAGACACTGCAGACAGGGAGGAAGAGCCGGCGGGGATGCGGCGACCGGCCTTCGCCAGGGGATGGCGCGGGTCACCAAACGATGAACAGCACACCACCGAATACCAAGCGCTATGAGCTGGGCCTGGTCGCCCTCATGTTTTTCGCCTGGGGCACGGTCTTTCTCGACCGCATGAGCCTTCTCTACCTGGCGCCCTACATTGCTCCGGATCTGCATCTCACGCATGAGCAGGTGGGAATGCTGGCATCGGCGCTGGCCATCACCTGGGCCGTCTCGGGCCTGGTTTTCGGAGCGCTTTCCGATCGCATCGGGCGCCGCCCCGTGCTGATTCCGGCGGTCTTCGCGTTTTCCGTTCTGTCCTGGCTTTCCGGCATCGCCCGCTCCTTTGGCCACCTCCTGGCCGTTCGCGGGCTGATGGGGGTGGCGGAAGGGCCCACGTGGTCCACGATGACCGCGACGATCGAGGAATCTTCCGCGCCGGAACGCCGCGGGCGGAATATCGGCATCGTGGTCAGCGCCGCGGCTCTGGTGGGCATGGCCATTGCGCCGGTGATGACCACGCAGATCGCCGCGCATTTCGGCTGGCGCGGGGCCTTTTTTGCCGCGGGAATCCCCGGAATGGTGATGGGATTCCTGCTCTGGAAATTTCTGCGCGAGCCGGTGCGCAGCGGCGAAGCGAACTCCCACCGTGCCAAGGCCACCTGGAAGGACTATTTCGCGCTGCTGCGCTACCGCAACATCTGGTTGTGTTCGCTGGCAAGCGTTGGCTTCATGACCTGGCTCTTCGTGATGCACGCGTTCGCGCCGCTGTACATCACCGAAGTTTCGAAGCAAACGCCGACGCTGGCGGGCTTCGTCATGGGAGCCAGCGGCCTGGGAGCATTTGTCTGGGGCTGGCTTTATCCGTGGATTTCCGACACGACCGGGCGCAAGCCCATGCTGATCTTCATCGCCCTGCTCTCGGCGCTCGTGCCGCTGACCTACCAGGTGCCTTTTCTCGTCCTCCATCCCTGGCTGATGGCCGCGGCGGCGTTCATTGCCAATGGCGCGCAGGCGATCTCTGCGTTGGCGCTGGTGCTGGTGCCCACGGAAAGTGTTCCGGCGCGGTTTTCCGCCACGGCGATCGGATTGACGACGCTGGTCGGCGAAATCTTTGGCGGAACTTTGGCGCCGGCCATCGCCGGCTCCGTTGCCGACAAGCACGGCCTCAGCGCGGCGCTGTGGATCGCCTCGGGCGGCGCCATCATGGTTTTTCTGGCTGCGCTGTTCATGCGCGAAACCGCCCCCGCGAAACGCAAGCAGGCGCTGCAGGCATAAAGCAGGGAAGCGCCAAGTCTGGCGTGGTCACCCGCGGGCCCGGCGAAGTTGGAGCCGGAGGATCGCGTCTGTCCCTGTTGGCCGGCATTTGCTATAGTCCCGCCTGCCATGATTCCGTCCGCCTCCAGTGCCGGGCCTTCTTCCGCCGCGCTCACGCGCAATCAGGTGCGCGGCTTCTGGGCCTCCTGGGGCGGCTGGACCCTCGATGGCATGGACTCCTTCATCTATGCCCTGGTGCTGGTTCCCTCGCTGCGCGACCTGCTTCCACGCTCCGGCATCGCCGCCACGAAGGGCAACATCGGGTACTACGGCGGGCTGCTTTTCGCGCTGTTTCTGATCGGCTGGGGGCTGGCTTTTCTCTGGGGTCCCATCGGAGACAAATTCGGGCGGGTGCGCACGCTGATGCTCACCATCGTGTGGTATTCGCTGTTCACCTTTTTGAGCGCGCTGGTCAGCAGCGTCTGGCAGCTTGCCGTGCTGCGGCTTCTCGCGGGCATCGGCATCGGCGGGGAATGGGCCATGGGCGGCACGTTCGTCGCGGAGGAATGGCCCGAGGAGCGCCGCCGCGCCGGCGCTGGGTACATGCACACCGGCTACTACGTCGGAATTTTTCTCGCGGCGCTGCTGAATTACGCCATCGGCAGCCGCTTCGGCTGGCGCGTCATGTTCGCCGTCGGCGGCCTGCCGGCGCTGCTCCTGGCCTGGGTGCGCCACGGCGTGGCGGAGCCGGCGCGCTGGCGGGAGAAAGTTGACCGCTTCGCGGTCACACAGATCGAGGGTGTGGTCCGCGCGCGGGCCGTCCTGCGTCCTCTGGCCGCGCTATTTTCCCGCCCGTGGCGCCGCCGCACGATCCTGAATTCGCTGTTCATGCTCGTTTCGATCTGCGGCCTGTGGGCGGGCACGGTCTACGTCCCGGCCGCGGTCACGGTGCTCGCGGAAGCCGCGGGGCGCGCCGGCCCGCAGGCGGCACAGCTGGCCTCGCGCGCCATCATGCTGGTCTCCTTCGCCACCATTCTTGGCTGCCTGGCCATGCCCTGGCTTGCCGAACGCTTTGGCCGGCGCGGCGCCCTGGCTTGGTATTTCGCGCTGATGCTGGTTTTCGTCGCGCTTACCTTCGGCAAGGTCTTCTATCTGGGCGCGCCGGCGCTTCCCTGGTTTTTCGTCTGTCTGTTCTTTCTCGGCTTGGGCGGGGCCAATTTCGCGGTCTATACGCTGTGGCTCCCGGAGCAATATCCGACGGAATGCCGCGCCAGTGCGTTCGCCTTTTCCACGTCGTTCGCGCGCTTCGGCGGTGCCGGCATCACGTTTCTGGTGGGGGCGGGAGTGCGGCACTACGGCTCGCTGGGTACTCCCGTGGCGCTCACCGCGCTGGCCTTCGCCATCGGTCTTCTCCTCGTCCCCTTCGGAGCGGAAACTCGCGGCCAGACGCTGCCCGGCTAGGCGCGAGTCGCCGCAGGAGTTTCGCGGCGTCCGCCGGCACTCTCCGGCACGCCCAGCTTGCGCAGGATGGTCATCATCGGGCACCAGTTGGTGAACGCGGACTGGAACAGGTTCAGCCCCACGAAGGCCGTGAACAGATACCAGTAGGGATGCACCCAGTAGCCGAGCGCCAGCGATGCCAGCACGAAGGCTCCCGCAATCAGCCGCAATAGACGTTCTACGTTCATGATCGTATTTCCTCCTTCTGAGAATCGTTTTTCGCCGGACAAAAACGGCGCAGGTGAAATTTCCTGCAGCGAGCCGGGATCACGCCTGCGCCCCCTTCTGGCTCAGGTAATACAGCACCGGCACGGTCATGCGCGAGAGCAGCGTCGAGGCTACCTCTCCGGCCATTAGGGAGATCGCCAGCCCCTGAAAGATGGGGTCGAAGAGGATCACGCTTGCGCCGACCACCACCGCCGCCGCCGTCAGCAGCATCGGGCGGAAACGCACCGCGCCGGCGTCCACCACCGCCTGCTCCAGGGGCATCCCGTGCGCGCGGCGCAGCTCGATGAAGTCCACCAGGATGATGGAATTGCGCACGATGATCCCGGCGCCGGCGATGAATCCGATCATGCTGGTCGCCGTAAAAAACGCCCCCAGCAGCGCGTGCGCCGGCAAAATGCCCACCAGCGTCAGCGGAATGGGCGCCATGATCACCAGCGGTGTCTTGAAAGACCCAAACCATCCCACCACCAGCACGTAGATCAGCACCAGAACCGCGGCGAACGCCAGCCCCAGGTCGCGGAACACTTCATAGGTGATGTGCCATTCGCCGTCCCATTTCATCGCGTAGCGGTTGGGGTTCGGCGGCTGCGTGGCCGTGTAGCGTTCCACGCGGTATCCCTCCGGCAGCTGGATCTTCTCGATGGCCTGGTTCATCGCCAGGATCGCGTACACCGGGCTCTCTTCCGCCCCGGCCACGTCGCCGATGATGTACACCACATCGCGCAGGTTCTTGCGGTACAGGCTGCGGTCGATGGTGGTCTTCCTGCGATGCGTGACGTCGCGCAGCGCCACCATCCGCCCGTCTGCTCCCGCCACACGCAGATCCTCCAGCGCCTCGATGCTCGAGCGGTCTCCGCGGCTGAGGCGCACTTCGATGGGCACATCCTCGCGGGACTTCGCATCATGCAGCAGCCCCGCCTCTTCGCCGCTCAGCGCGATGTGCAGCGTTTGCGCCACGACCGCCGAAGAGACGCCGTGCAGCGCCGCCTTGTCCAGGTCTGTCTCCAGCTCGTACTTCGTCTGCGGGTCCTCCACCATCCAGTCCACGTCCACCACGCCCGGCGATTGCTCGAAGATCTTCTTGATCTGCGCCGCGAGCTGCAAGCGCCGCTGCGGGTCCGGTCCGTACACTTCCGCCACCAGCGTGGAAAGCACCGGGGGGCCCGGCGGCACCTCCGCCACCTTGATGCGCGCCCCGAACGGCGCCGCGATTTGCACCAGCTTGGGCCGCACGCGCCGCGCGATCTCGTGGCTCTGCGCGCTGCGTTCGCTCCGCGGCAGCAAGTTCACTTGCAGGTCCGCCTGGTTTGCTCCCTGGCGCAAAAAATAGTGCCGTACCAGCCCGTTGAAGTTGTACGGCCCGGAAGTGCCGGCGTAGATCTGGTAGTTGACCACCTCGGGCTCTCTGGCGAGAGACGTTCCCAGCGCTTGCGCCACACGCGTGGTCTGCTCCAGCGTTGTGCCGTCCGGCATGTCCACGATCACCTGGAATTCGTTCTTGTTGTCGAAGGGCAGCATCTTCACGCGCACCCACTTCAGCGGGAAGAAGGCCACCGCCGCCAGCAGCAGCACCACTACGCCGCCGAGAAACGCCCAGCGCCGCCGCGGATTCGCGATCAGCGGGTTCATCAGCCGCCGGTAAAGCCGCGTCGTCCAGCCCTCTTTCTCATGCTGCGCCTCCGCCGGCTCGCCGGAGTGGCGCAGCAGCCGCAACGCCGCCCACGGCGACACCACGAACGCCACCAGCAGCGAAAACAGCATTGCCGCCGAAGCCCCCACGGGAATCGGCCGCATGTACGGCCCCATCAGCCCGCGCACAAAGGCCATGGGCAGAATCGCGGCGATCACCGCGAAGGTCGCCAGGATCGTGGGGTTGCCGACCTCATTGACCGCCTCCACGGCTACGTCCGGGAGCGGCCGTCCGGCGTTCTCCGGCAGCCGGAAATGGCGCACCATGTTCTCCACCACCACGATGGCGTCGTCCACCAGGATGCCGATGGAAAAAATCAGCGCGAAGAGCGTGACGCGGTTCAGGGTGTAGCCGAAGAAGTAGAAAATCGCCAGGGTCAGCGCCAGCGTGACCGGCACCGCCAGCAGCACTACCCCGGACTCGCGGAACCCCAGCACCAGCGCGATCAGCAGGGTTACCGAAAGGGTCGCGAGGAACAGGTGCTTCAGCAACTCGTCCGATTTATCCTTGGCCGTTTCGCCGTAATTGCGCGTCACGCTGACCTGCAGGTCCGCCGGCAGCAGCGTGCCGCGCAGCGCTTGCACCTTGGCCAGGGCCTCGGCGGAGATGACCGTGGCGTTCGTGCCGCGGCGCTTGGCTACGGTGATGGTTACCGCGGGGAATTCGCCCGCCACCGCGCTTTTCGCAGCCCCCGCTCCGTTGCCGTAGAGCGCGTACTGCGTGGCTTCGGCAGGACCGTCCTCGATGCGCGCCGCCACGTCTCGCAGATAGACGGGCCGTCCGCCGCTCACGCCCACCACCACCTGCTTCAGCTCTTCCACGGTGGCGAGAAACTTTCCCGCATCCACTTCGATCTGCTGGTTGCCCTGCGCGAAGCTTCCGCTGCGCTGCCGGCTGTTGGCCGCCCCGAGCTGGTTCACGACGGTTTCCGGCGTCAGCCCGTGCGCCGCCAGGCGCTGCGTATCCAGCACCACGCGCACCTGCCGCGCCTGCCCGCCCAGGATCTTTGTTTCCGAGACGTTCTCGATCTGTTTGAGCGCATGTTCCAGCTCGCCCGCCACCTGCCGCAAACGGTACCCGTCGTAGTGCTCGCCCCACAGCGTCAGCGCGAGTATCGGCACGTCGTCGATCGAGCGCACCTTGATCAGCGGCGGCGAAGCCCCCGGCGGGATGCGGTCGAAATTCGCATACAGCTTGTTGTATGTCCGGACAATCGCGTCTTCTTCTTTTTCCCCGACGTAGAAACGCACGATCACCAGGCTCTGCCCCGGCCGGCTGATCGAATAGACGTATTCGACACCCGGCAGATCGCGCAGCAGCTTTTCCATCGGAATGCTCGCGCGTTCCTGCACTTCCGCCGGGGACGCTCCCGGCATCTGCACGAACACGTCCAGCATGGGCACAACGATCTGCGGCTCTTCTTCCCGCGGCGTCAGCAGCAACCCGAGCGCTCCCGCCAGCAGCGCTCCGATGACGATGAGCGGCGTCAGCTTGGACTGCAGGAAGGCGCGGGCGATGCCCCCGGCCAGGCCCAGCCCATGCCGCCCGGTCGTGCCTGCATCCGTCATCGCGCCACCTCGATGCGCTTGCCCGCCAGCTCCTGCTGGCCCGGATGCGCGGCCACGCGCTCGCCCTCCGCCAGCCCGGAGAGCACTTCCTTCTGCTCCGCGCCGGCGGCTACCGCGGTCACGTAGCGCAGCGCGGCGATTCCATCCGCGCCGATCACGTACACGGCCTGCAACTGGCCGCGCTCCACGATGGCCGCGGCAGGCAGCACGATCGCGCTGCGCTTCCCGCGCGCGATCAGGGCCCGCCCGAAAAGTCCCGAGTGCAGCCGCGCATCCGCCGGCAGCGTTACCTTCACCGTGAACGTGCGGCTCCGCGGGTCCGCCGCGGGCACGATCTCGCTCACCCTGCCGGCGAGCGGCGCCGCCCCCAGCGCATCGAGCACCACCGGAACTTTCTGCCCCGCGCGCACCAGCTGTATCTCGGTCTCCCCGACCGTGGCCTCCAGCCGGAAGCCCCGTGTATCTTCCAGGACGAAGAGCGGTGTGCCGGGCGCTGCCAGCGTGCCGGCATCCGCACGCTTCGCCGTCACCACGCCGTCGAAGGGCGCGCGCAGGAGGGAGTGCTCCAGCGCGATCTGCGCCTCGCGCAGCATGGCCCGCGCCTGTGCCGCGCCTGCCTGGGCCTGTTCGCTCCGCGCCGCGGCCGCCTCGCGCCGCGCCTTGAACTCGTCGAACTCCTGGGCGCTCAGCGATTTCTTTTCGTACAGCGTCTGATAGCGCCGCAGCGTCGCCGCGGCCAGCTGGTCGTCCACCTCCGCCAGCTTGGCCTGCTGTTCCGCGGCTGCCAGCGCGGCCTGCGCGCTGGCCAGACTGGCGCGCGGCTGCGCGTCGTCCAGCACCGCCAGGACCTGCCCCTTCTTGACGCGCGTGCCTTCCTGCGCGCGAATCTGCGTGATCGTGCCGCTGATCTGGCTGGAAATCGTGCTGCTCTGCGCCGCCTGCACCGTGCCCACGGCCTCCAGCACATCGCTGACCGGGACCGCCTGCACCGCGATCAGGGCCACACCGCGCAGCGTCTCCGGCGCGGCGGCCCGCGGTTTTTCCGCCGGCCCGCAGCCCGCGAGCCACAGGAAAGGCCCCGCCAGGGAGAGCAGCAACACCTTCTTTGCGTCCGTCATGGTTTCACCACCGGAGAATTTGTGTTCAGCCGTCCCGTCGCCAGCTCCAGATCGGCGTAACTCGTCCGCAACTGGTAGACCACCTGCCAGTAGCTTGTTTCCGTGTGCCGCGCCGCGTCTTCCACCGCCAGCAGATCCGGCAGCGTGGTCAGCCCGGCCTCATAGCGGTTCTGCTGGATGCGCAGGCTTTCCTGCGCCTGCGCCACGCTCGCGCGCGCTACCTCCAACTGCTGCCGCGCCGTTTCCACGCCGTAGTACGCTCGGCGCACCTCCAGGCGCACCGCGTTCCGCGCCGCTTCTTCGAGCTGCCCGAGCCGTTCCGCCACCGCGCGCTCCCGCGCCAGCTCCGCTCGCTTCGCTCCACCGTCGAAAAGGTCCATATGCAGGTCGAAGCCCGCGGTCCAGTTGTTTCCGCCGTGGCCCGCCAGGGTGATGTTGTCCTGCTCCCAGGAGGCCATTGCCGTGAGCCGCGGCCCGAACGCCGATTTCGCCGCTGCGACGCTCTTCTCCTGTGCCGCTTTCTCGCTGCCGATGCGCTTCAGGTCCGGCCGCCCGGCCACCGCGCGCTGTTCCAGTTCCGGCAGGGTATCCAGGGGAAGCGGACGCTCGGCCAGCACATCGTCGTTCAGCCGGGAGACGGAATCCGCGGGCACGCCCATGCTCGTTGCCAGCGCCGCCAGCAGCAGCGCGACGTCGTTGCGCGCCCGGATCAGCTCCTGCTGCCGCTCGCGGAGATGCACCTCCGCGCTGAGCACATCCGAATCCACCGCCAGGCCGGTCTCGCGCCGCGCCTGGGCGCGCTCGAAGATCGCCTGCGCCGCCGCCACGCTTTTTTCCGCCACGGCCCGCTGCTTCTGCGCCAGCAGCACGTCGTAGTACGCGCCCACCACCCTGCGCACCAGCTCCTGGTCCGTCCGCTGCAGCTGCTGTGCCGCGGCCTCGCGGTGCAGCGAGGCTCCCTGCATCTCGCGCTGCGTGCGGAAGGAGTCGAAGAGGTTCCAGCCGCCGGCGAACCGCGTTGTGAAGAGGCCCACCGGCGTTGGCGTATTCAGCTGTCCGAGACTGAAATCCGCCGCGGTGAAGCGCCGCTCGCGCAGCTTGGTCCCGAAGACGAAGACCGGATCATTGCTGCGAAAGCCCGATTCGGAAAAGTGCACCTGGGGGAAAAGCCCGGAGCGTGCTTCGCGTACTCCCGCCGCCGCCGCGCGTTCTTCGGCCAGCGCCGCCTTGTGCTCCGGATTTTTTTCCAGCGCGATCTGTACGGCATCCGCGAGCGCCAGCGGCGCGCCCGCTTGGGGGGCCGTTTGTGCGCAAACCCTGCCGGCTCCCGGGAAAACTCCGCCCAACCCTGCCGCCAGCAGGAAAACCGCTACTTGGCGCAAGCGATCCATCACCACAGACATTCTTCTCCCTCCACGCAGGTTGACCGCTTTGCGGTCACGCGTACAAAAGGCGCGCTCTCCTGCCGCAAATCGGTCCCGCATATCCCGGCTGGGTTCAATGCCCCACAGGCACTGCGGCTGCTTCCGTGGCCCCGTGCACCCCGGCCTCTTCGGCGACGATCTCGTAGTCGCTCGTGAACTTGGCGGTCTTCTGCACCATCACTCCTACGGAACAGTACTTCTCTTCGGAGAGCCGGATGGCTTCTTCCACGGCGCGCTTTTCCACCGCGTGCCCCTTCACCACGTGGTGAATGCGCACCCGCGTGAAGACCTGCGGCGGCGCATCCGCCTGGTCCGCCTCCACCCGCACCTCGTAGCCGGTCACGTCCTGGCGCTTTTTGCGCAGGATGTTGATGACGTCAAACGCCGTGCACCCCGCCAGGGCCACGGCCAGCAGTTCGATGGGCTTTGCGCCCGTTCCTCCCTGGGCGTCATCCAGAATGAAATGATGCCCGCTGCCGGTCCCGGCCACGAACTGCCGTCCGCCGTGCGTCGGCTGGGTCAGTATTACTTTGGCTTCGATCATGGGTCCTCCTCGTCGGACGATTGCCCGTTACAAGAGAAATGCACTTGGCGGGCATTTGTTACAGAAACTTTGGGGCCTGGAGATACGCAGCGCATGGAACTGCCGCCACAGTAGCACTCCGGCCGTAACCCATTACAGGGAAAGCACTTAGCATAAGGAAGGGAAACTGCGATTACGACCGGTCAACTTTAAACTACGGCCATCTCCTCTTTCTTCCGCGCCTCTCTACACGTCGACCGCTTCGCGGTCACGCTTATCCAACCTCCGAGGCCATCGCCTCTGGCTTGCGGGTGGGCCGCGTTTTCGGCGTGGCTCCTCCGCGCAGGTCGAGTTCGCCGGCCTGCCGGCACTGCTGCACCGTCGCGCGCAGGCTGGAGAGGAAAGCCTCGCACGGGGCGCAGCCGGACATATGCTTCTCGAGTTCTTCGCAGGTTCCGCGGTCGATTTCGCCATCGAGATAGTCGCTGAGCCGCGCAAAGATTCTCCGGCAGCGCTCCGACGGCCGGAACTCTCCGCCGGGCTGCGCCGGCCGCCGCGCCGCCTCCCGCCGGCTGCGCCGCGCCGCGGGGGCTTTCGTCAGCTCCTTGCGCAGGAAGAGCCGCGCGCGGTGCAGCCGCACACGCACTGTGCCTTCGCGCAGCCCGGTCACTTGCGCGACCTCCGCGCTCGAGAGCTCTTCGATGTCGTGCAGCACCAGGATCAGCCGGTAGGCCGGAGGCATGCGCAGCACCGCCGCGCGCAGCCGCTCCGCCCGCTCGCTGTTCAGGGTGGCCGCCTCCGGCGTCGCTCCTTTGTGCTGCAGCAGCCGTTCCAATTCGGCGCGCTCCGGCAGCAGCGCGTCCAGCGCCAGTTCGCGCACCGGAGCAAACTTGCTCTTCCGCCGCCGCATCAGGCACTGATTCCGCGCGACCTTGTAGAGCCACACGCCCAGCGCCTGGGGATTCGCGAAGCGCGGCAGGTAGGGAATGGACTTCAGCAGCACTTCCTGCGAGGTGTCCTCGGCGTCCTCGCGATGCCCGCACACGCGCATGCTGAACGAATACACGGTGTCCCGCAGTAGCGCCAGCGCCTCGTTGGTCGCCGCCGCGTCTCCTTTTTTCAACAGCTCGACCGCCTTCAGCACCTCGGCGCGCACGGTTTAGCGCAACCGCAGTGCGTAAGAACTCAGCACTTTCATGTAGTTCCCGCGCTGAAACGCCGCCGGATCCGGCACCGCGCGGTGGCTCATGCTCCCCAGCATCTGCCGCATCGATTCGTATTCGTGCTCTTCCAGCCAGTGTTCCAGGTCCTGGCGCACGCGGTGGATGAAACGCACCCCGTTTTCCAGGGGCGCCGAGGCCATCATGGCCACGCTGGCTCCCGCCATCACGCACTTCACCACGTCCAGCGCGCTGTGCACCCCTCCGGTCACCGCCAGATTCCCCTTGATGTGCCCGTAGATGATGGCCACCCAGTGCAGGCGCGGCAGCAGCTCCTCGGGATGACTCAGATGCAGCCGCGGCACCACCTCCAGCCCCTCGATATCGAAATCCGGCTGGTAGAAGCGGTTGAACAGCACCAGCGCGTCGGCGCCCGCGCGGTCCAGCCGCTTCGCCATGTGCGTCATCGAGCTGAAGTACGGTGAAAGCTTCACCGCCACCGGAATGCGCACGCTGGTTTTGACCTGGTGCACCAGCTCGCAGCAGTCTTCCTCGACGTCTGCGCCGCTGCGCAGCGGATCCGTGGCGATGTTGTAAATGTTCAGCTCCAGGGCGTCCGCGCCCGCCTGCTCGATGTGCTTGGCGTAGCGCACCCAGCCGCTCGGCGTCACTCCGTTAAGGCTGGCTATCACCGGGATGGCCACGCTGTGCTTGGCGCGCCGGATCAACTCCAGGTAACCGTCCGGCCCGGTGTTGTACGTCGAGAGGTCCGGCAGGTACGTGGTGGCCTCGGCGAACTCTTCCGCGCCGCGCCACAGATCCTCGTCCAGCGCCGCGCTCTCCAGCGTCAGTTGCTCTTCAAACAGCGAAGGCAGCACCACCGCCGCGATGCCCATGTCCTCCAGCCGCCGGATGTTGTCCACCGATTCGGTCAGTGGAGAAGACGAAGCTACCAGCGGGTTCTTCAGCAGCAGGCCCAGGTACTGTGCGCTGAGGTCAACCATTATTCTTCTCCTTCCTTACCGCCGGCCGGCACGGTGGTTTGGGCTTCCCCTGCTGCGGGGCTCTTTTCCCCCGGCCGGGGGGGCATCTGCAGCGCCGCGCGGTTCGAATACACCCGCCAGCGGCGTTCCACGTCCTCCTGGGCCATCTGCAGGAGTTCCGCCGCGGCTTCCGGGTTACTTCGCGCCAGCATCGTATAGCGCGCTTCCTGGTAGGCATACTGCTTCAGGGGGATGCTCGGCGCTTTGGAATCCAGCTGGAACGGATTGCGGCCTTCCGCCCGCAGCCCCGGGTTGTAGCGGATCAGTGGCCAGTAGCCGGAGAGCACCGCCGCCTTCTGTTGGTTGATTCCGAACATCATGTCGTAGCCATGCGCGATGCAGTGGCTGTAGGCGATGATCAGCGACGGTCCGGGGTGCGCCTCCGCCTCCAGGAACGCCTTCACCGTGTGCGTGTCCCCGCCGCCCATGGCCACCCGCGCTACGTATACGTTGCCGTAGCTGATGGCCTCCATAGCCAGGTCTTTCTTGGCCGTCTGCTTGCCGCCGGCGGCAAATTTCGCCACCGCCCCGCGCGGCGTGGCCTTGGACATCTGCCCGCCGGTGTTCGAATACACTTCCGTGTCCAGCACCAGCATGTTCACGTTCATTCCCGTGCCCAGCACGTGGTCCAGACCGCCGGCGCCGATGTCGTAGGCCCAGCCGTCTCCGCCCACGATCCACACGCTCTTGCGCAGCAGGGTGTCCGCCACCGCCAGCAGGTCGCGCACCTCCGCGTTCTCTTTGCCCGCCAGCCGCCGCCGCATGGCGGCCACCCGCTCGCGCTGTTCCGCGATGCCTTCCTCGCGGCTCTGGTCCGCGTTCAGAATCCGGCGCGCCAGATCCTCCCCGATCTCCCCGGTCAGCTTTTTCACCAGGTGCCGGGCGTATTCCGCCTGGTGGTCCACCGCCAGGCGCATCCCCAGACCGAATTCGGCGTTGTCCTCGAACAGCGAATTGGACCACGCCGGCCCGCGCCCCTGCAGGTTCGTGGTGTACGGCGTGGTCGGCAGGTTCCCGCCGTAGATGGAGCTGCAGCCCGTGGCGTTGGCGATGAGCAGCCGGTCGCCGAAAAGCTGCGTCATCAGCTTGATGTACGGCGTCTCGCCGCACCCCGCGCAGGCCCCGGAGAATTCGAACAGCGGCTCGAGCAGTTGCACGTCCTTCACCTGCCCCAGGGACAGCCGTTCCCGCGACAGCTCCGGCAGCGCCAGGAAAAACTCCCAGTTCTTGCTTTCCGGCTCGCGCAGCGGCGCCTGCGGCGCCATGTTGATCGCCTTATACTTCGCCATGCTCTTGCTCTTCGCCGGGCACACCTCCACGCACAGCGCGCAGCCCGTGCAGTCCTCCGGCGCCACCTGCAGCGTGTAGCGCAGCGTTTCGAATTCCCGCCAGCGCGGCTTGGCCGTCTTGAAGCCCTCCGGTGCGTTCGCCAGCTGGCTGCTGTCGTAGACCTTCGCGCGAATCACCGCATGCGGGCAGACCAGCACGCACTTGCCGCACTGGATGCACAGTACTTCGTCCCACACGGGAATTTCTTGCGCAATGTTGCGCTTCTCCCATTTCGCCGTGCCCGTCGGGAACGTGCCGTCGGGCGGCAGCGCGCTCACCGGCAGTTCGTCGCCCAGCCCCGCCACGATCTCTCCCAGCACGCCGCGCACGAACGCCGGCGCGCGCTCCGGCACCGGCGGCAGCACGTCGAAGTGCGCCGTGATCTTGTCCGGCACTTTCACTTCGAACAGGTGCGCCAGCGTGCGGTCCACCGCCGCATAGTTTTTCTGCAGCACCGCCTCGCCGCGCTTTCCGTAAGTGTGCTCGATCGCGCCCTTGATCGCCTTCACGGCCTCTTCCCGGGGCAGAATCCCGCTGATGGCGAAGAAGCAGGTCTGCATAATGATATTGATCCGCCGGCCCATGCCCGCTTCGCGCGCCACTTTGTACGCGTCGATCACGAACAGCCGCAGCTTTTTCTTCAGGATCTGCTCCTGCATCGTGCGCGGAAGCTGGTCCCACACCGCTTCCGCCCCGAACGGCGCGTTCAGCAGGAAAATCGCTCCGTTCTCCGCGCGCGAAAGCACGTCCATGCGCTCGAGAAACTGAAATTGGTGGCAGCCGATGAAGCTGGCCCGCTCGATCAGGTACGCCGAGCGGATGGGGTCGGGCCCGAAACGCAGGTGCGAGACGGTGACCGAGCCCGCCTTCTTCGAATCGTAGACGAAGTAGCCCTGCGCGTGGTTCGGCGTCTCTTCGCCGATGATCTTGATGGAATTCTTGTTCGCGCCCACGGTGCCGTCCGACCCTAGTCCGTAGAACAGCGCGCGCACCGTCTTGGCCCCCTCGGTCACGAACGCCGGGTCGTAGGCCAGGCTGGTGTGCGTCACGTCGTCCTGGATGCCCACCGTGAAATGGTTCTGCGGAGCGTCCTTCTTCAGTTCGTCGAAAACGGCTTTGGCCATCGCCGGTGTGAACTCCTTCGACGACAACCCGTAACGCCCGCCGATCACCCGTGCCGTTCGCCAGGTCTCCACCAGCCCCGTCACGATGTCCAGATAGAGCGGCTCGCCGATGCTTCCGGGCTCTTTGGTGCGGTCCAGCACGGCGAGGCTGTGCACCGTCTTGGGCAGCGCCGCGGAAAATGCGTGCAGGTCGAACGGCCGGTACAGGCGCACCTTCAGCATGCCCACCTTCTCCCCGCGGGCCGCCAGCCACTCGACCGTCTCTTCCACGGCGCCCGCTGCCGAGCCCATCACCACCACCACGCGCTCCGCGTCCGCCGCGCCCACATAGTCGAAGAGGTGATAGTGCCGCCCCGTCTGGCGCCCGAAGCGGTCCATCACGTCCTGCACGATCGCCGGGCACGCCCGGTAGTAGGCGTTCCCGGCCTCCCGCGCCTGGAAGAATACGTCGGGGTTCTGCGCCGTTCCGCGCAGCACTGGGCGGTCCGGGCTCAAGGCGCGCTCGCGGTGCAGCCGCACGTGCTCCCCGCTGAGAACCGCGCCGAGGTCCGCGTCGGAAAGCGGATGGATCTTGTTCAGTTCGTGCGAGGTGCGGAAGCCGTCGAAGAAATGCAGGAACGGAATGCGCGCCTCGAGCGTGGCCGCGTGCGCCACCAGGGCTAAATCCGTGGCCTCCTGCACGGAATTCGACGCCAGCAGCGCGAAGCCGGTCTGCCGCACCGCCATCACGTCGCTGTGGTCGCCGAAGATGGACAGGGCGTGCGTGGCCACGGCGCGCGCCGCCACGTGGATCACCGCCGGTGTCAGCTCTCCGGCGATCTTGTACATGTTGGGGATCATCAGCAGCAGGCCCTGCGACGAGGTGAACGTGGTCCCCAGCGCCCCGGCCTGCAGCGCGCCATGCAGCGCGCCCGCCGCGCCGCCTTCGCTCTGCATCTCCACCACCTGCGGCACCGCTCCCCACAGGTTGGCCTTGCCTTCTTCCTTCCACTGGTCCGCCAGCTCGCCCATCGGCGACGAAGGCGTGATCGGATAGATCGCGATCACCTCGCTCAGGCGGTATGCAACCGAGGCAGCGGCCTCGTTTCCATCCAGAATGACCATCGGCTTTGCCATCCCTGTCTCCAGTGATGCAGTGGTTTGCATGCGAATGCAGAACAAATTTCGGCGCGTTCGAGGGGTGCCATTGGGAGAGACCGCAACATAAGGAATTCCCGGGCCCCTAGAGTACTACATTGCCGCCAATTCCCGCGCCCCTTCGCGCTCCGCCGCCTTTTCCGGGACCTCCGTGAGCGTCGCTTCCGTGAGCAGCAGAACGCTGGCCACGGACACCGCATTCTCCAGCGCCACGCGCAGCACTTTCGTCGGGTCGATGATTCCCGCTTCCACCAGGTCCGTGTACACGCCGCGGGCGGCATCGAAGCCGTAATTGCCTTGTCCCGTGCGCATGTGATCCACCACCACCCCGCCGTCCACCGAAGAATTTTCCGCGATCTGGCGCGTGGGCGCTTCCAGGGCGCGTTTCAGGATCACGATCCCCGTGCGCTCGTCGCCGGTGCAAGCCTGTTCCTCCTGCGCCAGGGTCTCGATCAGCCGCAGCAGGGCCAGCCCTCCCCCGGGCACGATGCCTTCAGCCACTGCGGCTTTGGTCGCGTTGATGGCGTCTTCGAACGCCTCTTTCCGGCTCTTCAGCTCGGCTTCGGAGGCCGCGCCCACGCGGATCACGGCCACGCCTCCGGCGAGTTTCGCCAGGCGTTCCTCGAGCTTTTCCTTGTCGTAGGTGGAAGTGGCGGCTTCGATCTGCTTGCGGATCTCCCGGCAGCGTCCCTCGATGGTCTCTCGCGTGCCCGCGCCGCTCACGATGGTCGTCCGCTCGCGGTCCACGACCACGCGTTTCGCGCGGCCCAGTCCCTCGAGGGTGACATCTTCCATGCGCATTCCCAGCTCTTCGGAGAATTCCTGGCCGGCCGTCAGAACCGCGATGTCCTGCAGCATCTCCTTGCGCCGGTCGCCGAATCCTGGGGCTTTGACCGCCGCCGACGCCAGCGCTCCGCGCACCTTGTTCACCACCAGCGTGGCCAGCGCTTCGCCTTCCACGTCTTCCGCGATCACCAGCAGTTGCCGCCCCGCCTTGGAAACCTGCTCCAGCAGCGGCAGCAGGTCCTTGAGGCTGCTGATTTTCCGGTCGCTGATCAGCACCAGCGGCTCTTCGAGCACCGCCTCCATCTTTTCCGCGTCGGTGATGAAATACGGAGAGAGGTAGCCGCGGTCGAACTGCATGCCCTCGACCACTTCGACCACGGTTTCCGTCGTCTTGGCCTCTTCCACGGTGATGGCCCCTTCCGGCCCCACCTTTTCGATGGCGTCCGCTACCATGGCGCCCATCGCGGCGTCGTTATGCGCCGAGATGGTGGCCACCTGCTCCTTCTCGCGGCGGCTCGTGAGCGGCCGCGAGAGCTGTTTTAAAGCCTGAATCCCCGCGCGCAGCCCGCGCTCGAGTCCGCGTTTCAGTTCCACCGCGCTGGCCCCCGCCGCGATGTTGTGCAGCCCCTCGGCGAAAATGGCGTGCGCCAGGATCGCCGACGTGCTCGTGCCGTCACCCACGGTCTCTCCCGTCCGCTCCGCCGCTTCGCGGATCATCTGCGCTCCCATGTTCTCTTCCGGATTTTCGAGAACGATCTCCTTGGCGATGGTCACACCGTCATTGCACACCAGGGGCCGCCCCCATTTTTTTTCGATCAGCACGCATTTCGATTTGGGTCCGAGCGTCACACGGATGGCGTCGGTGAGCGACGTGGCCCCGCGCAGAATCTTTTCCCGTGCTTCGGAACGGAACAGCAGTTGTTTGTGAGGCATGATTCACCCCTTTTTGCACCATGCTGAGAAGACTCAGGTGGGCGCTGTTTCGTGCGCGTATGGGCTTGTGCTGCGGCCCGGCGCACACACCGCCGCGAATCCTCCCCTATGGAGATCTGAGCACGGGTTATGCCGATTGGGATGGCTGTAATCTATTGAGGACAGAGAACTTACGGCTGCAGCTGGGCTGGCCGCGTTCCATTTTGCGCTAATTTCCCCATCCGCCTGCGCCAATACTCACCCCGCGCAGACCTCCCCACGCCACGCCCTTCCTGTCTTTCTCGCCCGGGATCCTCGCACGCCCCGTAGCCACTCCCTGCGCACTCGCCGGGACGCCTCGATTGCGCGGTCTCTGAAAAAAGGGCACTCTGGGGAGGGTAAATCGTCGACCACTTTGCAGTCGCGCAAGATGTCTACCGCTTTGCGGTCGCTCAATCGAATGTCTGCCGAATTCATGCGCCGCGCCATCGCTCTGGCCATCGACAACGTCCGCGTCCACGGCGGCGGCCCCTTTGCCGCGCTGGTCGTCCAGGAGGGCCGCATCCTGGCCGAAGGCGCCAACCGCGTCACCGCCACCAACGACCCCACGGCCCACGCCGAAATCGTGGCCATCCGCGCAGCCTGCCGCGCCCTCGGCGATTTCCAGCTCACCGGCTGCGATCTCTACACCACCTGCGAGCCCTGTCCCATGTGCCTCGGTGCCATCTACTGGGCCCGCCCCGCGCGCATCTTTTACGCCGGCACCGCGGAGGACGCCGCCGCTGCCGGCTTCGACGACGCCTTCATCTACGACGAGCTCAGACACCCGCGCGCCCAGCGCCACCTGCCCATGACCCAGCTTCTCCGCGACGAGGCCCTCGCCATCTTCTCCGCGTGGCGCGAGCTCTCCTCCAAAAAACCCTATTGAATCTTCAAGACACTCTGTAGCCGCCCTCTTCCGAGGGCGGTCTTTTCTCCTCCGCTACTCCGCCTTCTCCGACACCAGCACGCTTTGCGGCATCTCCGGAATGGCATGCAGCACCGAACGCCCGAATCCCGCGTTGCGGAACATCCGTTCCAGCTCGCTCGCCGTGTACGCGTCCCCGGAATCCGTCGAAGCCAGCATCACCAGGCTGAACGCCGCCGCCGTCGCCGGCGTCACCCAGTCTTCGTTAGGAATGAATTCCAGGGTCACCGCGCGCCCGCCCGGTCGCAGCGCCGCGTGCACCCGCCGCAGGACTTTCTCGCAGGTTGCGGGATCGAAGTGGTGCAGGAAATTCGTCAGTAGTGCGATGTCGTAGCCTTCGCCCAGTTCCGTCTCGAACGCGCTTCCCGGCCGCGCCTCGTAGCGTTTCGCCACCCCCGCCGCGCGCGCAGATTCCTGCGCCACTTCCAGCACCGGAGCCCAGTCCACCGCTGTAATCCGCGCCTGCGGATTCTGCTGCGCCAGTGTGATCCCGTACATCCCGTGTCCCGCGGCGATGTCCAGCACCTTCCAGGGCTTGCCCTCTTTCGCTCCCAGCAGTTGCGCGAGGAACGCCGCGTTCAGCCTGGTGATCGGCTTCATCGAGCGCGCGAACGCCACCCAGAAATCGGCCTGGGGCTTGGTGTTGTCTCCATCCGGCAAGGCTGAGCCGCCCTTGCGCACCGCTTCGGTCAGCTTTCCGAAAGCGCGGGTAAACTCCTCGCGCCCCATGAATCCGATGAGCGGCGCCATGCTCGCCGGCGAGCGCCGGTCCAGGAACAGCGCGCTTTCCGGAGTGAGCGCGTAGCGTTTTCCGCTCTTTGTCAGAAAACCCAAAATCGTCAAATGGTCGCAGAGGATGCGCGCTCCGCGCTCCGCCGCTCCGATCTTGGCCGCCAGCGTGGCCGCCTGGTCCGCGCCTTCGCCGATCGTTGTGAACACGTCCAGCTCGATCGCCGTTTTCAGCGCGGCGGTGTTCTGATACGCGTGCAGGATGTTGAAAATGCGTTCCGGAGTAGGCCGCTGGGGCGGGGAAGTGAGAGACACGGAAGAAAGCTCCTTTTCGAGGCGGATGAACCTCTCTATCTTAGCGCAGCGCCACGTGGGACGCGGTGCCAGGTGGTGGCACACCCGCAGCGTCATGGCGCTTCACGTCGCGGGAGACGGAATTCAGGAGCGGATATGTTGACCGCTTGGCGGTCACGCCTAAATAGGCTGCGCCCGGCGGGGAAGAGAACTCCTCCGGGGCCGCGCGCCGCCCAGGTTCGGTCAGATGGCTTTTCGACAGGCTCGCTTCAGTTCGGCGAAGCACCCATGGTGCGCCGCTGCTGGAAGCATTCCCGGCAGAAGACCGGGCGCCCCTGCGTGGGACGGAAGGGCACGGTTGTTTCCTTGCCGCACTGCGAGCAGTTGGTTTTCGTTTCGGCGCGGGACGTCCCGGAGTTTCCGGAACCCTCGGTGCGTTTTGCCTTGCAGGTTTTGCAGCGTTTGGGTTCGTTCTTGAAGCCCTTATCGGCGAAAAACATCTGTTCGCCGGCGGTAAATACGAACTCCGAACTGCAGTCGGAACACTTCAGGACCTTATCGTGATACTCCATTGGCTGTGCCCCCCATGACCCCGTTCCGGCAGGGATCCGGCAGGCTTCACGCGCGCTTCCCGTCTACGAGGGGGCCGGACCGCCACTGCCGGTCGCGGCTCCCTCTGGGCCAGCGGGCGCGAAGCCTGCTGCAAATCCCCTGCGATCACTCCCAGATAGGGCCTACATCACGAAGGCGCAGCGCTCAGCAGCGGGCCAAGCAGGAGGTTAGTCCTGCTCGCGCCGCTGCTTCTTGCGCAGTCGCTTTCGCGAAAGCGCTTCCTTGGCCCGGCGTTTTTCACCGGGCTTCATGTAGAAGCTGTGCTTCTTGATTTCCTTGATGATGTCTTCCTGTTGCACCTTGCGCTTGAAGCGGCGCAGGGCATTTTCCAGGGATTCTGTTTCCTGGATGATTACTTCGGCCACTGTACATTCACCCCCAATCCGTTCCGGATTGGTTTCTCTTGGACTGGCGGATACCGGCTTCCAACGCCGTACCGCATCCCAACAGTATCGCACGAGTTGACCGCTTCGCGGTCACCCATACAGCTGACCGCTTTGCGGTCACGCCTACAGATGACTGGCATCTTCTAATCAATCCGGGCATATGAAGTCAAGTAATCTTTGCGGGAGGGGGGTACCTCCGCAAGTACTCCCCAAATGATAGTGACGGATCAGGCAGGTGTCCGGCCTGGCCCCGGCGCGCCGCCACCGCCCGGCCGTGTTCCCTTTGCCCCGCCTAAAACCCGGTGTGCGCCTCTTGTGCATGCTGGTAGAATTGCCTTGCTTCAGGAACCGCGCACCACAGGGGCCTCCCATGACCGATATGCGCGATGCGATTGGCGTGCTCCTCGCTGGAGGACAGGGCGAGCGGCTTTGGCCGCTGACGCGCGACCGCGCCAAGCCCGCCGTGCCCTTCGGCGGGGTCTACCGCATCATCGACATCACCCTCTCCAACTGCCTCAACAGCGATCTCCGCCGCGTCTTCGTCCTCACCCAGTACAAGGCCCTCAGCCTCAACCGCCACGTGCGCCGTGGCTGGTCTTCCCTGGCCGGCCTGGGCGATTATTTCGAAGTTCTTCCCCCGCAGATGCGTGTCTCCCAGCACTGGTATCAGGGCACCGCCGACGCCGTCTACCAGAACATCTATTCCATCGGCAGCGAGCGCTCTAGGTTCGTCTTCATCCTCTCCGGCGACCACATCTACAAGATGAACTACCGCAAGATGCTCGAGCAGCACGTCGATTCCGGCGCCGACGTCACCGTGGCCACCCTCGAGATCGCCCCCGAGGAGGCCGCCGGGCGTTTCGGCGTCATCGAGACCGACGAAAACTGGCGCATCACCGGCTTCCAGGAGAAGCCCGCGCTGCCCAAGCCCTCGCGCCACAATCCCGAAAAGTGCAACGGCTCGATGGGCGTGTACATCTTCAATACCCAGCTGCTCATCCCCATCCTCCTCGCCGATGCCGAGGATCCCCGCTCCAGCCACGATTTCGGCAAGGACATTCTCCCGCGCATCATCAACAAGCACCGCGTCTTCGCCTACAATTTCGAGGACGAGAACCGCCAGATCTCGCAATACTGGCGCGATGTCGGCACCATCGACGCCTATTTCGAAGCCAACCTGGACCTCGTCTCCGTTTCCCCGGTTTTCAATCTCTACGACAAAGAGTGGCCCCTGCGCACCTGGCAGCAGCAGTATCCGCCCGCGAAATTTGTCTTTGCCGATCCCGACCGCATGGGCGCCGCCCTCGATTCCATCGTCGCCGGGGGTTCGGTCATCTCCGGCGGCCGGGTCGTGCAATGCGTCCTCGGCTACGACGTGCGCATCAACAGCTACTCCGAGATCTCGCGTTCCATCATCTATAACCATGTCTCCATCGGCCGCCATTCCCACGTGCGCAATGCCATCATCGACCGCCACGTGACCCTCCCCGAGAACACCGAAATCGGCTTTGACCTCGAAGCCGACCGGCGCCGCTTCCACGTCACCGACTCCGGCATCGTCGTCGTTGTCCGCCAGGAATCGCTCATCGAAGAGCCCGAATCCGCCTAGTCTCCAGGGGCATGTAGCGGCGGGCGGAATTGATCCCCGCGCAGTAAGGAGCCCGCAGCTTTTTCTGCTTTCAACTTTCAACTTTCAACTTTTCAACTTCTGCTAAAATCCTTGCTTCGCCACTACCCAGGAGCCCACGCCCATGTCCACCAAGATCGCTCGCGTCCACGCCCGCCAGATCCTCGACTCCCGCGGCAATCCCACCGTCGAGGCCGAAGTCACCCTCAGCGGCGGAGCGTTGGGCCGCGCTGCCGTGCCCTCCGGCGCCTCCACCGGTGAACACGAAGCCCTCGAGTTGCGCGACGCTGACAAATCCCGCTACCTCGGCAAGGGCGTCCTCAAGGCCGTCTACCACGCCAACTCCGAGATCGCCCGCGCCGTCGCCGGCCTGGACGCCGCCGAGCAGCGCGCCCTCGATCAAAAAATGATCGCCCTCGACGGCACCCCCGCCAAAAGCCGCCTCGGCGCCAACGCCGTCCTCGCCGTCTCCATGGCCGCCGCGCGGGCCGCCGCTGCCGCGCTCCGCCAGCCGCTTTACAAATATCTTTCCCGCTACTCCACCGACACCTCCGCCAATCTCCTCCCCGTGCCCATGATGAACATCCTCAATGGCGGCGCGCACGCCGATAATTCCGTGGACTTCCAGGAGTTCATGGTCATGCCCATCGGCGCGCCCAGTTTTTCCGAAGCCCTGCGCTGGGGCGTCGAGGTCTTCCATGCCCTGAAGGCCGCGCTGAAGAAGCGCGGCTACTCCACCGCCGTCGGCGACGAAGGCGGCTTCGCCCCCAACTGCAAATCCAACGAGGAAGCGATCCAGATCGTGCTGGAAGCCATCGCCGCCGCCGGCTACGCCCCCGGCGCGCAGGTCGCCATCGCCCTGGACCCCGCCGCCAGCGAGTTCTACGACAACAGCAACGGCAAATACGTCTTCAAGAAATCGGACAAGTCCATGCACTCCTCCGACGCCCTGGCCTCCTACTGGACCACTTGGATGGAAAAATATCCCATCGTCTCCATCGAAGACGGCATGGCCGAAGACGACTGGCCCGGTTGGAAGACGCTGACGCAGAGCATCGGCAGCAAGACCTCCAAGAAGAACATCCAGCTCGTCGGCGATGACATCTTTGTCACCAACACCACGCGCCTCGCGCGCGGCATTCAGGAAGGCATCGCCAACGCCATCCTCATCAAGCTCAACCAGATCGGCACCGTCACCGAAACCATCGAGGCCATCGAAATGGCCCGCAAGGCCGGCTACCGCTCCATCATTTCCCATCGCTCCGGCGAAACCGAAGACACCTTCATCGCCGATCTCGCCGTGGCCACCGCCGCCGGCCAGATCAAGACCGGCTCCGCCTCGCGCACCGACCGCATCGCCAAATACAACCAGCTCCTGCGGATCGAAGAGGAACTGGGTTCCGCGGCGCGCTTCCCCGGCCGGGCGATCTTCGCCGCTTAGCAGTTCGGGAAGGACCGGGCCGTTCTCCATACCAGAAGAGAACGGCCTTCTTGTTTTTGGCGGGTGTATAGTTCTGCGCGGGTGACCCGGCTGCTCGAGGAGTCTTCATGACCGGTGCCTACTGGAAAGTTGCTGGAATCCTCTTTGCGGGCGCGGTGATTGCCGCCATCGCCGGACAGCTTGCGGGAGTTCCGTGGCTGGTTTTCATCTTTAAACCTCTGGCAACGATTTTTCTGACGGGCCTTGCTCTTGCAAACTGGCTCGCGCGCCGTGAGCGTTACGCGTTTTGGCTGACCATCGGGATGCTCTTTTCCCTCCTGGGCGATGTGCTCTTGCTGTGGCCCGAGCGCTACTTTCTTCCTGGCTTGGCGGCTTTTCTCTTCACGCACATTGCTTATCTGCTGGCCCTGACCCGCGACGCAAAATTTCCTGCCCATGCGCTTGTGTGGCTTCTCTATCTCGCGGCGGGCGCCGGTTTGTGCGCCATCCTCTGGCCCCGGCTGGCGGCTCCGCTTCGCTTTCCCGTCGCCATCTATGCGCTTTTTGTGGCCACCATGGCCGCACAGGCCATGGGACGTTTTCTCGTCCTGCGCACGCCTGCGGCGCGTCTCGCCGCCCTCGGTGCTTTTCTTTTCCTGCTCTCGGATGCGCTTCTTTCTTTCGACCGCTTTTACGCGCCCCTGGCCTTCTCCCCGCTCTTCATTCTCGGCACCTATTACCTGGGACAGTGGCTCATCGTCGCCGGCCAGATCAAAATCGACTCCACCGCCCGCTTCCCCGGCCAAGCCGCCCTCCAGTAGGAGCTAATTTCAACCCAGCGTCTTTCCTGCTCCGTTCTTCGCAGGGCCGCCGCACTCCTGGTCAATATTTCCGGCCTTGCGCCGCTCCGCATTCGGCTAGAATGCATTCTGCCGCATGACCGACGTCCTGCAATTCGACGAAGAGACCTCGCGAACTCTGGAGATCGCTTACGCTGCGCCGGAGGTTGTGGCCCAGCGCCGCAGCGTTATTCAAGCCCTGCAATTACGCGCGGGTGAGGCTGTTCTGGATATCGGCTGTGGCCCAGGCTACCTGGTTGCCGACCTGGCTTCAGCCGTGACTCCTGCCGGGCGCGTGACGGGCGTCGACCGCAGCGAGAGCGCGCTCGCACTGGCCCGCCGGCGCTGTGCCGGCCTTGCCGGCGTGGAGTTTCGCTCTGCCGCAGCCACTCGCCTGCCTTTTCCGGATTCTTCCTTCGAGGCCGTCGTGGTAACGCAGGTCTATGAGTATGTCGCCGATCTCGCAGCAGCCCTCTCCGAGCTCTTTCGGGTCTTGCGGCCCCGCGGGCGCGCCGTCGTTGTCGACACCGATTGGCGCACGCTCGTCTGGCATTCCTCCGACCCGGCGCGCATGCAGCGCATTCTCCAGGCCTGGGACGCCCACCTCGTAAATCCCGTGCTTCCCCGCACGCTCGCCGTGCAACTTCGCCAGGCCGGTTTTGTCGTTCGCCGGCAGAGCGTCATTCCCTATCTCAATACGCAGTACCACTCCAATTTCTACAGCTACGGCCTGGCCAAATTTATCTGCTCGTTCGTCCCCGGCCGCCAGGACATCACCAAAGAGGAAGTCGCGGCCTGGGCCGCCGAATTCCCAGCCCTCAGCGACGCCGGCGCCTACTTCTTCAGTTTGAACCGCTACCTCTTCCTGGCCGAAAAACCCTGACCGCCCAGCCGCCCCGCTCTTTGCTCTCGGCAACGCGGGAGAAGCATGATTACCGCAGCAGCAGGAAAAGCCCTCCCAGGGACAGCGCCATCCCTATCGTCTGCCCCGCATCCAGTTTTTCTTTGAAGAACCACAGTCCGATCGGCACCAGCGCCAGCACCACCGCCGTATTCAATGCCAGCGCCAGCGTTTTCAGGTTCCCGCCCGCGCGGTAGGCCAGCAACACCCCGATCTCCACTAGGAAAATGGCCGCGCCGCAGCCCACGCAGGCCCAGTTCAGTTCGCGCAGCCCCGCCCGGCTCAGCGCCTCGCGCCCGGAGAAGGCCAGCATCGCCAGCGTTGCCGCCAGCGCCACCAGATACGTCACCGCCAGCGACAGAAACGGATTCACCGTCCGCGAAGTCATCTTCTGCGAGAGGTGGTACAGCAGCGTTCCCGTGATGCTCATGGCCATTGCCAGCCGGTACATGCAGCCCCCTTTGTCGCGCCCCACTTTGCAACGCCAAGAGAGTAACCCAACCCCCCTCCTCTGACTATCGCTGCGCTAGTTCAGCGGCACTTTTGTCCGGCATTGCAAAATCCAGATAGCTGCTCTACTCCAGGAAAGAACTCGCCTGGCGCCCCCATTCATGCCATTCCCAATTCCGCCGGCTTCAGGCAGAATACGGGCGCAACTCCCGGAGGCTTCATGAAGCGCCTTGCCCTGCTCGTCGCCGTACTTAGTATGAGCCTGTCCCTTACGCCCCTTTTCGCACCCAGCGCCGCGGATGAAACGCCGCTCGCCGGCTACTCCGCCGCATCCTCCCGCGCCGAGCGCCAGTGGGAAGAGAAACTCCGCGCCATTCCCAGCCCGGACAATCTCCGCGCTTACATGCAGCGCCTCTCCGCGCGGCCGCACCACCTCGGCTCGCCTTATGACAAGGACAACGCCGAATGGCTCGCCGCGAAATTCAAGGAATTCGGCTGGGACGCGCACATCGAGCAGTTCGACGTGCTCTTTCCCACGCCTAAGGAACGCGCCGTCGAGCTGGTGGAGCCGCGCAACGCCAAGGGCACCGGCCCCAGCTTTATCGCCAAGCTGCAGGAGCCCGCGCTGGCGGTGGATCCCACCTCCAGCCAGCAGGCCGAGCAGCTTCCCACCTACAACGCCTACTCGATTGACGGTGACGTGACCGCGCCGCTCGTCTATGTGAACTACGGCATCCCCGAGGACTACGAGCAGCTCGCGCGCATGGGCATTTCCGTGAAGGGCGCTATCGTCATCGCCCGCTACTATCACTCCTGGCGCGGCATCAAGCCCAAGGTCGCCGCCGAGCACGGCGCCATCGGCTGCCTCATCTTTTCCGATCCGCACGAGGACGGCTATGTCGATGGCGACGTGTTTCCCGCCGGCCCCATGCGCCCGAAGGACGGCGTGCAGCGCGGCAGCGTCGAGGATATGCCCCTCTACCCGGGCGATCCGCTCACGCCCGGCGTCGGCGCCACGAAAAACGCCAAGCGCCTCGAGCTGAAGGATGCGCCGACGCTCACGAAAATTCCCGTCCTGCCCATCTCCTACGCCGACGCGCAGCCGCTGCTCGCTTCGCTCACCGGCCCCGTCGTTCCCGAATCCTGGCGCGGCGCGCTGCCCATCACTTATCGCGTGGGCCCCGGCGCGGGCAAAGTGCACCTGAAGGTGAAGTCCAACTGGGACCTCAAGCCGCTCTACGACGTCATCGCGAAGATCCCCGGCGCCGTGAACCCTGAGGAATGGGTCATCCGCGGCAATCACCACGACGCCTGGGTGAACGGCGCCGAAGACCCCGTCTCGGGCCTCTCCGCCGAACTCGAAGAAGCTCGCGCCATCGGCGAGCTGGTGAAATCCGGCTGGAAGCCCCGGCGCACCATCATCTATTGCGCGTGGGACGGCGAGGAGCCGGGCCTGCTCGGCTCGACCGAGTGGGCCGAGGAGCACGCCGAAGAGCTGCGCCAGCATGCCGTCGCGTATATCAATTCCGATTCCAACGGCCGCGGCTATTTCGATATGCTCGGCTCGCACACCCTCGAGCAATTCCTCAACGGCATTGCGCGCGACGTCCAGGACCCGGAGACCAAGCTCTCCGTGTGGAAGCGGCATCAGCTCCACGACATCGCCACTGCGTCCTCCGCCGAAAAGAAGCAGGAAATCCGCGAGCGCGCCGATCTGCGCATCGCGGCGCTCGGCTCCGGCTCCGACTACACGACGTTTCTCCAGCACCTCGGCATCGCCTCGCTCGATATCGGTTTCGACGGCGAGGATGAGGGCGGAATCTACCACTCCATCTACGACGATTTTTACTGGTACACGCATTTCAGCGATACCGGCTTCGTCTATGGCCGCGCGCTGGCGCAGGCCGGCGGCAGCGCCGTCCTGCGTCTCGCCGACGCGGAGCTGCTCCCCTTCGAGTTCGGCGATTTCGCCGACACCATGCAGACCTACATCAAAGAGCTGAAGCAGCTCGCGCAGCGCATGCGCGACGACATCCGCGAGCGCGACCTGCAACTCGAAGAGGGCGTCTTCTCCGCCACCTCCGATCCCCGGCATCCCACCGTGCCGCCGGCCGCCGAAAGCGTTCCGCCGCATCTCAACTTCGCGCCGCTCGATAACGCCGCCGAAGCGCTCAGCCGCAGCGCCGCGGACTATCGCAAAGCCTATGCGCACGCCAATGAAAACGGCGGCGCCGCTCTGGCCTCCGCCTCGCTCGCCGATGTGAACCGCCTGCTCATCGAAAGCGAGCGCCGGCTCACCATCCCCGAGGGCCTGCCCAATCGCTCCTGGTTCAAGCACCAGATCTACGCCCCCGGTTTCTACACCGGCTATGGCGTCAAAACCATGCCCGCGGTTCGCGAGGCCATCGAGCTGAAACAGTGGAAGCAGGCCGACCAGTCCATCGGCGTCGTCGCCCGCGTCCTCGAAGACGAGGCCGCCCTCATCTCCACCGCTGCCGCCAAACTCGCCGTGGCCACCACACCCTGAGCGCCATGTCCATACCCGCTCACGCCCGCAACGCAACGGCCCTCCTGAGGCCCGGCTGTTTCTTAGCGGGGCTTCGGGGTGGCGGCTCCTTCGGAGGCCACGCCTATTCCTTCCTATGACCTCGCCATCATCGGCTTCGGCAATGTCGGGCGCGCCTTCCTGCGCATGCTGGTGGCCAAGGAGTCCGAACTGCGCGAACGCTATGGTGTGCACTGGCGCCTCACCGGCGTGGCCACCCGCCGTGCCGGATGGCTCGCCGATCCCAACGGCCTCCATCCTCTCGCGCTGCTCAACGGCCACTGGCCGGCGCCGCAAGCCGATGCTCCGCGCAACGTCCGCGAGTGGCTGGGGCGCGCCCGCGCCGATGTGCTCTTCGAGGCCACCTCGCTGAACGCCCAGAACGGCCAGCCGGCCATCGAGCATCTGCGTGCCGCGCTGGAGCACGGCGCGCACGCCATCAGCGCCAACAAAGGCCCCCTCGTCCACGCCTACGGCGAACTGAGCGCCCTGGCCCGCGCCAAGGGCAAGCGCTTTCTCTTTGAATCCACGGTCATGGATGGCGTGCCCGTCTTCTCCCTGTTTCGCGCGGGGCTGCCCGCCGCCGGCCTGCGCGGGATTTCCGGCGTCCTCAATTCCACCACCAACGTGGTGCTCACGGAAATCGAGAAGGGCCGCACGCTGGATGAAGGGGTGAAGCACGCGCAGGCCCTGGGCGTGGCCGAAACGGATCCGACCGCCGATCTGGATGGATGGGACGCGGCGGTGAAACTCGCCGCGCTGGTGATCGTGCTGATGGGCGTGCCTCTGCGGCTCGAGCAGATTCGCCGCACGGGCATTCGCGAGCTCAGCGTGGAGAAAATCCGCGCGGCGCGCGCCGCCGGGATGCGCTACAAGCTGGTCTGCCGCGCCGAGCGCCACAGTGGCGCGGAGATCCCCGTGCAAGCGATCGTGCAGCCGGAGCTGCTCCCGCTTTCCGACCCGCTCGCGAATCTCGAAGGCACCAGCTCCGCCATCCGCTTCGATCTCGACGTCTTCAGCCTCTCCCTGGTCGAGCACAATCCCGGGATCGAAGCCACCGCTTACGGCCTCCTCGCCGACTTTCTGCGCGCCGTCCAGGCGGAAGATCCGGCGGGGTGAGGACGGCCCCAGCCGCGATTCAGCGCTGGTACTTCGCGAGGTAGTCCGGCAGGGGAATCGCCGGATCGCACCGTTCATCGCGCACCGGGGCGCCGGCGGCGAGATGCAGAGGAATGACGCCGGCCCATATTTTTAGCGCGTAGTCCTCGGCGTCATCCTCCACGCCGCCCGAGCGGACCTTCGCGGAAACCTCGGTCAGCGGGAGGCGCAGGATGCTCGTGGCTTTCATCTCTTTTTCATTGGGGCCGCGCGCCTCGTTCCAGCGGCCCGGCAGGATCTTTTCGGTGAAGGCGCGCAGCGCTTCGAGCTTCTCCGCCGGGTCGTCCACCAGCGTGGCCGTGCCCAGCGCCACCACCGAGCGGTAGTTCATGGAGTGGTTGAATACCGAGCGCGCCAGCACCAAACCGTCGATCAGGCTCACGGTGATGCACACCGGGGCGCCTTCGCTCAGATTGCGCAGCATCCGGCTGGCTGCCGAGCCGTGAAAGTAGAGCGCGTCGCCGATGCGCGCGTACATCGTGGGGATCACGTAGGGCTGGCCCGCGATGGCGAAGCCGGCATGGCAGACGAAGCCCTCGTCGAGAATTTTGTAGATGGCTGCGCGGTCATAGACGCCGCGCTGCGGCTCGCGCACCACGCGGGTTTTGTCGCTGGGAGTGAAGTTCTCGGGCACGCTGCACCTCCTTGGCGAAACGTGGCGCGGAGTCCAGCGCTTTGCGGTCCCCCGTAGTGTTGCTAGCCGGCGCCACTGCGGCATAAGTGGTGAGAACGAACCGGGAAATGGTATCACGCGCGGTGCGGCGCGGGCTCTCGCAAAGGCCTTCGCGGTTGTGAGAAACTACCGCAATGAGCACACCGGTCATTCATGAATCAGGAAGTGCGGCGGGCGCGCCGCTGGATTCCGCCTGGGTTCGCGCGCAATTCCCATCCCTGCAGCTTGCCGTGAACGGCCACACCGCGGCATTCCTCGACGGTCCGGCGGGGACGCAGGTGCCCCAGCAGGTGATGGACGCGTTCCAGAACTATTTTCTGCAGGCTAACGCCAACAGCGGCGGCGCATTTCTCACCAGCCGGCGCAACGACGAGATGATTGCCGCGGCGCGCGAGGCCATGGCCGATCTTCTTCATGGCCACGCCGAGGAGATCAGCTTCGGGCCGAGCATGACCACCATCACGTTTGCGTTTGCGCGGGCGCTGGGCCGGGAGCTGCGGCCGGGCGACGAGATCGTGGTGACCACGCTGGACCACGATGCCAACGTCGCGCCGTGGCGCGCGCTCGAGGAGCGCGGCGCGGTGCTTCGCCAGGTGGACATCCGCGAAGCCGATTGCACGCTGGACCTCGATGACCTGCAGCGCAAACTTACCGCGAAGACTAGGCTGGTCGCCGTGGGTTACGCCTCGAACGCCGTGGGCACAATCAATCCGGTGGCGGAGATCGTGAGGCTGGCGCACGCCGCCGGGGCGCTGGCGTTTATTGACGCGGTGCACTATGCGCCGCACGGCGCGATCGACGTGCGCGCGCTGGACTGCGATTTTATGGCCTGCTCGCCGTACAAGTTCTTCGGGCCGCATGCGGGCGTGCTGTACGGGAAGAAAGAGCACATGACGCGGCTGAAGCCCTACAAGGTGCGGCCGGCCTCGGACCAGATTCCCGACCGCTGGGAGACCGGGACCCAGGTGCAGGAATGCCTCGCGGGAATACTCGCCGCGGTGAACTATCTCGCGGAACTCGGCCGGCGGTGTGAGCCAAAGGCGGCGAACCGCCGCGCGGCGCTGCTCGCGGCCTATGCGGCGATCCAGCAGCATGAACGGGCGCTGGCGGCGCGGCTTATCGCGGGTCTGCTGGGAATCCCGAAGCTGCGCTTTTACGGCATTAGCGACCCGGCGCGTGCCGCGGAGCGCGTGGGCACCGTGGCGGTGCGCATCGCAGGGCACACGCCGACGGAAGCGGCCAAGTTTCTGGGCGAACGCGGCATCTTCACCTGGGACGGCAACTACTACGCGCTGAACCTGACGGAACGCCTGGGCGTGGAAGCCAGCGGGGGGATGCTGCGCATCGGCCTGGTGCACTACAACACGGCCGCGGAAGTGGACCGTCTGCTGGCTGCGCTGCGCGAATTCGCCGGGCGGTAGCTCCGGCGGGACGCCGGCGCTACCGCAGCAAGCTGCCCGCCTCCCGATGTCCCCGGGATAAGTTGCGGCAGCCGCTACAACCGCTCTAAAAATCCGTGTATCCTGAGCCGCTATGAGCAAACCACGAAAACCCATTGTTTTAACGGTGCTGGATGGCTGGGGGTACCGCGCGGAGACGCGCGGCAATGCGGTGGCCCTGGCGCGGAAACCCACCTACGACGTGCTGCTGAGGAAATTTCCGAATACGCTGATCCACACCTCGGGGCCGTACGTGGGGCTGCCGGAAGGGCAGATGGGCAACAGCGAAGTGGGGCACATGAACATGGGCGCGGGGCGCATCGTGCACATGGACATCACGCGGATCGACACGCTGATTTCCACGGGCGAAATTTACAAGAACAAGCTGATTCTGCAGGCCATGGAGCGCGGGAAAACGCGGCAGCTGCATCTGCTCGGCCTGTTGAGCGACGGCGGCGTGCACTCGCAGTTGAATCACCTGTTCGCGCTGCTGGAGATGGCCAAGCGCAACAAGGTGGAGCGCGTCTTCGTGCATTGCTTCCTGGACGGGCGGGACACGCCGCCGAACAGCGGGCGGGACTACCTGCGGCAACTGCAGCGGAAGATGCGCGAGCTGAGCTGCGGGGAGATCGCCTCGCTCAGCGGGCGCTACTACGCGATGGACCGCGACAAGCGCTGGGAGCGCATCGAGAAGTCCTGCCGCGCGATGGTGCACGGGGAGGCGGATACCCGCGCCGCGGATCCGGTTGCGGCGGTGGAGCGCAGCTACGAGCAGGGAGTGACCGACGAATTCGTGAAGCCGGTGGTGATCACGCGGGGCAGCGGGCCAGCCTCCGCGGAGGCGGCGCCGGTGGGGCTGATCCGCGAAGAGGACGCGGTGATTTTCTACAATTTCCGGGCGGACCGCGCGCGGCAGATGACCCGGGCGCTGGCGGATCCGGCTTTTGACGGATTTGCGGACGCCCGGCGGCCGAAGAATCTTTTTTTCGTGGCCATGACCCAGTATGAGAAGACCTGGCCGTGGCTGCGCTACGTGATCGGTTCGGAAAAACTGGAGCACATCCTCGCGGAAGTGTTTACTGAGCTGCAGTTCAAGAATTTGCGCTGCGCGGAGACGGAGAAGTACGCGCACGTGACCTATTTTTTCAACGGCGGCGTGGAAAAGCCGTACCGCGGCGAGGAGCGCATTCTGGTGCCGTCGCCGAAAGTGGCCACGTACGACCTGATGCCGGAGATGTCCGCGGCGGGGATCACGGACGCGGTGGTGAAAGCGATCGAGAAAGGCGAATTCGACGCCATCATCATGAATTACGCCAACGCGGACATGGTGGGGCATTCGGGGAAGCTGGAGGCGGCGATCCAGGCGGTTGAAGCGGTGGACGCGGGGCTGGCGCGCATCTACCAGGCGCTGAAGCCGCGCGGGGGCGCGTGGATCATCACCGCGGATCACGGGAACGCGGAGACCATGATCGATCCGCTGACCGGCGGGCCGCACACCTACCACACGACGAATCCCGTGCCGTTCATTCTCGTGAGCGAGGACGAGAACGTGCGGCTGCGCGGCGGCGGGGCGCTGCGGGACATCGCGCCGACGATGCTGGGAGTGCTGGGGGAGCGCTCGCCGGTGGAGATGACGGGGAAGGATTTGCGGCAGAAGGCGTAGCGCGCGCGTGGACCGAATTGAGTCTGGAAACTGGCGGCGGGGTATGACGCGGACAAAGCCGGGCGAGACCAAGCTGACGATTTGCGTGTGGCATCCGTTCACGGAGTGGCGGCCGAAGGCGCTGCTGGCGGAGACAATCCGGCGGCGCTGGCCGGAACTGCGCGTGGTGCACCTGCCGAAGTATGACCGGCTGCCGGAAGAGTTGCCGGACACAGATATTTTCGTGGGCTATTCGCTGCGGCCGCAGCAGTTGCAGGAAGCGAAGAAGCTGAAGTGGATTCATTCGACGGCGGCGGGGGTGGCGCAGCTGATGTACCCGGAATTGCGGGATTCGGGAATTCTGGTGACGAATCCGAGCGGGATTTTTTCGGTGCCCATGGCCGAGCACACGCTGGGGCTGCTGCTGGCGCTGGCGCGGAATTTTCCGGATTCGGTGCGCTGCCAGGACCGCAGGCAGTGGGCGCAGCAGGAGTTGTGGGACAAGCCGCAGCATCTCACGGAACTGAACGGGCAACTGCTGCTGATCGTGGGGATGGGTTCGATCGGGCGGGAACTGGCGCGGCGCGCGCAGGCGCTGGAGATGCGCGTGTGGGGCGTGACGCGGTCGGGTGAAGGAGATACGGCGCTGGCGGAGCGGATCGTGGCGGCGACGCAGCTCGATGCGGTGTTGCCGGCGGCGGATTATGTGGTGATTGCCGCGCCGGAGACGGCGGAGACGCGGCATCTGATCGGGGCGGCGCAACTGGCGCGGATGAAGCGCACCGCGCGGCTGGTGAACGTGGCGCGCGGCTCGCTGCTGGACGAAGCGGCGTTGGTGCGGGCGCTGGAAGCGGGAGATCTGGCGGGGGCGGCGCTGGATGTGGCGGTGGAGGAGCCGCTGCCGGCGGAGTCGCCGTTATGGAGGGCGCGGAACCTGCTGCTTACGCCGCACACCAGCGCGGTGAGCGACCGGTTGTGGGAGCGGGAGACGGCGTTGTTGATGGATTTGCTGGAACGCTGGTTTGCGGGGCGGGAGATGGTGAACCGCGTGGACCTGGCGCGCGGGTATTAGATTTCGGCCGCCGGGTTGCTCCGCGGAAACGGCTCAGTTGGCGCCGCTCTCCTTGGGGGCGATGTAGCCCTGGCGGTGGTAGAGGACGATCTTCTGTTTCTTCTTTTTCTGGTCGAGGACGGTGAGCGGGCCGCCGTCGGGTGCGACGAGTTCGACTTTGATCTTGCGGAACTTGCCGTCGAGGACGCGGTTGGTGGGGCTGTAGGCCAAGCTGTACTGGTTGCGGAGGCTGGCGACGACGTCCTGCGCAATGCCCGGCATCTCCCCAAGAAATTGCGGTAGCCAGGCACGGCCGCCGGTTATCTCGGCAAAAGCCCGAAGCTGATTATCGGCCTGGTAGAAGTCGAGCCTGCCGATATTGCCAAGATATCCGTGCGAATCCATGTATTCGACCTGGTCCTTGGCCACGCCGACACAGAAAATGGTTACGTCGGTCTGGCGCAAGGCTTTCAAAGTCTGGTCGAGCGTGTGCTTGCTGAAAGTATCCCTGCCGGTAGCGTACAAAAGAATGGCTTTTTTCCCCTTGACCTCTTTCAGGCGATCCACGGTGTCGAGGAGCGCATCAAACACATTCGATTCCGAGAAACCCGGGAAATACAGGTGCCTGATGGCGTCCTTGATCTCTTCCTTATTCTGGGTGAAGTCCACCTCGACGCGCGATTTCATGTCAAAAGTAACCAGGGCGACCCAGTCCTTCTCGTTCAAATGGTTCACGAAATCGTAGGCGCCGACTTTTCCCAGCTCGCCGAAATAGTATTGATAGCCGAGCTTGCTGAATTCCAGAAGCATGACGATGGTGATGGGGGCGTCGGTGGGGGCGAAGTTGGTGATGGTCTGGGCGACGCCGTCTTCGTAGATGCGGAAGTTTTCCTTCTTCAGGCCGGTGATGATGTCGCCGTGCTGGGTGGCGGCGATGACATCGACGTCAACGACGGGGACCTCGACGGAGATGGAGACCTGGCCCTGCGGAGGCTGCTGCGCGGGGGGGTTCGCGGGACCCTGCTGCGGGCGGGCCAGGAGCTGCATCTGGCCGAGCGGCAGCACCAGGGCGGCGGTAAGCAGCACAAGCAGGAATCCCCAAGCGGTCGGCTTCATTATCGGCCCTCTTTTCTGCGGTTCATGCTGACACAGGCGCCCGCTGGTGACAACCGCAGCGCGCTCTGCACCGTGGAATATACGCTACGCGCCCGCTATGCGGTCCGGCGGCGGGCCGCGCGCGCATGGTAATATGAAGCGTTTTCATGGAATAAAGTTTTCCGGGTGTTTATCTCCTTCGAAGGAGCAGTCGGCATGCACAAGCGCAGGCGAATCGGTGTGGCGTTGTTGGCCGGGTTTCTGGCCGCGGGCGCGGCGGCGCCGCGGGCCAGCGCACAGGCGGTGGCCAAGCTTCCGCAGACTCCGGTACCGGCGGGAGCCGCGGCGGCGGCGGAAAGCTCCGCGCTGGCGAACGAGGCGGCCAAGTGGCTGGCGGATCTGATCCGCATGAACACGACGAACCCGCCGGGAAATGAACAGGCGGCGGCGAAGTACATCGCCGGAATTCTGGAGAAAGAGGGCATCACGCCGGAGCTGCTGGAAGCGGGACCGGGGCGAACGGCGGTGGTGGCGCGGTTGCGGAGCGCGGCGGTAGCCGATCCGACACGGGCGCTGCTGCTGGTGGCGCACCTGGACGTGGTGGGCGTGGACCGCGCCAAGTGGACGGTGGACCCCTTCGGGGCCGTGGTGAAGGACGGTTACCTCTACGGGCGCGGCGCGGTGGACGACAAGGGGATGCTGGCGGCGAACCTGGCGGCATTTATTGCGCTGAAGCGAAGCAACGCGCGGCTGAACCGCGACGTGATCTTCCTGGCGACCTGCGACGAAGAACAGGGCGGGGATGCCAGCATCAAGACGCTGATCGCGAAGTATTGGGACAAGTTCGCGGCGGGGTTCGCGCTGAACGAGGGCGGAAACGTCATCGTGAAGAACGGCCAGGTGCAGTACGTGGCGGTGCAGGCGAGCGAGAAAGTGGCGGTAAACGTGGCGGTGGTGGCGCGCGGGGCCTCGGGGCACGCCTCGATACCGACGAAGGACAACGCGGTGGTGCATCTGGCCACGGCCATCGCCAAGATCGGGGCGTATTCGGCGCCGGCGCGGCCGACGGTCATCGTGCGGCGGTACTTCGAGGAGCTGGCGCGGATCGAAGATCCGGAGCTGGCCAAGTGGATGCGCGCGCTGGACACGCCGGATCGCGCGGAGCATGCGCAGCGGGTGGTTTCCGAGGCCAACCCGGTGTGGAATTCGATGCTGCGGGATTCGATTTCGCCGACGATGCTTTCGGCGGGCGTGCGCGTCAACGTGATTCCGGCGGAGGCGCGGGCCATGCTGAACATCCGGCTGCTGCCGGGGGACACGGTGGACGTGCTGGTGGGGGAGCTGGAGAAGCTGGTGAGCGACCCGCAGGTGAAATTCGAGGTGCAGCCGGATGCCGGGTATGCCGCGCCGCCGTCGTCGCTGGAGAGCGAGCTGTACCAGGCGATCGAGAAGGCGGCCGTGGACCAGTTTCCGGGGGTTCCAGTTGTGCCGTGCCTGTCCACGTGGGCGACGGATTCCTCGCAGTTGCGGCTGCACAACGTGCAGGCCTACGGGCTGGTGCCGTTTCCGCTGACGGAGGAGGACCTGAAGCGGATGCACAGCGAGGACGAGCGGATGCCGCTGGCGTCGTTCGCGCAGGGTGTGCAGTTTCTGTACCGGATCGTCGCGGGATTCGCGGCGGCGAAGTAACCGGATTGGGGACGGGCGCGGAACGCCGGTCCCGCCAAAGCACAGGAGAATATGGTCTTTCGACGCACGAAAATCGTCTGCACCATCGGACCGGCCAGCCGCTCGCCGCGCCTCATCGAGAAGCTGATGCGCGCGGGCATGGACGTGGCGCGGCTCAATTTTTCGCATGGCACGCACGCCGAACACGCGCGCAGCATTGCGCTGCTGCGGGAGACCTCCCGAAAGCTGCAGAAGCCGATCGCGGTGATCGCCGATCTGCAGGGACCGAAGATCCGCACGGGGCCGCTGGCGGGGGGCGCGCCGGTGCTGCTGCGCACGGGGCAGCGCTTTACGATTACCGCGGCGCGGGTGCTGGGGGATTCGACGCGGGTGAGCACGACGTTCACGGCGCTGCCGCGGGAAGTGCATAAGGGCGACCGCATCCTGCTGGCGGACGGGTTGATCGAGCTGCGCGTGCGGCAGGTGCGCGGCCGGGAAGTGATCTGCGAAGTGGTGAACGGCGGAGAGCTGGGACAGAACAAGGGGATCAACCTGCCGGGGGTGCAGCTGCGCGTGCCGGCGGTGACGGCGAAAGACCGCGAAGACCTGGCGTTTGCGCTGGCGCACGGGGTGAATTACGTGGCGGTGAGTTTCGTGCGGCGGCCCGAGGACGTGCTGCAGGCCAAGGCGCTGATACGCCGGGCCGGCAAGGACACGCCGGTGATCGCCAAGCTGGAAAAGCCGGAAGCCATCGCGAATCTGGACGCAATCCTGCGCGTGGCCGACGGGGTGATGGTGGCGCGCGGGGACCTGGGCGTGGAAATGAGCCCGGAGCGCGTGCCGGTGGTGCAGAAGGAGATCATTGCGCGGGCGCGGGTGTTCCGGCGGCCGGTGATCACGGCGACGCAGATGCTGGAGTCCATGACGCAGAACCCGCGGCCGACGCGCGCGGAAGCCTCGGACGTGGCCAACGCGATTTTCGACGGGTCGGACGCGGTGATGCTGTCCGCGGAAACGGCTTCGGGGAAGTACCCGGTGGAGTCCGTGGCCATGATGGCGCGGATCATCGAGGAGGCGGAGGCCAGCGTGCATGAGTTTCCGCGGCCGGAGCCGACCGAGAAGCTGAAGGTGGCGGAAACGGTGGCGGAACTGGTGTGCCATGCGTCGCGCGAGCTGCACATGAAGGTGATCGCGGTGTTCACGCACAGCGGGTTCACGGCGCGGCTGGTGTCGCGGTACCGGCCGCAGACGCCGATCATCGCGTTTTCGCCGGAGCGCGAGACGCGGAGGCGGCTGGCGCTGATCTGGGGGGTGCTGCCGCGGAACATTGCGGACCCGCGCAAGATCGACGGGCTGGCGGCGCTGACGGACAAACGGCTGCTGGAAGAGCGCCTGGCGCGCAAGGGCGACGTGGTGGGCATCGTGGCGGGCATGCCCATGGGCGTCCGCGGCACGACAAACTTCATGAAGTTCCACATTATCGGCGGCGGAGCGTAGCCCGCCGCGACGGGACGCAGAGCCACGCAGAGCCGGAAGGGCTGTGAACTTCAAGTGTTGGCTTAGAATTCCGGCTGCACCCCTACCCCCACCCCCGTTGTTTTTCGCAAAGAGTGCGGTTGTATATGAATCTGAAGGAGTTAGTGCGCCGCTCTTGGTTGAAGAGTGCGCAAGAGTATCAAAGGAAAGGATTTTAAGTCCTGTAGATTTCCGTTGATACAAAAGAGTGTGTAAGTGATGATTCTGCAGGGGTTGTGGGAGAGGCTTTGGCGCTCCGGTGTTTGCAAGGTGGTTACCGGGGAAGGGGTATTGGGGGCAGCGCGGTAGCGAGGACAAGGGGCAGCATCTCCATCTCCTCCGCGCCGAAAAACGAAACAATTATAACGGAGAATGTACTTACGGTCTATATGAATTAGTGGTATTTTGAATGGTGCGGCAAAGCGGGCTCGGGAATGAGACTACCCCGACCATGCCGAGACACTAAGTTTGCGCCACCGCCTGGGTTCGGATGCGCCACCCGCCTGTCTTTCACGCCCCAGTTCACCCAGCCGATCTCAATGCTTCTAAGCAACAGAACTTCAACTTCTCGCCTGAGCCGCACGGGCATGGGTCGTATGGACCTATTTTTCGCGCTTCACATACCGCGTTAAGTTCTTGAAGACTACGTTTGCGCCAGAAAGAGATAGCCGCATCTGAATAGAACTGATTGTGTGAAATGGCTCGCGTAAGTCGAGGAACGCTGGACTCCGCCGCTAGCAATGCTGCGAATACTCTTCGCGGTTTATCCAAAGATGTGAATGGAATGTTCCTCTTCAGTGCGGCATTGACCGAAGAAATAAACTCGGAACCCGCATTTACTTTTAGCTGTTCCAGCACTTCTTGCCTAAGTGCGACGCCTTCGCTCGTATTCCGGAACTTCAAAATGGTCCTGAGAACCGTTACATCCATCGTCGCCCCTAAGTCTATGTCGGCCTGACTTGTCATGACATAACTTGCGGCTTCATGCGCCCAATCTCGCGTGGCTGCAAGTCCGAATGTGGCTCCGACGATTATTTCACCGCCAAACCAGATGTTCGCGGCTGCAAGATTAAACTGCTGGCACACGACAGCTGTGTTTACAGTATGAGCGACTCTCAAAGCTGGGAAGACGAGCCATCGAGGAATTGCCATTGGAAAAATTCCATCGCTCATGCCTAGAAGGCGTCGCAATCTCGGATGCAGAAGGGCTCCTCGGACAAGCCTGGCTACTTCCCAGCTTTCACTATCAAATACATGAACCTTGCTTTCCAATTGCGTGAGCAAAACTTCGGCTGCGGCTTCCATTCCCGGAGCAGCTTTTATTTGACGGCGAATGTGCTCCTGAGCCGTGGCAAGAACGCCGTCCCTACCGCTCAAGCCTATAAGGCCGACGTCCACACTTGTTAGGGACTCACTGCTGTCATAAATGTATCCAGGCTGGGCATTCACATGAACGAATCGAAGCACATCTTCTTTGACCAACTCCCAGAAGTATTCCCCTCCCACATAATCATGCAAGGCCGCAAGCGATGAGAGTGGCAAATACACCTTTTCGAAACATAAGAGGCCAACGACGAAATCCCTCGGTGAATGAGAATGAAAATTAGGTAATTCGGAATCGATGAAGCCATGCCCCACAATGACGAAGAAAGACGTGCCATCGGGCCTTCCGAGCTGCAGAGTTTGTGAACTGGTCCATGTCCCAGCGGGAGTAAAATCCGAGATGTAATATCCACTCGTGAGTTCAGTGGCGCTACTAGTCACATCGGTTGTCGGAAGACGTGACAGTTTCCCTTCTTGCGCCGCCCGGATGATGTCCAAGGCCATGCTCGCAGAACGGTGGTCTTGCTGCATGCCAACAAAGTATTTTATGGGGATTATGCTCGATGGCAAAACGGGCGGGGCTAACGGTGTTACGAGGAAATGTGGCCCGTTGCCGAAGATTCTTGACTGCGGTTCGAGCGCGGTCAGAGCATTCAAAACGTATTCGTCCTTGAGTCCATAAGCAATGAATATAACTGTCGCGTCTGCGAAAATATGCTTCACCAGCGACAAGTAAGCGGGGTCTTTTTCTAACTTCAAATAGTCTTCAGTTGTGAACACCGCTTGCTCGACTGAGCTTATCGAGCCGTGCAACTTGCAGACAAAAGATTGCTTTTGTTGAATCAGAGAGGCGCATCTCTCGAAATCTGACCTCTGCACGATTGCGGCCGAGGGAACATGCTGTTCCAACACTTCGTCCACATTTGTTGTGACGACGTACAGGGGTTTGAAGGATGAGAGGATGTGCAAAAAATGGTCGTAGACCGGCGTGGTTGGCCGAGGGGATAAGGCAGAAACCAATAATTGGTGATAAAGCGCCGCGTTCGCCTTTCGGCAATTGCTAAGAACTGCAGGCAAGTCGCCCTTGGCGACCAATTCTGCGCCGATAGATTTCTCGTAATTGGCTTCGCTACGGGAAAATATTGAATGTAACTGACCAGCTAGCTCATCCCATGAGGGATAACCACACCACCTACTGGTACCCGCTCCCACCCACAACACGATAGGTTTAGACCCCTCGACAACAACGTCGCGCAATCGCATCAGGGAATAAAAATTCTGCTTCTCGTTCCCATCTAACATTTTCCGTATAACCTCTCTTGCAGGATAATACCTTTAACAGGCTGCGGAAAAAGAGCAAAGAACAGGCGTAGCGGCCGCCGGCAGGCAGGCAAATCCTTGAAAACATGATGCCAGGCTCCCGACAGGGTCAGGATAGATTCCGCCCGGCATCTACAAAATCGGGAGAGAAAAGAGTTTTTCGGCAGGCGGGCTAATTGACCCAGCGGTCGGGGCGCGAGGGCGGCTCGTTCTTTTTGGCGCCCATGTAGACTTCGAATTTTTTGCGGTTGCGCTGGACCTTCCAGTCGGCGAAGCCGTTGCGCACGCGGTAGAGGAAGGAGCCACGGCGCAGGTAGATCCAGCCGACGAGCATGCCGCCGAGGTGGCAGATGTGGCTGACCTTGTCGGCGCCGAAACCGAAGGTGCCGAGAAAGGTGAAGGCGGCCAGGACGATCATGGCCGTGCGCATGCGGATGCTGATGGGCAGGGGGAAAAAAACGACCTGGCGATCGGGGAAGAGAATGGCCATGGCCATCAGAATTCCGAAGATGGCTCCGGAAGCGCCGATGGTGGGGACGTAGGAGAAGCCCCGGCCCCAGAGGACGGGAGCGGTCTTGACCAGGACGTTGATGAGGCCCGCGCCGACGCCGGTGAGGAAGTAATACTGCAGGAAACGCTTCTGGCCCCAGACCAGTTCGAGCTCGCGGCCGAACATCCAGAGCAGGAACATGTTCATGCCGATGTGCCAGATGGTGTCCGGGTCATGGAGAAAGAGATAGGTGAACGGCTGCCAGATGCGCAGGCCGGGAACGACGGCGGCGGGGACGAGGCCGAACCAGGTGAGCAGGCGCTGGTGGGCGAAGGGTCCCCAGAAGTGATTCAGCAAGACTTGAAAGAAAAAGACGGCGAAGTTGGCGATGAGCAGGAGCTGCACGCCGGGTGTCATGTAGAAATTAAAGCTGACGCGGTAGTTGCGGATGCTGGAGCGCGGGCCCATAAGCACTCCAGTGTAAGGCGGCGGGGGGCGCGCGTCAAAGCGTGTGCGGAGCACGCCAGGCCATTTTTTTTTGCATCGCGGGCACGTTTCCGCGAACTTTTCTACTCAGCGGTTTCTGGATTCTTTGACTCTTCCTCTCAGCTCAGTTTTTTGCGCGCGAAATGGTAGAGCGAGGCCGCCAGCAAGGCGAACATGACCACGCCGAGGAGGTTGCCGCGCGCCAGGGAGCCCAGAAGTTTCGGGCCGAAGTTGAAGAGATCGGGCCGCAGCGGCAGGTGCAGCAAGCCCGTCAGCCAGCCCGGCAGACCAGCGGCGATCTGCGGGTCCTGGAGGATGTTGAGGACGATGGCCAGGAGTCCAAAAATGCCGCCGGCGGCGATGAGGCCGCTGGAGTAAAGCGCGCCGGGGCTGGCTTCGCTTTCGCTTTCGCCCTTCTTCGAGCCGCGCTCGACGAGCCAGCGGACGACACCGCCGGCAAAGATGGCCATGGTGGTGGCGATGGAGAGATAGGAGCCCACGGCAAAGGCGAGCGAGCGGACGCCGAGGAGCTCGACGGCGACGACCAGGGCGACGCCCATGAGGACGAGGTGCCAGGGCAGGCGCTGGTTGAGGATGCCGCTGATGACCGTGGCCATGAGGCGGGCTTGCGGCGCCGCGGCCTGGTCGCTGCCGATGCCCTGCACCCACTGGATTTCGATCTTCTGAGTGTTCGCATCGTAGAGGTATTCGCCGTCGGGAACTTCGCGGGAGCCGAGCGCATTGATGAGCGTATAGGTCTTGCCCTTGTAGGCGTAGCTGGGCTTTTCGACTTTGACGCCGGAGGGCAGCGCCTGCACGTTCAGGGGAATCTGGTTGGGAACGTATTTTTCGAGGCCCTTGTTCATGAGCGCGAGGGTGCCGCCGACGGCGATGGTCGAGACGGTGACGCCGACGAGCAGGCCCCACTGCTGCCACACGGGGGTGGCGCCGACGAGGTAGCCGGTCTTGAGGTCCTGCGAGGTGGCGCCGGCAATGGCGGAGGCGATGCACACGACGCCGCCGATGGTCAGGGCCAGGACGGCGTAGTTCGGCGCGGTCCAGCCGGAAACGAGGAAGACGGCGCAGGTGGCCATGAGCGTGGCGATGGTCATGCCGCTGATGGGATTGGAGGAATTGCCGAGCAAGCCGCTGATGCGCGAGGCGACGGTCACGAAGAGAAAGCCGAAGACGACCACGAAGACGGCGGCAAAGAGGTTGGAGACGAGGGTGGTCTGCGCGCCGGGAATGGGCCGGAAGGTCAGCAGCAGCCACATCATGGCGACGATCACGGCCGAGCCGAGGATCACCGTGCGCATGGGCATGTCGCGGTCAATGCGGTTGGCCGCGGCGGAGGCGCCGGCGTTTTCGGCGCGGACATCCTTCAGGCCGGAGCGCAGGGCGGAGAGGATGGTGGGCATTGTGCGCAGGAGGGTGAAGAGGCCGGCGGCGGCCACGGCGCCCGCGCCCATGGGCCGGACATAGCTGGACCAGAGCTGGTCGGGGGTCATCTGCGGGATGGGCACGGTGCTGGGGTAGAGGGCCACGCCGGGCGCGAGCTGGCCAAAAAACTTGATGGCGGGCATGAGCAGCAGCCAGGAAAAGACGCCGCCGGCAAAGAGCGTGCCGGCCACGCGCGGGCCGACGATGTAGCCTACGCCGAGATACTCGGAGGTGATGGCGGCGCGGAAGGACGCGCCGGGGAGCCAACTGGGGCGGTATTCCGGCTGGCCGGTCCAGGCCTGCGCGGTGTTCATCAGCAGGGTGTAAACGCCGCCGAGGCCCAGGCCCCAGAAGACGCGCCCGGCGAAGGAGCCGCCGCGCTCGCCCGCGACGAGGACGTCGGCGCAGGCGGTGCCCTCGGGATAGGTGAGGTTGCCGTGCTCCTTGACGATGAGCTGGCGGCGCAGCGGGATCATGAAGAGCACGCCGAGCCAGCCGCCGAGGAGAGCGAGGGGGAAGATGCGCCAGTAGGTGAACTCCGAGCCGAAGCCCAGGAAGATGAGCGCGGGGAGGGTGAAGATGACGCCGGCGGCAACAGATTCGCCGGCCGAGCCGGTGGTCTGCACGATGTTGTTTTCGAGAATGGTGGAGCGGCCGAAGGCGCGCAGGATGCTGATGGAGAGCACGGCAATGGGGATCGAGGCGGAGACGGTGAGGCCGGCGCGCAGGCCGACGTAAACGGTGACGGCGCCGAAAAGCAGGCCGAAGAGCGCGCCGAGGAGCACGGCGCGGAGGGTAAACTCCGCGGGGCTCTCGTCCGCCGGCACGTACGTGTGAAATTCTTGCGGCGGGGCCGTGGAACTCCAGGGACGTTTGCTCACCGTAAGCCTCCCGACTGCGCGCGATAGGGGCCCGCGTCTGCGGGCACGCCGGGGATTATGCCGCAGACGCGGGGCCCGGGGAAGCGAATCCTGCGGAGCGGGGAGCGCCGCGGGCTTTTTCTTGACAGGCATGATGGGCAGGCGTAGTGTCGCGCTGCACACGTCATATACGTTATACGTTCTAGCAACGCCATTTATGAGTCGAGTCCTTTGTATGCGTGACCGCGAAGCGGTCAACTCCACACGTCGTGGTTCCGGGCTCGCTTCTCAGCCTATCCCATCCATATTAGTGTCTCCGCCTGCGGGCGGGCGGGGGAGGTGTGTCTTGTCAGCACTGCGGCGAATACCGGCGTTTGCGCTGCTTTTGGTTCTGGGCGTGGCGATAGGGTTTCGCCCGGCACGCGCGGGAGACGAATGGCAGCCGATCAATCCGGCAGAACTGAAGATGACCAGCGAGCCGCAGGCGCCGGGTGCGCCGGCGATCTATCTCTACCGGCAGGTGGACCGCGACGACGCGAATGGCCACGAATACACGTATGCGCGGATCAAGATCCTGACGGAGGAAGGACGCAAGTATGCGGACATCGAGCTTCCTTACGTCAAGGGGGTGGGCAGCATTCACGGCATCAAGGCCCGGACCATCCGGCCGGATGGAAGCATCAGCAACTTCGCCGGGCAGGTCTATGACAAGACGGTGGTGAAAGCGAAGGGCCTGAAATATCTGGCGAAGACCTTCACGTTGCCCGAGGTGCAGACCGGCAGCATCATCGAATATCACTACATGTATGACTGGGAGCAGAACCTGATCTACGACTCGCACTGGATCCTGAGCGAAGAACTGTTCACCAAGCACGCCAAGTTCAGCCTGAAGGTCAGCACGTATTTTCCGGCGCGGTGGAGCTGGTTCAATCTGCCGCCGGGAACGACTGCGCCGAAAGAGGAATCGGGAACGGTGCGGCTCGACGTGCAGAACATTCCGGCCTTTCAGACCGAGGATTATATGCCGCCAGAAAATACGCTGAAGGCGCGCGTCGATTTCGTCTACACGCAGAACAGCGAAGCGAATGCGGACAAGTTCTGGAAGAGCGAGGGGAAGAGACTACACGAAGGGGTGGAAAACTTCACCGGGAAGCGCAAAGCGATGGAGCAGGCGGTGGCGCAAATCGTGTCGCCCAACGATGCGCCGGAGGTGAAGCTGCAAAAGATCTACGCCCGGGTCCAGCAGGTGCGTAACCTCGGCTTTGAAGAGGGGAAGACGGAGCAGGAACAGAAGCGGGAGAAGCTCAAGGAAACGAATAATGTCGAGGACGTGTGGAAGCGGGGCTATGCGTACGGGCGGGAGATCACCTGGCTCTATCTGGCGCTGGTGCGCGCGGCGGGGTTCGAGGCGTACCCGGTGCTGGTTTCGCGGCGGAGCCAATATTTTTTCGATCCCCACCTGATGAACAGTTTCGAGTTAAATGACAACGTGGTGCTGGTGAAGCTGAACGGGAAGGAGATTTACTGCGATCCGGGAACAATGTTCACGCCGTTTGGGCTGCTGCCGTGGCCGGAAACGGGGGTGGTGGGCCTGCGTCTGGACAAAGACGGGGGCAGTTGGGTCAAGACCATGCTGCCGGAAAGCTCCGCGTCGCGGATCGAGAGGAAAGCGGAGTTGCGGCTGACGGACACAGGGGATCTCGCGGGAAAGCTCACGATCACCTTCACGGGGCTGGAAGCGCTGTGGCGGCGGATCGAGGAGCACAACGAAGACGAGGCCGCGCGCAAGAAATTTCTGGAAGAGCAAGTGAAGGAGTATGTGCCCGCGGGGATCGAGGTGGAATTGAAGAACAAGCCGGATTGGGCGAGCTCCGCGCAAACGCTGGTAGCGGAATACGAGTTGAAAGTTCCGGGGTGGGTTTCCGGAGCGGGCCGCCGGGCGCTGATGCCGGCGGGACTTTTCAGCGGGACGGAAAAGCACGTGTTCGAGCACGCCAACCGCGAACACCCCATCTATTTTGACTTTCCATTCGAGAAGGCGGACGACGTGACGATTGAGCTGCCGCTGGGGTGGCAGGTGAGCAGTCTTCCGGCGCCCCAGAATCAGGATGGCAAGGCGGTGGTCTACACCCTGAAGGAGGAATACAACAACGGCACGCTGCATCTGACGCGGAAGGTGAAGGTGGATCTGTTGATGCTGGACACCAAATTCTACGGGGCCCTGCAGAATTTTTTCCGGGTGATGAGGACAGGCGATGAACAGCAGATTGTCTTGCAACCGGGGACGTAGACTGGGGCGCCAGGAGCGGCGAAGAACGCTCCGCTGGTTTGCGCTGCTTGCGGTGTGCTGGGCGGCAGCGCCGCAGGCTGCGGCTGGCGATGCCCCCGGGTGGATGCACGCCCTGGTGAATACACCTCTGCCGGTGCACGACGAGAAGACGGACGCGGTTCTGCTCTATTCCGAGGAGATCGTGACGGTGCAGTCGGCGGAGAAGATCAAGACACTGACGCGCGCGGCCTACAAGATTCTCCGCCCCGGGGGGCGGGAACTCGGCACGGTGGTCATCCCCTTCAGCGCGGAGACGAAAATCACCAGCCTGCACGCCTGGTGCATTCCGGCGCAGGGCAAAGACTACGAAGTGAAGGAGAAGGACGGAGCGGAGGTGTCGCTGCCGGCGGTGCCGGGCAGCGAATTGATCACCGACGTACGGGTGAAGGTGCTGCGCATTCCAGCTTCCGAGCCGGGGAACATCGTGGGATATGAATACGAGCAGCAGGATCGCCCCTACGTTCTCCAGGATATCTGGTATTTCCAGGGAACGAGCCCGGTGCGCGAAGCCAAATATTCGCTGCAGCTCCCCGCGGGGTGGGAATACAAGGCGTCGTGGCTGAACAATGCGGAAGTAAAGGCGGTAGCGGCAGGGAGCGGGCAGTGGCAATGGACGGTGAACGACGTGAAGGCGATCAAGCAGGAAGAGGCCATGCCACCGATGCGCGGCATCGAGGGGCAGATGGTGATCTCCTTTCTGCCGCCGGCGGGGACGCGCGGAAACAAAGGATTCGAAAACTGGCGGGAAATGGGCAACTGGTATCGGGAGCTGACGAACGGGCGGCGCGATGCGACCCCGGAAATCCGGCAGAAAGTGGCGTCGCTGACGTCCACCGCTCCCGCGCCGCTGGAGAAGATGCGGGCGCTGGCGAATTTCGTGCAGCGGGAGATCCGCTATGTGGCCATCGAATTGGGAATAGGGGGGTGGCAGCCGCATCCGGCGGGCGGAGTGCTGACAAACCGCTACGGGGATTGCAAAGACAAGGTCACGCTGATGGGGGCGATGCTGCAGGAGATAGGAATCGAATCGTATTATGTGCCCATCTACACGGAACGCGGCGCGGTGACTGCGGAGATGCCGGCGCATGTGGGGGGCTTCAATCACGCGATTCTGGCGATCAAGCTGCCCGAGGGAGTCGCGGATGGCTCGCTGGGCGCAGTGCTGCAGCACCCGAAGCTGGGGCGGATCCTGTTCTTTGATCCCACCAACGAATTGACGCCCCTGGGGCAGCTCAGCGGAGAGTTGCAGGGGAATTACGGACTGCTGGTGACGCCGGACGGCGGGGAACTGATCGAGCTGCCGAAGCAGTCTCCAACGATGAACGGGATTCAGCGGACGGGAAAGCTGACGCTGGACGGATCGGGGACGTTGCAGGGCGACGTGCGCGAAGTGCGCGTGGGCGACCAGGCGCGGTGGCAGCGGGGAGCTTTGAAAACGGCAACCCGGGATGCCGATAAAATCAAGCCCATCGAGACGCTGCTGGCCCAGTCCCTGGCGAGGTTCCATATCCTGAAAGCGGCGGTGAGCAATGTGGAGCAGACCGACCGGCCTTTCCTTTACGACTATTCCCTGGTGGCGGAAAACTACGGCAAAGCGGCGGGGAACCTGCTGCTGGTGCGGCCGCGCGTTTTAGGCAGCAAATCGCTCTCCTTCCTGGAAACCAAGGAACCGCGCAAGTATCCGGTGGAATTCGAGGGGCCGGAGCGGGACACGGATACGTTTGAGATTACGCTGCCGCCGGGGTACGAGGTGGACGACCTGCCGCCACCGGTGAACGCGGAGTACAGCTTCGCCAGCTACCACAGCAAGACGGAAGCGAGCGGGAACGTGGTGCGCTACACGCGGGTGTTTGAAGTGAAGCAGCTCAGCGTGCCGCTGGAGAAGGTCGGAGAGCTGAAGCAATTGTATCGGCTCATCGCCGGCGACGAGCGCAATACGGCGGTGTTGAAGCCGGCGGTGGCGAAGTAGTGAAACGGCGTTACGGCCGGGCCGCAGTGCGGGGACAAGCGAACACCAGAGCAGAAGGAACGGCGGCGGCCGCGAGGCGGGCGCGGAGGGCGCGCGGCGCGGCGGCGAGAAGCTCGGCGCGCAGGCGGCGCGCAGCGTCGTGGGCCAGCGACTTGCGGTAGAGGTCGGCGCGGCGAGCGTAGGAGTATTCTTCGTAGACGGGCGGGGAATCACGCAGGGCTTCGCGCAGGCAATCCCAGGCGCTGCGGTGTTGAAAAAGGCGGCGGCGGGAGGCTTCCGCGCGGGTGACCTCGCTGGCGGTGCGCGCCGGGCCGCCGCCGCTTTCCAGGAGGACCTCCGCCGCTTCTTCCCAGCGGAAGGGGCGAGAAGGATCGGCGTCGGGAAAGGGCGCGAGGAGCGCGGCCACTTCGCCGGGCGCGGCGGAGAAACCATCCCACCAGTAGCGGTAACTGTTGTAAAGGACCGCGCCGGCGCGGAAGATCTGCGCGACGCGCGCGGCGTCCTTACCGGTTACGGAGACGACCATGTCGGCAAGTTCGGCGAGACGAAAGGTCTGGCGGACGACGGGGCGCACACTGAGGTAGCCGGCCTCTTCTTCGGTGAAGCGAACGGGAATAGTTTCGGGAAGAGACATTGCAGAAGCTCTCGATCAGTGTTCGCAGTAAGTTACCGCTGCACAGTCTTTCAAGTAGCCAAGAGAGATCCCTGATATGTGTGACCGCGAAGCGGTCAACCGTCGCTGCGCTCCTCAGGATGACGACCCTTCATGGGGTCGTCAGCTTGGATAGCCGTTCACGGACGAGGTCGCTGAGGGCCTTGCCGTCCACGGTCCTGCCTTCGAGGTGCGCCCTGGCGGCCTTGACCACCGCACCCATCTGCTTGATGGAGCTGGCTCCGGTTTCGGCGATGGCTTTGGCGACGGCGGCGTCCATTTCAGCGGCCGTGGCGCCGGCGGGCAGATAGCATTCGACAATGGCCAGCTCTTTGATTTCCTTGTCCGCCAGGTCCTGGCGGCCGCCCTTGGTGAACTGCTCGATGGACTCTTTGCGCTGCTTGACGAGGGTCTGCAGCACCTGCAGGATTTCCGCTTCCTCGAGCGGGCGGATCTTCTCGGTCTCCTTGTATTTCAGGGCGGACTTGATCATGCGCAGGACGCTGAGACGCAGTTCATCCTTGGCGCGCATGGCGTCGACCAGGTCCTTCTGGAGTTTTTCGGCAAGACTCATCGCGGGCTCCTCAAGCCCCGACTATAGCAGAGCAGCACGCCCGGTAGCACCGGCTTTAGCCGGTGCTACCGGGCGGCGCATGGCCGGCATACAGACTCCCTAGGCTCGGAACAAGTTCCCGCAGACTATAGTTTTTGCTAATGGAAGACAGAGGATTCTTGGATTTGACATGCCGCGCGGTGACCGATACTTTGGTAAGTTCAGAACCAGGGGCGGAAATCCGCCGGGAGAATGAGGACACCGTGAAAGTCATCGTAGCGGACAAGATCAGCGAGCGCGGCGTGGAGCTGCTGCGGGCGCAGGCGGGATGGAAGATTGTCCTGACCACGAAGGAGACGCTGCACGCGGAGATCGCGGACGCCGACGCGCTGGTGGTGCGCAGCGCGACCAAGGTGACGGCGGAATTGCTGGAAAAGGCGCCGCGGCTGCGCGTGGTGGGGCGCGCCGGGGTGGGCGTGGACAACATCGACCTGGAAGCGGCGACGCGCCGCGGCGTGCTGGTGATGAGCACGCCGGGAGGCAACGCCATCAGCGTGGCGGAGCACACCTTTGCGTTGCTGCTGGCGCTGGCGCGGCAGGTGCCGCGGCACGATGCGGCCATCCACGCGGGGCGCTGGGAGAAGTCTTCGGCGGCGGGCACCGAGGTGCGCGGCAAGACGCTGGGGCTGATCGGGCTGGGGCGCATCGGCGGGGAAGTGGCGCGGCGGGCGCGGGCGTTCGAGATGCGCGTGCTGGCGTATGACCCGTACATCAGCGAAGCGGCGGCGCGCGAGGCGCAGGTGGAGCTGGTGCCGCTGGAGAAGCTGCTGGCGGAGAGCGACTTCGTGTCGCTGCACACGGCGCTGAGTCCGGCGACGCAGAACCTGATCAACGCGCAGAGCATCGCGCAGATGAAGAAGGGCGCGCGGCTGGTGAACGCGGCGCGCGGCGAGCTGGTGGACGAAGGCGCGCTGGCCGAGGCGCTGAAGAGCGGGCGGCTGGCGGGGGCGGCGCTGGACGTCTTCGTGGAAGAGCCGCCGAAGAATTCGCCGCTGATCGCGCTGCCGAATGTGATCGCCACGCCGCACGTGGCGGGATCGACGACGGAAGCGCAGGAGGAGGTGGGCACGCAGATCGCGCAGCAGGTGCGCGACTACCTGGCCGACGGGATCATCCGCAATGCGGTGAATCTGCCGGCGCTCTCGGCGGAACAGTACCGGCGTGTGCTGCCGTATCTGGAGCTGGCGGAGCGGCTGGGTTCGCTGGTGTCGCAGGCGGCCGCGGTGCGTCCGGCGCGCATCCGCATCCGCTACTCCGGGGAGCTGGCGGAGGCGGGGACGCACCTGCTGAAGAGCGCGGTGCTGACGGGGATTCTGAACGCGGTGCTGGACGAGAAAGTGAACCTGGTGAACGCGGCGGCGGTGGCCGCGGCGCGCGGGCTGACCGTCGAGGAAGAGACGCGGCGGCGCGAGCACGGCTTTCCGAACACGCTGGAAGTGGCGTCGCTGCCGGAGCCGGGGAGCAAGCAGCCGGGGTTGAGCGTGGAGGGCACGGTGTTGCACGACGCTTCGCCGCGGGTGCTGGCGATTGACGGAATTCCGCTGGAATCGCAGCTGGCGGGGACGATTCTCTACCTGCGCAACCACGACCAGCCCGGCGTCATCGGGCAGGTGGGCACGCTGCTGGGGCAGCAGGGAGTGAATATCGCCACGTTCGCGCTGGGGCGGCGGGATGCGACGCGCGGAGCGGAAGCGGTGTCGCTGGTGCGGCTGGACGGCGACGTGCCGGAATCCGCCGTGGAGCCGATCCGCAAGCTGCCCGCGGTGACCGAAGCGAAGCTGGTGCACCTGGGCAAGAGCTGAGGCGGGCGGCGGCGCCTTGTAACCTTCCATCAACTTCTCACGGTTCGATGTGCAAGGCGTGTCCGATAGTTTGGACGTGGGCGGCTCGTTCGGCAACTACACCGGGATGCTCACCAACCCGCGGGTGATGCAGTTCGCGCTGCGCTACGAGTTCTAACGGAGTTCCACTCTTTGCAGAGCCGCTGGGAAGCGCAAGCTTCCCGGCGGTTTTGTTTTTCTCGAATGATTGCCGACACAGCAGTGGGCGGGACGCGACGCGCGGAGCGGAAGCGGTGTCGCTGGTGCGGCTGGACGGCGACGTGCGGGAAACTGCGTGGAGCCGATCCGCAAACTCGCCGCTGTGACGGCGGCGAAACTCATCCATCTTACCAACGGCTGAGTCGCATGTTTGGCGAGGAATGACTCAGGCTTACGCTTGCTTTTACTTGTTCTTGACAATCTCCCGCAGCATGAGTTAGAAGGCTCAGCAGTTAGCCAGCCGGGTTCCGGAACAGACTGATCTTTCTTCGTGCACCGGGAAAGCATGGGTTTTTGGGGACTCGTGGCTTTATATTGCCGCTCAAGTGTTTAGGGGGAGGCTTATGACGAAAACTTTTAAAGGAGCAGGGTGGGCGTGTGTTCTGGCGCTGGGGGTGTTGTTCAGTGCCAGCCCGGTGTGGTCACAGACGGCTTCTCTGTCGGGCACGGTGCTGGACCCGGCGAACGCCAGCGTTGCGGGCGCCCAAGTGACGATCGCGCAGGAAGGCACGGGGCTGACGCGCACGACGGCAACAGAGGCGGATGGAAGATACGTGTTCGCGCAATTGCCTCCGGGAAAATACAAGATCGAAGTGAAGGCGCAGGGATTCAAGACCGCGGCTCGCGAACATGTCGAGGTTCTCGTCGGCATCACCAGTACGCTCGATATCCACCTTGCGGTCGGTGCGGTCACCGAAACGATGGTGGTGACGGAGATGGTGGCGGCGCTGAACACGACGGACGCCAGCATCGGAACACCTATTTCCGGAAAGGAAGTGTCCTCGCTGCCGCAACTGGACATGAATCCGGCGGGGCTGCTCAGCTTGCAGACCGGTGTGGCCTTCATCCCTACGAAATCGGACTTGCCGGGCGGTTACGGAGGGACGAACGACCAGGACGGGCGCAGCGGGTCGGTGAACGGGGCGCGCAGCGACCAGACCAACGTGACGCTGGACGGAGTGGACGCGAACGACCCGCAGAAGGGCTATGCGTTCACGACCGTGCTGCGCGTACCGCAAGACTCGCTGGCGGAATTCCGGACCACCACCACGAGTTATGACGCGGACTCCGGAGGACGCTCCTCGGCGGCGCAGGTGCAACTGGTGACCAAGAGCGGCACGAACAATATCCACGGTACGGCCTACTACGCTCACCGCAACGAAGCGTTTAACGCCAACGACTTTTTCCTCAACCAGGCCGGTATCAAGGAGCCGAAATTCCGCCACCACCTCTTCGGCGGGTCCGCGGGTGGACCGGTGATCAAGGACCGGGTGTTCATCTTCGGCAATTACGAGCGGTTGAAGGAATCGCTGTTTACCTCCGCCGAACGCAGTGTTCCCTCCGTGGCCTTTCGCGATGGAGTCTTCTTTTATCAGTGTACCGACGTGCCCGGCAATGCCCCTTGCGTGCCGCCTGCCGGCGGGTTTGTACAGGGCGTCAGCGGTGCTTCCTATGGAATGGACGCAAACTTGCAGCCCTGCCGCTCCGCCGCGGCGGGTTGCGGGGCCATTCCGGCGGGGTATTACGCGCTGAGCCCGGCGGAGATCCAGGCCATTGACCCGGCGGGAATTGGAGTCAACCCAGCCGTCCTCCAGCAGGATGCCCTGTTTCCCGATCCCAATTCGAGCGGGAGCTTTGACGCGTTGAACATTCTCGGCTACCGCTTTGGGGCCCCCGTGGAAAACCGCTTCAACACCGCCTTCGTGCGCGTGGACGTGCATCTGGACCGGGCGGACAAGCATACGCTGTTCTGGCGCGGGTCTCTGATGCATGACACGGTGAGCACGGATCCGCAATTTCCAGGGGAGTCATCGAGGCAGACGCTGCTGAACAACAACAAAGGATACGCGATCGGATATACGGCGATCCTAACGCCGCGGATCGTGAACAACTTCCGCTACGGACTCACGCGCATCAGCGACAAGTCCAGCGGCATCCGAAATCAAGAGTTTGTAAACTTTCGGTTCATAGACGACCTCCAGGGATATGAGACGGGTGAAGTCTATAATAAGACCAACGGGCGCATCCTGCCGCAGCACCATTTCCGCGACGACGTGAGCTGGACAAGGGGAGTGCACGAATTCAGCTTCGGCGGGGAGATGCGCTTCACGCGCAACGCTACGTTCAACAACTCGAATTCCTACCACCAGTTCCTGATCAACCCATCCTGGATGGCGGACGGGGCGCGGGCCATCGAACCGGGGAATGGGAACTGCGACCGGGCCGGATGCTTCGCGGTTCCCGCCAACGCAAGTGGCCGTTCGTTCCGCGACGCCCTGACTCAGTTGCTCGGGCCCATTACGGAGATCACCGCCTCCTACAATTTCGACAAGACGGGAGCCACGCTGCCGGAGGGACAACCGGTAGAGAGAAGGTTTGCGGTAAACGAATACGAACTCTATGCGCAGGACCGCTGGCGTATGCGATCTGACCTGACCCTGACGTTTGGGCTGCGCTACTACCTCCCTTCGCCGCCGTGGGAGACTAATGGCAATCAGGTTGTTCCCACACCCAGCCTGAACACATGGATGACCTGCCGCGAACAGGCCATGAACAAGGGCCTGCCGACCTCTTCGTGCGGGCTTATCTCCCTTGATCTGGGGGGACCCGCCAACGGCAAGCCCGGATATTACAGCTGGGACAAAAATAATTTCTCGCCGCGGGCCGCCTTTGCCTGGACGCCCAGGTTCAAGGACGGGTTGCTGGGCAAAATCTTCGCGGATGGCAAGATGTCCATCCGGGGCGGCTATGGACTGGTATACGACCGCATCGGAAACGGCCTTGCGACTTCTTTCGACCAGACCGGATCGTTCGGGCTTTCGACCAACATCGACAGTCAGCTGGGCGGATGCGGTTTTAGTGCCACGGACTCTTCCTCGACCGGGGGAGTTGCCTGTGCCCGCTACAGCGGTCCTTTTGACACAGCCGCGGCCAAGGCGCAAAGTCTGCAGCCCTCTCCCGGCGGAGGATTCCCCACCACCCCGCCCTCGGGATTGCTGACCGTGACCGCGGGTCTGGATGACAAGATTCGCACGCCGTACGCGCACACGTTTGATTTTTCGATTGCGCGGCAGATGCCCTGGAACATGACGCTCGAAGCAGCCTATGTGGGCCGCCGCGGACGCAAGTTGAGCATGATTCGCGATTACGGCATGCCCGCGGATATGAAGGATCCCGCCACGGGTGTCAGTGCCTTGCAAGCTGCCCGCGGTTTGGTTGGCTATGCCGAACAGCACGCCAACGATCCGTACCAGGGGCTGCTGACCATCGGCTCTATTCCCTATTGGCAGGATATCTTCCCGGCCTTTGGCCCCACTGGGATCAATGGGGGCTGTCTGCAATTTAATGTCTTCGGCCTCACGACCAATGCGGACAGTTCTCCCGTCGGGTCGGGGGGGCTGCCCTGCGGCTACTCGGCAACGCAGGTGGCTTATGACTACATGATCGGCTATCACGGAACGGCCGCAGGCGGGTCGGGTTTCGGCGCCAGCACGTTCTGGCAGGATGTGGACTACGGCGGGCTTTATATAGCAAATTCGGGAATGCCAGCTTATCCGACCTGCGCCTCCGGGACAGATCTGAATGGCGACGGATTCAAGGACTGCCCCAACAGCTATTTCCCAGCCCAATACGTAAACCTGCACACGTGGACGACCATCGGATGGTCGGAATATCATGCCTTGCAGCTGAACCTGCGCAAGCAGACCACCCACGGCATTTCCTTCGTCCTGAACTACACGTTCTCGAAGTCGCTGGATACATCCTCGACTCCGGAGCGCCAGGACATTATTGGCGGGGCCTGGACGGGCGGGTACACGGGAACCACCATTAATGCCTGGGATATCGCGCAGGAGTATTCCTACTCGGACTTCGATTCGCGGCACCAGTTGAACGGGTACTACATCGTTGATCTGCCGTTCGGCAGCGGGAAGAGGCTGGGCGGGTCGGCTGCGGGCTGGCTGAACCAGATCATCGGCGACTGGCAGATCTCCGGGATCGTGCACGCCAACAGCGGACTACCGGCGAATATCGTCAACGGGCGGACGTGGCCCACGAACTGGGATCTCCAAGGGAACGCCACCTGCGCGCCCGCCGGGGCATATCCCTTCGGGCTGGCCACCGGCCCGTGCCCGGCGACACAAAACGTGCATGGACCGAAGCCGAACATGTTCGCCAATCCGAGTGCGGCACTGGCCATGTTCCGCTTCACAGCACCGGGCTTCCGCGGCCAGCGCAACGTTATCCGGGGGGACAAGTATTTCAGCACGGACATGGGCATCAGCAAGAAGTTCAAGCTGCCCCGCGAGGGCATGAGCCTGAACTTCCGGTGGGAGATCTTCAACCTGACCAACTCGGCGTACTTCGATACGGGCGGAAACAATCCGGTGAGCTCCAGCATCGAAGACTCGGCAACGTTTGGCGACTATCACAGCACGCTTGGTTCCTCGCGCCAGATGCAGGCCACGCTGCGGCTGATCTTCTAAGCCGGACATCGGAGCGAATTCAGCCCGCCGGGAAGCGCAAGCTTCCCGGCGGTTTTGTTTTTCTCGAATGATTGCCGACACAGCAGTGGGCGCACCGCGACTGCTGTCCGGGCCAAGGCAAGCCCGCAGCTACAGAGGCGAGAGACTTGCAGGCTAACCCTTGATGACGCCCATGGGCTTGAGGCGGGCGACGCGGCGCGCGAGGCCGGCGCGGTGGACGACGTCGATGACGGCGTCAATGTCCTTGTAAGCTTCGGGGACTTCTTCGAGGACGCCGTCGCGGGTTTCCGAGCGCAGGAGGACGCCCTGGGCTTCGAGTTTCTGGGTTTCGTCGCGGACGTTGCGGCCGCGCTTGGCGGCGGTGCGGGACATGGCGCGGCCGGCGCCGTGGCAGACGGTGCCGAAGGTTTCATCCATGGCGCGCTGGGTACCGACGAGGACGTAGCTGGCGGTGCCCATCGAGCCGGGAATGATCACGGGCTGGCCCACGCTGCGGTACGCGGCGGGGATGAATAGTGAGCCGGGGGGGAAACAGCGGGTGGCACCTTTGCGGTGCACTAAGATGTCGGCCTCGCTGTGGTCGAAGCGGTGGTGTTCGGTCTTGGCCATGTTGTGGGCCACGTCGTAGACGAGGCGCAGGCGCACGGCGTCGCCGAGGATGCGCTGGAAGGCGCGGCGGGTGAAGTGGGTGATGACCTGGCGGTTGGCCCAGGCGAAATTTGCGGCGGCGGCCATGGCGCCGAGGTAGGCCTGCCCCTCGGGGGATTGCGAGGGGACGCAGGCGAGCTGGCGGTCGGGCAGGGTGATGTTGTACTTGCGCATGGCCTCGTTCATGGTTTTGAGGAAGTCGGTGCAGACCTGGTGGCCGAGGCCGCGCGAACCGCAGTGGATGAGCACGACGACCTGGCCTTCGTGCAGGCCGAAGACATCGGCGGTGGCCGGTTCGTAGATTTTTTCGACGTACTGCACTTCGAGGAAATGGTTGCCGCTGCCGAGTGTGCCGAGTTGGGTGCGGCCGCGCTTCTTGGCGAGGTGGGAGACCATGGAGGGGTCGGCGCTGGACAGGGCGCCGTGCTCCTCGCAGTATTCGGTGTCAGATTCTTCGCCGTAGCCGTGGTCGACAGCCCAGGCGGCGCCGCGCGCGAGGACGTCGTCGAGTTCGGGGAAAGTGACGGGGATGGGGCCCTCGGCGCCGGTGCCGGAGGGGATGTCGCGGAAGAGTTGATTGACGAGGGTGCGCAGTTTGGGGACGTTCTTTTCGTAGTCGTCGCGGGCCAGGAGGGCGTCACGCTCGAGATTGCTGGCGAGCAGGCGCACGCCGCAGTTGATGTCGAAGCCCACGCCGCCGGGGGAGACCACGCCATCGCTGAGGCGCGTGGCGGCCACCCCGCCGATGGGGAAGCCGTAGCCTTGGTGCATATCGGGCATGGCCAGGGAGCGGCCGACGATGCCGGGGAGAAAAGCGACGTTGATGGCCTGGTCGATGGAGAGATCGCCGAGGATCTGCGCGAGGAGCTTTTCGTCGGCGTAGATGAGCGCGTCGGTGCGCATGCCTTCGCGGGTGTTGCGTGGAACGAGCCAGCGCAAGTCGTCGAGCTTCTGCAGCGCGCTGCGTGGAATGGGCATGGCCGTGCGGGGAACGGGCGCAGGGCGCCTCGCGGGATATTGCCGGGCGCGTCTAGCCGCCGCCCTCCAGCTATGTTAGTCTTTAATATCTGCACAGGCCAGTGGAAAGGGTCTGGGCAGGACTGTCGGGGCGTAGCGCAGCCTGGTAGCGCGCCTGGTTCGGGACCAGGAGGCCGAAGGTTCGAATCCTTTCGCCCCGACCATTCCCTTCTATCAAATCATTGTGTTACCGCGCAAATTTTGCGTGCACGCAAGTCTTTTTCCCTACAAGGCACTCATTGATTGGTATCGGTCCGATTCGCCTCCCAATTGTCCCATAAAATCAGGGCCGTACTCTCCCAATTCAGCTTGGCCGCGAGTTTTTTGTCAAGGTTTTGGGAGCAGGATTCGTGTTTTGCAACGAAAGGGACCAACCTACCCGGTCATTGTTGCAACGTGATGCTGGAAGTGCCTATACTGACTAAAGGATGCAGAAAAGGCTTTGCCAAGTCGCGGTCGTGCTTCTGCTGGTCACGTATTTGTGTGGCCCTGCGTTCGAGAGGGTAGACCACTGGGATCATTTTCCCCAGAGTGGAAAGGATATCGTCCTCAACTTAGTTGTTGTTGCCGTCTCTCTCGGTGCTGTGGCCGCGCTGTCGCATCTTCTGCGCGGCATAATTCGCAGGCCACGCAAAGAATCCGCTCTGCCGCCTGCTCCCTTGTTGGAAGAATTTTCATATTCAGCCTGCTCACGTCCGTTCCTTGGGTTATCTCCGCCCCCTCTCCGCATCTAGAACAATCCTCGCGCTGGCTGTACTGGCTGTCCCCGATGGCCTGAGCAGTCGTTCCCCATTACTGTTGCGCGGGAGTCCTTATGAATTCTGTCAGAGCATTGAGTTTGTCGCTGGTCGTCTCTCTCTTGATGGCGGGGTGTGCGATGCAGAAGTATCGCAAAGCACCCATATCGCCCGCTGAAAGCGCCGCAAGTCTGGAATCCAGAAACCTTCAGGATGCCGGTCTGCGGGAGTTTTTGGAAAGGAATCTTGGCCATCAGCTAAGCTCGTGGCCACCGAAGAGCTGGGACCTCGGTTCGCTGACGTTTGCGGCCTTCTATTTCAGCCCCGAAATGGAAATGGCTCGGGCGCAAACCAACGTGGCGGCGGCCGCTGTTATCACAGCAGGAGCGCGTCCCAATCCCACCTTGAGTGTAACTCCTGGAGTGCCTAGTCCGTATTTGTTCGGACTAGATTTCGCGATCCCGATCCAAACAGCAGGGAAGCGCGGCTATCAAATACTTCAAGCGAAAAACTGGAGTGAAGCGGCCCGGTTTAAGCTGGCCAATACTGCGTGGACGGTTCGAAGCAAAGTTCGCACGGCCCTGCTTAATTACCTTGTCGCTGTTCGAAGTGCGGACCAGTTGCGTTCGCAAGAGAGCATTCTGTCTGACCGCGTGCAACTGTTGGAAAAAAGGCTTGCTGTTGGCGAAATCTCTCGTCCAGGAGTGGATTTGGCGCGGATCGATCTAGCAAACACACATTTGGCGGTTCTTCGCGCCGAAAGCCAAATAACGCAGACTCGGGCGGCGCTAGCCGCTGCGATTGGCATCCCCGTTGCGGCTCTGAATGGTCTGGAGTTTACGTGGCCAACCTTTGAGAACCCGCCCAGCCTCGACTCTCTCGCTTCCGGGGGAATCCCGCGGGAAGCAGTGCTAAACCGCTTGGACGTTCGACAGGCTCTTGCTCAATATGGCGCTGCGGAAGCCAGCCTTCAACTCGAAATCGCCCGGCAATATCCCGATGTTCAAATCGGGCCGGGCTACCATTATGAAGAAAGCCACAACTTCTTCACGGTCGGACTCTCGGTCACCCTTCCGATCTTCAACCGCAACGCGGGACCGATTGCCGAGGCGGAGGCTCGGCGCAGAGGAGCCGCAGCCAATTTCCTCGCGACGCAAGCCCGTGTGATAGCGGAGACCGAAGCGGCAGCGGCAAGTTACAGCGGAGCGTGGAAAGAGCTTGCGGAAACGAAAGCATTGCAGAAGCTTCATAGGGCGCGAATTCAGTTAACGGAGAAGGCGTTTAAGGCTGGTGAGTCAGGGCCGCTTCCGCTCAGCGGCGAGCTTCTCCAGGGCGCTCTAGCGGCGGGTGCGGAAGTGGCTGCACTCTATCGCACCCAAATTGCTCTGGGAAGCCTGGAGGACGCTATCCAGCGTCCACTGGAACCCGGCGACATTCCGCCACTCGGCCCACAATCCCCTGTTGTGAAGAATCACGCGAAGGAGAAAAAGTGATGAAGACAAACGGGAAGTGGCTATTCGGAGCAGGCCTTGCGCTGATTCTGGCGCTCATTTTGACTCTCACTCTCGTTCCGGGCCGGAAAGTGGCAGCCGATCAAGGGGATGAAGGCGACACAGAAGAGGCGAACAAGACGCCGTCAAAGATTTCCATCCAGAACGGACAAACGATCCTCACCCTCGATGCCGATACGCAATCCCAAACGGGAATCACCGTGACTCCTCTCCAAGCGCTCACTTCACGCGAGCAGGTGACTGCCCCCGCAATCGTCTTATCAGGCCAGGAACTGGTCACTGCACGCGCTAAATACGTGGCCGCTACAGCCAATCTAGAGAAGGTGCGGGCGAACATGGAGGTGACACAACTGGAGTATGACCGCCTGAAGACTTTGTACCAAGACCAGCAGAACGCCTCACAGAAGGATTTACAGGCTGTGCAGGGCGTCTTGCGCTCGGACCAAGCGGACGCTGAGGCTGCTATGCAGGATTTGTCGTTGCAAGCGGCAGCGGTGCGCCAGAGTTGGGGCGACGTGGTCGCAAAGTGGGTCGTCGACGACGCGCCTGCGCTGGGTGGCATTCTCGCCCAACATGCGTTTCTGGTGCAGGTGACGTTGCCTACAGGCGTAGGCTGGACGGCTCCCAGAACGATCTCACTCGAAATCGCGGAATCGACCCAAATCGAGGCGAAGCTGATTTCACCTTTTCCCAGAGTCGATCCGCGAATTCAGGGCCTCAGCCTCCTTTGTATTACTCGTGATCATCCTGGTCTCGCGCCGGGGCTAAACCTAATCGCTCGCTTGACGGTCGGCCGGCCGATGCGCGGAGTGCTGATTCCACAATCGGCGATCGTATGGTGGCGGGGGAGCGCCTGGGTGTATCAGCAGAACGCACCCGGTCGCTTTGTCCGTCGCCTGGTTCCCGCTGAGACGCCGCTCGCGAACGGACTCTTCGTTGCAAGGGGCTTTTCACCCGGAGACGAGATCGTCGTCCGGGGAGCGCAGGCGCTCCTGTCCGCGGAGTTCCGTTCGCAAATCCAAGCGGAGGACTAACTGCCCCCCATGCTCTCATCCATCGTTCGGTTCTCGCTTCGCTTTCGCGGCATTGTTATCGCGCTCGCCTGTGCGCTGTTCGGCTATGGTGTTTACTCGCTGACGCAGGCGCGGTACGACGTCTTCCCGGAGTTCGCACCGCCGCAGGTCGTAATTCAGACCGAGGCGCCGGGACTGGCTCCTGAACAGGTCGAAGTCCTGGTCACGCAGCCGATTGAAAACGCGGTCATCGGGGTTTCGGGAATCGATTCCCTCCGATCCGGCTCCGTCCAGGGACTCTCCTTGATCACTGTGGTCTTTCGTCCGAGCAGCAGCATTTACCTTGACCGACAGGTCGTTGGCGAACGACTGTCCACGCTCACCGGGCGGCTACCAACTGGAGTCAGTCCGCCAGTGATGACCCCGCTCACTTCTTCGACGAGTATTGTGATGGCCGTGGGACTCACGTGGCCTAACCATCCCCTGATGGACCTGACTACGGTTGCAGACTGGACACTCAAGCAACGGCTCTTGGCCGTGCCGGGAGTGGCCAAAATCGCGATCTTCGGAGAAGAGGCCCGCCAAATCCAACTTCAATTTATCCCCCAGCAGCTTATTCGGTACGGATTGACGGTCGATGACGTCATCGCTGCCGCGCGTCAGGCAACCGGCATTCGCGGGTCCGGTTTCGTAGACACGCCCAATCAGCGGATTGTGCTACAGACCGAGGGTCAGTCGAGCACAGCGGAGCAAATCTCCCGCGTCGTTCTTCTCCACCGCAACGGAGCGAACGTCACCTTGGGGGATGTCTGTCACGTGGTTGACGCTCCTGCGCCGCCTATTGGCGCAGCCTCGATCCGAGCCGAGCGCGGCCTCATATTGATGGTTTCCTCGCAGTACGGAGCCAACATGCTCGAAGTTACGCGGGGACTCGACCAGGCGCTCGCGGAGCTTCGTCCCGCTCTTTCGAAACAGGGAATCGTCGTACATCCCGATATTTTTCGTCCGGCTGACTTCATCGAGACGGCGCTGCGCAACGTCCGATCATCCTTGCTCATCGGGGCCGCGCTGATTGTCGTGGTGTTGTTCTTGTTCCTCTTCAACCTGCGTACGGCGGCGATCTCCTGCACTGCCATTCCCCTTTCGCTGCTGGCGGCGGTGATCGTGCTCGAAAAGCTCGGTTTCAGCCTGAACACCATGACTCTGGGTGGATTGGTGATCGCCATCGGAGAGGTCGTGGACGACGCTGTTATCGACGTGGAGAACATCTATCGGCGACTGCGCGAAAATCGCGCATCCGAATCTCCCCGATCCGTGTTACAGGTCGTGTTCGATGCTTCACTCGAAGTACGCAGCGCCGTCGTTTATGCCACTTTCGCGGTGATTCTTGTTTTCTTCCCGGTGCTCACGATGTCGGGCCTCGCGGGCCGCATTTTTGCTCCTCTTGGCACAGCCTACATCTTGGCAATCTTGGCCTCTTTGGTGGTGGCTTTGACCGTGACGCCTGCTCTTTGTTTTCTTTTGTTAGGTGATCGTGATCTTCCGCCTCAGGAGCCGCCCATCGTTCGCTGGTCAAGGGCTAGATATCAAAAGCTGTTGCTAGGAGTCGAAAAGTCGCCGCGACTCGTGATTGCGGTCGTTGCCGTTATGATTGTTCTCGGCGTTGCCATTCTGCCTTTTCTGGAAGGTTCCTTCCTTCCGCGTCTACAAGAGGGAAACCTCACGGTGCATATGACGACGGTTCCGGGGACTTCCGTTGAAGAATCATCGCGTTTGGGCGACCGCGTCACTCACGCGCTCTTGGGTATTCCTGGTGTGCGCTCGGTAGCTCAGCGGGTGGGAAGGGCTGAACTTGCCGATGATGTTGCCGGAACCCACTCAAGCGAGTTTGACGTGAGTCTTAACGCTCTCAACGGAACGCGAATGGCAGCCGCACAGAAGGACATCAGGAGCGCGCTCTCAAAGTTTGCCGGCGCGACCTTCTCGGCGAACAGCTTCCTCACGGAACGCATTAACGAGACACTCTCCGGCTACACCGGCGGAATCGTGATCAATATCTTTGGCAACGATCTCGACCGGCTTGACCACGAAGCACGAGAAGTCACTCGCACGTTGAGCCGTATTAAAGGTGCTACCGGAGTTCAGCTTCAGTCGCCGCCGGGAATGCCGCAGGTTGTCGTCCGCTTGCGGAAGGATGATCTTGCACGCTGGGGCTTCGACGCAGTGCATGTCCTTGATGTGGTGCAAACCTCCTTTGGCGGAGACATCGTTGGCCAAGTCTATCAAGATAATCGAGTGTTCGACGTCTCCGTAATTCTCGCGCCGTCTGAACGCAATAGCGTGCAGGAAATAGGCGCCCTTCCGCTGCGAGGACCTGACGGGAACTATGTGCCACTTCGGCAGCTTGCTGACATCTACGAAACCTCCGGGCGCTACATGGTCCTGCACCAAGGCGCACGCCGAGTGCAGACAGTGACGTGCAATGTGCAGGGACGTGACCCGACTTCGTTCGTAACCGAAGCCCGGAACCACATTTCCAAACTATCATTTCCACCCGGGACTTATGTGGAATTCGCTGGCACGGCAGCCGCCCAGTCTCAATCCCGCCATGATCTGTTGGTCCACGCGCTGCTGGCGGGACTGGGGATCGTGCTGCTCCTCTCGGTGGTCATGGGGAACTACCGCAATCTGCTACTGGTCCTTGCGAACCTGCCCTTTGCGCTTGTGGGAGGCGTCCTGGCTGTCGTAGCCACGGGCGGGACGTTATCGCTCGGATCGCTCATCGGTTTTGTAACCCTCTTTGGAATCACGCTGCGAAATTCCATCATGATGATTTCTCATTATGAGCATCTTGTGGGCGCGGAAGGAATGGATTGGGGCTTGAAAACTGCACTTCGGGGCGCAAGTGAGCGCCTCGCACCGATCCTGATGACCGCGCTCGTTACCGGCTTGGGGCTGCTTCCTTTGGCGCTTGGCAGTGGCGCACCGGGCCGCGAGATCGAGGGTCCGATGGCCATTGTGATTCTTGGCGGTTTATTGACGTCGACCGCGCTGAACTTGCTGGTTCTACCGAGCTTGTCATTGCGTTATGGCCGGTTTGAGAGGCTGGAACGCGAACTTTAGAGAGGCGAACGGGGAGAAGTCCACTGTCCAACACCGATGGTAATAAGATGATGCGTTAGAGACAAGTTAGGTACAACTAAGAAAGGAAAAATAACGCCCTTCGTCCGGTAAGCGGCGCCAGAGAAAGCGTTCATGGGATTTGGTGTTCATAGTTCGGGACCAGGAGGCCGGAGGTTCAAATCCTTTCGCCCCGACCATTTTCTTCAACGAGTTACGCCGCTTTTGTTGTTCCTTCCGGTTGCCCAAGTTGCCTGACTGATGAAACTGCACAAGCAATTTCCTCTAATTCAGAAAAGATTTTCCGGAACGAGCAAAATTACTTGCAGCCATTATGTGGCCCTGCACCCCAAGTCTTTTGTTTCTAACTCGGATAAACTGGCGAAGAAGTTGCACATTATCTTAAGCGGATGTTTAGCTACAGGCTCGCAATCTGTTCGCATTGTGGGCGCGTGAAATTGTAATTGTAGAAAGATTAGAAAATGTTAAAGAAACTCGCTTTGATCTTGGTCATGAGTGGTTCTCTGATGACCGTGAATGCAGATACAGTCACTCAGATTGCCAGCTCTGCCGCCAACACAACCAACAACTCGATCACCTTGGGTATTCCCAATGCTGGTCCTACCCAAGACATTGCTCCACATCCAGCCTGGTCCGGGCCACTACCCGGGTCTAATTGGGTATCATTCACAAACACCGGCAATCCTTCTGATCCGGATTTCTACACCGTGCCCAACGAGACCGGCGTCACGTTTTTTGATACTTTCAGCCTGTCTGGTCCCATCACAGCCGCCACACTGACGGTCCTGGCTGACGATACGGCCTCGGTCGCCGTGAATGGAACGCCAATCTTCTGGGCTAACATGGGCGGTTCCTACCCCACCTGTTCGTCCGTAGCCATTGGCTGCTTGACGAGCACGGCGGGGATTTTCAACCTGTCACAGTTGCAGCCTTACCTCAACTCGAATGGCTCCAATACGATTTCTTTCACGGTCTACCAAAAAGCCGGCAGCTCCTACGGTCTGGATTATGCCGGTGCGTTCACGACAACCACAGTTCCCGAGCCGGGCACGATCATCTTGCTCGGTTGCGGGCTCGCCGGTCTCGCTCTGACAACTCGTCGTCAATTCGCGAGCTAGACTGTTGAACATTGGATAGCAAAGAAGCCGCCTCACGAGGTGGCTTCTCTGTTTCCGACTCCCTCATCTCCTCGATTCGTTGCGTTTCCGATCCCGGCGAAAAATAGCTAATACAAACAAAGAAAGTGCCAGCCATCTGCATCTTTCAGAACAGACCGTCAAGAACCACGTTCACCGGATCTCGCGGCAGGTACACGCGCACAGCCGCTCTGAAATCGTGGAGACGGTGCGCAACTGCGATTTTTCCTTATAGGCGGCTGGTTTGTCGTGGAATAGGTACTGCGGGGATGCCTGGGACTGTGTATCCCCATTAAGAGTACCAAAAAATGAGTACGCCAACCCGGTACTTCGTACTGTACTAGAACCACTCCTCTTTGAGCCTACCGTTTGCCGCCGCCGCCTTCGATACTCACGTGTCGCTTGGAGTGCATCATGGAAAAAAATATTCGGGTGTTGGTGGCCAACCGTCCCCGGCTGATGCGCGAGCTGGTTCTGGAAGCGTTTGCCGGGCAGCCGGACATCGAGATTGTGGGCGAAGTCGCGGAGGATGCGGAGATTCTCCCGGCGGTGGAACGCACGCACCCGGACTTCGTGGTGATTGCGCTGGAGAATCCGGGGCGGCGGCCGGCCATCTGCGACACCGTGCTGCACCAGCATCCGGAGATGCGGATTATCGCGGTGGCGCCGAATCATAAGTATTCGGTCTATTACTGGGCGTCATTGAAGATCCATTCCCACGACGTGGAAGCGTCGGAAGAGAGCATCTTGAGCACGGTGCGCGACAAGAGTCGTTCTGCCGGGGGCCCTTCGTGAAGGTCGATTGGCAGGGGGGAAGAGCGATGTACGTCATCCGGGAAGCTCGCGTGTGGGGAAGAAGAGCGGCCGTTCTTTTTCTCAGCTTGCTGCTGTGCGCGCCTTTGCCGGCGCGGCAGGACGAGAAGCGCAAGAGCGTGCGCGAGGAAGGTTCACAAGTGCGGCAGGCCCCGCCGTCGGTGCTGGCGGTTGAGAATTTGAACCGCGTAGCGGCGGGGGCCGCGGAGATCTCCGAAGTGTTGCGGCGGGACGCGGGGCTGCTCGTGGAACTGAAGCGCTGGGTGGCGAAGGAGGCGACGGACAACGGGCAGATCGTGGAAGACGGAGATCTGACCGACGAGGCGATCTTCGACCGGCTGCAGCGGGACGTGGCGTTTCGCGCGGTGGCCACGCGGCTGCTGCAGCGTTACGGCTACCTGACACCGAGCGTGAATCCGAACTCGGAGTTTGCCAAGGACCAGGAATTGCTGCGGAGGGAACGCGCGCGGCGGCTGGTGCAGATCGAAACGCAAGAGGATGCCGAGGGGCTGAGCAGGGGAAAAAGTAATGAGCCGCTGGAGCGGGCGCGTGCGTGCGACGGGCGGCGCGATTCGGATTGCGGGGAGCCGCAAGCGCCGCGGATGCCGCTGCGGAGAGTTGCGCCGGGCGGCGAGGCGCCGCGTCCGGAAGGGAATCCCCCGGCATCGCCGGAATTTCCGCCCGCCGGAGGAACCGCGCGGACGCTGCAGGCCGGCGGCGGAGAAGCAGAGCCGGACTTACGCGGATGGTTGAACGGACCGCCAGGCCTGGAAATGGCTTCGAGCACGGGGAAACGCGCTCCGGAGATGGACGGGCTGGCGCCGCTCGGGGGGCCGATGGAACGGAGCGAGCTGTATGCACGCGAGTCCTCCGCAAGACCCGACGCAGGAATGGAGCGCACGGTTCCTGCAAATCGCGTACGCACAGAAAGGCGGACGGAAGCGGAGCTGCAGCCTGTGGCGATGGTGCACCAGCCGAATCCGTACGCGGACATTCCGTCGCTTTACGACATGTACGTGCAGGCGTCGGCGCGGCAGCGGCCGCCGGAGCGTTTTGGGCTGGAGATATTCCGCACCGGGACGCGCGAGACGGATGCGGTGCCGATGGACCTTCCGGTCGGGCCGGATTACGTGGTCGGGCCGGGCGACGGCCTGGCGATCGATTTGTGGGGCGGAGTCTCGCAGCGGCTGGTGCGCACGGTGGACCGCGAGGGGCGGCTGTCGCTGCCGGAGGCGGGGCCGCTGCTGGTGAGCGGGCGAACGCTCGGGGAAGTGCAGGATGCAGTGCAGCACGCGCTGCGTTCGCAGTTCCGCGACGTTTCCGCCGATGTGTCGCTGTCGCGGCTGCGCACGATCCGGGTGTATGTGGTGGGAGACGTGACCGAGCCGGGGGCTTACGACATCAGCTCGCTCTCGACACCGCTGAACGCGCTGGTTGCGGCAGGGGGCGTGACGGAGCGCGGGTCGCTGCGCGCGCTGAAGCATTACCGCGGCAAACAACTGGTGGAGGAAGTGGACGCCTACGACCTGCTGCTGCACGGGGTGCGCGGGGACGCGAAGCGGCTGGAGAACGGTGACACGCTGCTGGTGCCGCCGCTGGGCGCGCAGGTAACCGTGGAGGGCATGGTGCGGCGTCCGGCGGTGTACGAGCTGCACGGAGAAAAATCGCTGGCGGAGGTGCTGGAGCTGGCGGGAGGAATCCTGCCGGCGGCGGCGCTGCGACACATCGAAGTGCAGCGGCTGGACGCCCACGAAAAGCGCAGCATGCTGAGCCTGGACATCTCCGCGGGGAGCAACGCGGAAGCGATTGCCGGGCAATTGAGCAGCTTCATGGTGCACGACGGCGACGAAGTGCACATCTTTCCCATCGCGCCGTACAACGCAGACACGATCTACCTCGAGGGCCACGTGCTGCGCCCCGGGCGTTACTCCTACAAGGCGGGGATGAAGCTGACGGACCTGGTCGCTTCCTACAACGACCTGCTGCCCGAGCCCGCACCGCATTACGCGGAGATCGTGCGGCTGAACGCGCCGGACAACCACCCCAGTGTGGAGAGCTTCGACCTGGCGGCGGCGCTGGCCAATCCGGCCGCGGCGCCGAAACTCGAGCCGCGGGACACCGTGCGCATCTTCAGCCGCTTCGATTTCGAGCCCGCGCCGGCGGTGTGGGTAGGCGGGGAAGTGCGCGCGCCGGGTCCGTACCGGACCTCGGGGCAGGCCCACCTGCGCGACGCCATCTATCTGGCGGGCGGCGTGACGCCGGATGCGCTGCTGGATTCCGCGCAGCTTTTCCGCTCGCTGCCCGACGGCACGATGAAGATTCTGAGTGTGAACCTGAGCGAGGCGTTGGCGGGCGATCCGGTGCAGAACATTCTGCTGCAGCCGCGCGACCGCATCCTGGTGCACCGCAACGCGAAGCGCGTGGATCCGCCGACGGTGCTGATCAAGGGCGAGGTGGACAAGCCGGGGCGCTATCCCTGGGCGGAGAACATGCGCGTGTCGGACCTGATCCGCTCGGCGGGCGGCGTGAAGCGCAGCGCGGCCACGGAGACGGTTGACCTGACGCGCTATCCGCTTTCGGAGTCCGGACCCGTGGCGGGGGAGCACCACGCGGTGAACCTGGCGGCAGCGCTGGCCGGGGATACCGCGCAGGATCTGCCGTTGCGCGACGGCGACGTGCTGAGCGTTCCACAGATTGCCGGATGGAACGACGTCGGCGCGACGATCACCGTGCGCGGGGAGGTGCGGAATCCCGGGGTATACGGCATCCGGCCCGGCGAACGGCTGAGTTCGGTATTGCAGCGCGCGGGGGGACTCCTGCCGACGGCGTATCCCGGAGCCACGCTGTTCGAACGGATCGAAGTGCGGCAGCTGCAGGAGAAGTCCCGGCAGGAGCTGATCCAGCGGCTCGAGCGGGAGGCCGCGAGCGCCAAATCCGCTGTTGGTGCATCGGCAAGCGAACAGGCGGCTCTGCAGCAGGCGGCGTATCAGCAGCGCGAGCGCGCGGTGGAAGGCGTGCGCAGTGCGCCGGCGACGGGGCGGCTGGTGGTGAATGTGCCGAACGACCTGCGCGCTCTTGCGAAGTCTTCCGGCGACATCGAGGTGCGCGCCGGGGACAGCGTCGAAATTCCCAAGCGGCCGGGATTCGTCCTGGTGGTCGGGCAGGTCTACAACTCGAACGCCATCACCTATCAGCCGCACAAGAACGCCGGGTGGTTCCTGCGGCGCGCGGGCGGCCCCACGAACATGGCCGACCGCGGCGCCATTTTCATCATTCGCGCTAACGGCAGCGTGGAAAGCGGACACGGCAGCCTGTGGAGCGGCGGGGTGCTGTCGCGTCCGATGGGGCCCGGGGACACGATCGTCGTGCCGGAGAAGGCCATCGGCGGCGGGGTGGTCTGGAAGAACACGCTCGCGATCGCGCAGATTGCGCAAAGTGGCGCGCTGACTGCGCTCCTGGCGATGCGGTAGAGGAACGAGAGGATGAAGGCAGAGCGGTTCAATTCGGCGTTGCTCTTCGTGCTGCTGAGCGCGATGCCTGATTCTGTCTGGGCGGGGCAGGAAGCGGCGCTGCGGCCGGCGTCCGTCACCGCGGCGAAGGCTCCGGAGGTAAGCCGGAAGCCGGATACGATTCGCGCAAAAAAGAGCGAAGGCACCGACGGATCTCTCGATGGGCGCGAGTTCCGCGAGACCCGGCTGGGGCTCTCTCTGCTGCAAAACATCGCCCGCGATCAGCGGGAGATCTGGACGAGCCCGGCGCGGCTGCGCTTTGCGGATCTGCAATGGCTCGTGCCTGTGGGCGGCTTCGCGGCCGGACTGCTGGTGACGGATCGCGACAGCAGCGGGCATCTCTCCCGGAATCCGCAGACGATCCGCCGCTACAACAACGTTGCCAACGCCGGCGTGGCGGGGCTCATTGGCGTGGCCGGCGGGCTGTCGCTGTGGAGCTTTCGCTCGCACAATGCGCACTGGCGCGAGACGGGCTATCTGGCGGGTGAGGCGGCGATAAACAGCCTTCTGTTAGTGGAAACGGCGAAGTATTCGCTACGGCGCGAGCGTCCTTTCCAGGGGAATGGCAGCGGACAGTTTTTCCAGGGTGGCGGCACGTCTTTTCCCTCCGAGCATGCCGCAGCGGCGTGGTCCATAGCCGGGGTCATCGCGCACGAGTATCCCGGCCCGCTGACGAAACTGATGGCCTACGGCCTGGCGTCCGCAGTGAGCTTTTCGCGCGTGCGCTCCCGGCAGCATTTCCTCTCCGACGTATTCATCGGCAGCATGATCGGCAATCTCGTCGCGCAGCGCGTGTATAGCCGGCACCACGACCCTGATCTGGGTGGCGGGGAGTGGAGATCGATCGGTGAATTCTTTCGCGGCGAGGGAAGTTCCTCTCCAGCGAATCAGGGTTCGCCGTATGTGCCGCTCGACAGTTGGATCTACCCGGCGTTCGAACGGCTCGCGGCGCTCGGATACATCAATAGCGGATTTCTTGGAATGCGCCCGTGGACTCGGGTCGAATGCGCCCGTTTATTAGATGAGGCTGGCGACCAAATGAGGGACGGAGTGACGGATTCGCGAGAAGCGAATCGTCTGATCGATGAGTTATCGAAGGAATTTGCCGGGGAGCGGGAAGCGTCGTCCAGCGGGCGCGAGCGTTCCCTGCATATGGAGTCACTCTACGCACGCACGATGCAGATTACCGGCCCGCCATTAAATGACAGTTATCATTTCGGACAAAGCATCATTAACGATTATGGCCGGCCCTATCAGCGCGGATTCAACGCAATCGAAGGTTTTTCCGGTTGGGGCACCAAAGGACCCTTTACCATCTATGTCCGGGGAGAATACCAGCACGCTCCGTGGGCGCCCGGCAATTCAACTTCGGTTCAAAACTGGATTGCCGCAGTGGACGGCACTCCTCTTCAACCCGCAACAGCGGTATCTGCCAAAAATCACTTTCGCCTGCTGGACACTTATGTGGCGGCCAATGTCGCGGGTTGGAATTTGTCCTTCGGCAAGGAGAGTCTGTGGTGGGGACCGGGAGAAGGCGGAGCATTGATACTCAGTGACAATGCGGAACCTATGTACATGGCGCGTGCCAGCCGGATTACGCCGTTCCGCCTCCCGTGGATCTTTTGCCGGCTCGGCCCCGTGAAAGTGGATCTGTTGTTCGGCAAGCTCTCCGGGAATGAGTTCCCCCCGCGGCCTGTGCTTCACGGGGAAAAAATTAGTTTCAAGCCGACACCGAACTTAGAACTAGGTTTCAGCCGGACGAGCGAGATGGGCGGAGTCGGCCGGCCGCTGACTGCCGCCGCTATCTTAAATAGCTATGTGAGTTTCGTATCCTCTGGAAATTATGGGGCGAACGACAATCCCGGAAAACGCACCGGCGGCTTCGATTTTTCCTATCGCGTCCCCTTTGTGCGCAATTGGCTGACCGTGTACGCCGATTCCATCTCCACGGACGACCCATCGCCGCTTGCAGCTCCCCGGCGGGCGGCCATAACTTCCGGCTTCTACATGCCACGGCTTCCGAGCTTGCCTAAATTGGACTTGCGCGTCGAGGCCGGATACACCGACACCTCGACTTCCCGAAGCGTGGGTGGAAAATTTATTTACTGGGAGATTTTCTTTTACCACAACCTGTACCTGAACAAGAACAACCTCATCGGAAGCTGGATCGGAAGAGAAGGCGTGGGATACCAGGCGTGGAGCACGTACCGGTTTAGTCCGCGGAATAGCCTGCAGTTCGGATACCGGCACGCGAAAGTCGATGGTGACTTTATCCCCGGCGGAGAGACGGTGAACGACGGTTCCGTAAAGCTGGATTGGTGGGTGCGCCACGATATGAGTCTTTCCACGTTCGTTCAATACGAGAAATGGACCGCACCGATCTTGGCGCCGACTCCACAGACGAACTGGACATCTTCCGTCGAGATCGCGTTTTGGCCCCGGTCGTGGAGCAAATGAGGAGCGCACGAAGCACGACAGAGGTGTTTGAAAAGTGATGCAGAAAGTGTCCAATCCGGAAGCCAGGCTTGGCGATCAGCCGGAGGTTTCCAGCACCGCGACGGGCGCGTTCGGCAACGGAGGGCGCTCGTGAATTACTCCAGTAGCGCTGCCGCTCGTCAGACTGCACCCGAGCTGCCGGAGAACGACTTTCCCGGAAAATCCGCGGCACCGGAGAGGCCGCAAGGAAGCGAGAAAACTGTCGCGTACCTCCGGCTGCTCTGGGGACATCGCGGGCTGTTGTCCCGCACTGGGCTGTACGCGATGCTCGCCAGCGCGCTCCTCGCTTTTCTTATCCCCACACGATACGAATCCACGGCGCGCCTGATGCCGCCGGATAATCAGTCTGGTTCCGGCCTCGCCATGGCGGCTGCCGCGATGTCGGGCAGCGCTGGCGGGCTTGGGGGTATGGCCAGTGATTTCTTGGGCCTCAAGAGCAATAGCGACGTCTTTGTGGGCATCCTGACCAGCCGCACCGTGCAAGACAAGCTGATCCAGCAGTTCGACTTGAAGAAACTCTATGGGGACCGCCGCATGGAAGATGCGCGGAAGGACCTGGCAGAACATACCGCCATTTCCGTGGATCGCAAAAGCCAGATCATCGCGATCACTGTAACGGACAAGAGTCCACAAAGGGCGGCCGCAATGTCTCAGGCCTACGTGGAAGAACTGAACCACTTGGTGGCCGAATTGAGTACGTCCTCGGCACGGCGCGAACGGATCTTCCTCGAAGGGCGTTTGCAAGCCGTCAATCAGGATTTGGAAGCGGCGGAGAAAGACTTCAGTCAATTCGCAAGCAGGAACACGGCGATCGATATCAAGGAGCAAGGCAGGGCGATGGTCGAAGCAGCGGCGACGCTCCAAGGTCAGCTCATTGCCGCTCAATCGGAATATGAGGGACTCAAGCAGATCTACACCGACAACAACGTGCGTGTACGGTCCGTGAAGGCCCGCGTCAACGAACTGCAACACCAACTCGAAAGACTGGCAGGGAAAGGCGAGAGTGCGGCTAGTGTCTCCAGCCAGCCAGGCGACTCCATGTATCCCTCCATCCGGAAACTGCCGCTGCTCGGCGTCACGTATGCAGACCTGTACCGCCGGACAAAGATTCAGGAAGCGGTTCTCGAGACCCTCACGAAAGAGTACGAGATGGCAAAAGTCCAGGAAGTGAAAGAGATTCCGGCGGTGAAAGTGCTGGATGTGGCCAATATTCCGGATAAGAAATCATTTCCACCCCGGACGCTTATCGTTTTACTGGGAACGTTTCTCGCCTGCTCCTTCGGAATGCTTTTTGTGCTTGGCTCCGCGAGCTGGAAAGCAATCGATCCGCAGGACCCTGGAAAACGGTTCGCGACGGAAGTTTGGGTTGATCTGAAAGCGCACGCTCCCTGGAACACAACGAATGGTTCCGGGCCCGGGGGCGTGAAGGTCCGAATTTGGAAGAAGTTGGGCAAGCAGAGTGGGTCCCGGCAAGAGCAATAAGACCGCAGATTGTTTGTCGGTAACGTTTTGTAATTAAACGGGTTAGGTCACAAATTGCCCTGTAAGTGACGGGGCGGAGCCAGCTCTGCACTTGTTGAGGAGCGGAACGACTTGGTTGCGACGATGATTAGCGGCACAACCTTTGCGCAAGCTACGGCCTCACCGGCGGAGTACCTGCAGCCCCTCTGGTACGCTGTGCAAACTTGCGCAAATCACGAAAAGCGCGTGTTGGAGCAGTTGGGCCAGCGAAGCGTCGAAGCTTATCTGCCCTTGTATGTGTCCGTGCGTCGCTGGAAGGATCGGCGCGTGCATCTACAGCTGCCGCTCTTTCCGGGCTACGTTTTCGTGCACCTGGCGCTGCGCGACCGGTTACGAGTGTTGCAGACTCCCAGCGTAGTGCGGCTAGTCGGATTTAGCGGCCAGCCGGCCGCCCTGCCGGATCAGGAAATGGAAGCGCTTCGCCAGGGACTTGCGCGCGAAATGTGCCTCCAGCCGCACCCGTACCTGAAAGTTGGCCACCGCGTGCGCGTCAGGAGCGGTCCCTTGCAAGGCCTGGAGGGCATCCTCGTGCGCAAGAAGAACGAATCGCGATTTGTGATTTCGCTGGACCTCATCATGCGTTCGGTGGCCGCCGAGATCGACGTGGCCGAATTGGAGCCGGTTCGCTAGCGATTCCTTGTTCTGACAATTGAGCAGCGATCTTCAGTTTATTTAAGGAAGACAACAACCGGATAACTGCAGCTGAGGGAAGCGAATTGCAGGCATCAACAATAAGTTGGAATGCTTGGGGAGATAGCCGCCTGGCATTAGCAATTGCTCTGCTGGGTGCGATTCTGGCAGCCTCTCTGCTATACACCCCTATCCCCTTGGTAGTACTGGTCGCGTTCCCGGCATTCTTCTACTTTATCTCGCGACCTTATGAACTACTGCTCTTGATGGTTTTTCTGATTCCGTTCAACTTTGTGTTCCGCATCGGACCAATTCCCCTAGCCGCAGAACTGCTCAAGGTTTTCGCGTGGATTCCTGTTCTCGTCTATCTCAGCGCTCGAAAGCAGCCCTTCAAGACAAGTAAGTACAATTGGTGTTTTGCGGTATTAGGCGGGCTCCTATTTTTATCGCTTTTTCGTTCGAACGATCTGCCCTTCACTATTAAGGAGTCCGTGCGGCTCGGATCCAACATCGGATTGTGTTACCTGGTTCTGAACTTGGTCGATAGCAGGGAAAAGATATTCCAAATATTCCGGATTCTAGTTTTTTCGACTTTCTTCGTAGCCTGCTACGGTTTTTATCAGTTTGCGATTCAGAATTACGGGTCGTTGTTCTGGATCGTAAATGCTCGCCTTGACACCAGCCTGGCTCCCGGCCGTGACACTTTCTGGGAATGGCGGAATCGCATCACGTCGGTGCTGACATCGGAACTCGAATTAGGGCACTACTTTAATTTGTGCCTCCCTATAGGGTTTGTTCTCTGGCTGACAGAAGGTCGCAAGCGCCTCGGGTCCCGTTGGCTGTGGGCGACGGTTGCCATGTTCGCCGGACTGGTGCTCACGTTCACTTTTGGAGCCTGGCTGGCTCTAACGGTGACAACCGTCTTGTTCATTCTTCTTTTCAAGAGAGAACAGCGATGGAAAACGGTCTTGGCAGGAAACCTGATCTTCACGCTGGTCGCTGCAGTGCTGGTCCTCGGCCCACTTCACACATTTATGGGGCAGAAGATAGGAACGACGGGCATTGGAAGCCTTGCGTGGGACATAGTGTTTCGTTTGGACGCATGGCTATTCGCACTACAGGTCTGGTGGACTCACCCTCTACTGGGCGTGGGTATAGGGAGTTTTCAGCTTCTCCAATTCGACCATGATTTCCTCCATTCGGAGTGGGCGCCCACCGGAAGCTCTCCTCACCAAACCTATCTCTATCTGCTGGTGCAGTTGGGTATGGTTGGATTTGTCAGCATCCTTATAGTCATACTGGTAAGCATCAAGAACAATCTGAACTTGAAAACTAATCGGGAGCTAGGGCTGATTGGTTTGGCACTGGCCTTTGCGCTATCGGCGAACATGTTCGGTTGGTTCTCGGACGATTCATCTTTCTTTGGCCCACATGCCAGTTACCTTGTGTGGTTGTTCGTAGGTTTAAGCGAAGTGATATGCAATCTAGCTATCGTCCGTGGCAGTATCACCGCTCAGATCCCTGCGCGTGAAAATTCGATATGATCCGCCTCAGCCAAGACGACAAACCGCTGAGCACCAGGATGATCCGCAACGTGGGATTCGGAGGCTTACGTGCTTTGTTGGTATTACCAGTTCCATTTCTATTGACCCCGCTTATCTTAAGCAAGATCGGCCTCCGGGGTTACGGGACTTGGGCTCTATTTGTCACGATTAACAGTTTGACTTCTCTGGCTGACCTGGGCCTGCTCGGCACACTGAGTAAATATGTGGCTGAATACTATGCGCATCGAGACTATCTCAAACTGAGCCGGTTGCTTAGCACAGGCCTGGTTGTTTTCGGATTGTTGGCCTCTACAATAATTGCGATTTTGTGGGTTGCCTCGCACACGGTCGTCGAACAGCTATTTCGAGGGAGTCCTTTCACGGACGGCGAACTCCTTCACTTTTTCCACTGCGCTTTGGTGCTCGTCTGGATCAATATTATGACGTTTCTTTTTTCTTCCGTTACTTCAGGCCTGCAACGGCTTGATCTGACGAACGTCATGACGGCGTTCAGCATTGTGTGCGCGGCGCTCGCTGGAGCAGCGCTTCTGCTCAAGGGATTGGGGATTCAAGGACTTCTCTACGCGAATATTGGCTCGGGGTTGCTGACCCTGCTGGTTTACTTCTGCCTGCTTCGAAAACTTCTTCCCGAGGTCAGTATGAATCCGCTCCTTGCCGACCTCGACGAAGTGAGGAAGATTTTTGCGTTCAGCCTGCAGATATACCTGACGCAGGCCGCGGTAGCAATTCACAACCATATCGAGAAAATATTCCTCGCTTTTTTTGTTGGCGTGACAAGTGTCGGATGGTATGACATTGCAAGTGATGTCGCGCTGAAGGTGCGCGGCGCCCCAGGGTTATTGCTTGGGCCGGTTCTGCCCGCAGCCGCAGAATTGGATGCTCTCGGGGAACACGACAAACTCGTCGAACTTTATTACCGGGCACATAAATATCTCGCCTTCGTTAGCGTGCCCGTAGTCTTTTTTCTCGTTGCGGTATCCGCGCGCTTTGTTGAGCTCTGGATCGGGCCAAGTTTCAAGGTTGTAGCTCTTCCCTTGGCAATCCTGCTTCTGATCAATATCTTCAATTTGACGACCGGCCCGGGGTACATGATCCTCGCAGGGAAGGGCATTTTACGGCCCGGCATGTATTCGGCCCTCGTTGGCATCGCTATTAACGTTCCGCTGAGCTACATATTGATCCGTCTCTTCGGATTTCAAGGAGCTGTCGCTGGTACGTCCGTGTCGCTTACGGCAGGGGCTGCACTCTTCCTTTATTTGTTTCATAGGCAAGAGCGAGCTTCAGTCGCAAGACTTCTCCGAGAGGCTTATTTCAAGCCAGTATTCTATTCGCTGACATTGCTGATATTAGAGTTTCGGATCAGCCCGGCGGCTGGTCTTTCTTGGTTCGGGTTGTTCCTACAGGGATGCGTTTTTGGACTTGTTTATGCTGGAGTCTTGGTATCCACAAAGTTCTTCGATCAGTACGACTGGAGCAAGATCGAGAGCGTGTTTCCGATCGCCCGAGTAGCCAGGAGAATAGTTCCCGCCGGGTAAGTGATCTCGCCAAGTGAGAGGCTTTCCCTGCGGTCAATGTCTTTTGTGAGGGGATCGCAGGATAGAAAAGGAAGATGGAAATGCCAAACGACGCCACGCCTAAGGTTTCCATAATTCTTTTAAACCTGAATGCGTACGAGGATACGCGAGATTGCTCGGACTCACTGCAACAGGTGCACTATCCCAATTTTGACGTCATTGTGGTGGACAACGGGTCCTCCGATGATTCCCCTGCGCGTATTCAGGGGAAGTTTCCCGGCTTTACGTTGCTTAGAAGCGAGGAGAATATCGGGTTTGCGGGAGGAAACAACCTCGGGATCGAATACGCGTTGAACCATGGCGCCGCTTACGTCCTATTGCTGAATAACGACACTCTAGTTGATCCCGGCTTTCTTTCGCACCTCGTTCAGATGGGGGAAACTGACCCAAGGATCGGCATCCTGGGCCCCAAGATTTTCTATGCATCCGAACCGACGCGGATTTGGTTTGCCGGCGGTAACGTGAGATATGGAAAAGGTTCCTGCGACCACGTTGGCAAGGATCAGTTCGATCAAGATGGTAAGTTTTCCCACACACAAGACACAGCTTTCATAACCGGCTGCGCCATGATGATTAGAGCCGAAGTTCTTCTAAAGATAGGCTTGTTAGACAGCAGGCTTTTCATCTACTGGGAGGATAATGACTTTTGCATGAGAGCGCGGAATGCGGGCTACCGACGTGTTTTCGTGCCTGCGGCGCACGTATGGCACAAGATTTCCCGGACTTGTGGCCTGGAATCCAGCTTTACCCTCTATCTTTCCACGAGGAATCAACTGGCGTGGATCGCCAAACATGTTCCCTTTCCGTACAAGCCGTTTACACTGGCTTTTACATTGGGGAGAAAGGTGGCAAAGATATTAATATATTCGTTCCGTAGACATAACTTGGCGGCCGCGGTTTGGGCGGGCATTCGAGATTTTTTTCTCGGCGTGTATGGCCCCCCACGCAAGGAGCAGCGACAACCGGGACGTCAAGCGGCATCTGCCAGTGTCTAGAGGATAGCGTCTCCAGAATCTCACAAATCACCCGTGGCGTGCGCGCGCAAGACTTCTTGTACCAAACATATACCGTGGCTCCAAGAAACGTCGGCAAGAGAGAGTAAGAGATAGTCGGCTGCTTTACTCGCGCTGTATCCCAACAACTGTCGGAGCTTTGATTCTCAGGGATCCTGGGACCGTCGCTGGAGCTTGTCGAAGCGCTCAGTCTCGGAGTCGCAGTCAGTTGGCTCAGAACAAGTTCTCGAAAAACCAGAGGAGTAGTGAAATGCCTGTTTCGTTAGTAACCGGTGGTGCAGGGTTTGTGGGCTCCCATGTTGCCGAACACTTGCTGAAACAGGGCCACGAGGTCGTCATCTTGGATGATCTAAGCGGCGGATTCGTGGACAACATCCCCGAAGGCGCAGGTTTCGTCAAGGCGTCCATTCTGGAAGAGGATGTGATTGAGCGCCTGTTCGACAAACACAAATTTCTTTATGTCTATCACTTGGCAGCGTACGCCGCCGAAGGGTTGAGCCATTTCATTAAGCGATTTAACTACCAAAATAATCTTATTGGTTCCGTTAATCTCATCAATGCAGCGATAAATCATGGCGTCGAGCGCTTTGTGTTTACCTCGTCTATCGCAGTGTACGGCGCAGGGCAGTCTCCGATGACGGAAGAGATGACGCCCGTCCCTGAAGACTCTTATGGCATTGCAAAGCTGGCTGTGGAGCAGGAGCTAAAGGTAAGCCACGAAATGTTCGGATTAGACTATGTAGTTTTTCGGCCACACAATGTCTACGGAGAAAAACAGAACATTGGAGACCGATACCGCAATGTGGTTGGCATTTTCATGAACCAGCTGCTTCGAGGCGAACCGATGACGATTTTCGGCGACGGTAGTCAGATGCGGGCGTTCACGCACATCAACGACATCGCGCCCATCATTGCTAAATCCGTGGACTACCCCTCTGCGCGGAACCAAGTTTTCAACATAGGTGCCGATCTCCCATATACAGTCAACGATCTTGCGCAAATGGTTGCAGATGCAATGGGCAAGAAGTGTCGAGTGGCCTACCTGGACGCGCGGAAAGAAGCGAAGGTTGCCTTTTCGGACCATCGCAAGGCCGAGGCCATATTCGGAAGAGACGAAAAGACCTCCTTGAAAAGGGGGCTTCGCGCAATGGCAGAATGGGTGAAAAAACATGGCGCGAGGGAAAGCAGTATCTTCCAAGGGATTGAAGTTGCGAAGAATCTTCCTCCAAGCTGGGCCAAAGTTATTACTGCTCGTGTCTAACCCTTTGAGCGTTGGGCAGCGATCGCAAAACCAGCCACCTCCAACTTGGCGTTAAATGAAAAGACTGCTCTTTATCACGCCGAATCCGATAGAAAGTGCAAGCGAGCGGTACAGGATCTACCAGTTTCTACCGGAGCTGGAGCGAGTGGGATACGCTTGCACGGTTCGTCCATTCGCTTCTCCCAAGTTATTTCGCGCCATCCAGAATGAACGACTTGCGCCCAAACTTCTTCTGACACCGTTGTCCTGTCTGCTGCGGGCGCTCGACTTGGCATTGATTCCGCGCTACGACGCCGTGGTAATACACCGAGAGGCCTTCCCATTCTTTTGTCCGGTCGTTGAGAAGATGGTTCAGTGGCGCCACTCCAAGGTGATATTCAGTTTCGACGACGCGATTTACATTGGCCACCGGGATACGCAGAAGGAGAAATACCCCTGGATTTACAAGCTGAAGTACGGTTCCGGCGTAAACGAAGTGCTGGCCAAGAGCGCGCGTGTGATTGCCGGGAACCAAAAACTGGCGGGATATGCGCGGCGGTTCAATTCGCGGGTGAGCGTAATTCCGACGGTTGTGGACACAGAGCGATATAGGTACCGTCCTCCGGCAACCTCGGGTGATTGCCTGACGATTGGCTGGGTGGGCAGCCGGTCAACCAGCCCGTACTTGCTGGAAATCGAACCGGCATTGCGGCGGCTGAGCGAAGCGTATCCGGGCAAGATCCGATTCCGGCTCTACGGGCACCCACAACGCAAATTGAACTTACCGAATTTCGAATCGCTGCCATTTTCCCTCGCTACGGAAGTCGAAGACATCCGCAGCCTGGATATCGGCATCATGCCCATGCCGGACAACGACTGGACGCGAGGCAAGTGCGCGTTCAAGGCGATCCAGTACATGGCGCTGGGCATTCCCGTGGTGACTTCGCCGGTGGGCATGGCCACGGAAGTCGTGCAGCACAATGTGAACGGGCTCTGGGCGCGGATGCCCGAGGATTGGTTTGAAGCGTTGAATCATTTGGTAAAGGACGCACACCTGCGGCAGCGGTTTGCCGAAGAAGGACGCAAAACCGTCGAATCCCACTACTCATTGCAGGTGTGGGCGCCGCGCTTCGTTGACCTGCTGGATGACGTTTTGACCGGCAATGTTCCCGCAGTGCACCGCGTAACCGCCAGCGCGGCCGATTGAAAAACGAATGAAGGTTGCTTTTGTTTGCGGATTTGCCTGGGAGCCGAAGGGGACTGCCCGCGCGCGCGCTTTCCCGCTGGCCGTAGAACTTGTAAACAAAGGGCATGAAGTTGCAATTTTCCTGGCACCCTACGACAACCCGGCCGAATCGAGTCAGAAGCGTGAACTCGAAGGTGTGCACATCGTGAACGTGAAGGTCGGGGCGAGGCCTGGGTTACGGCACGCGCCGCTGATAGCGAGAAGGCTGTGTCTCGCGATTCGCAAGTATGCGCCCGATGTGGTGCACGTGTTCAAGCCAAAAGGGTATGCGGGCGCGGCGTGCACCTGGCTGCTGCTGCGGGGCTGCCGCGCGGTGGCGCTGGACTGCGACGACTGGGAAGGATGGGGAGGGTGGAACGAGGTCAAGGACTATCCCTGGCTGCTGAAAGAGTATATCGACTGGCAGGAGAAATGGCTCCTGCGCCGAGCGCCGGTAGTAACCGCGGCCAGCCAGGTGCTGGCGCGTAGAGCCGCGGCCCTGCGGGGGTCGGCGAACGGCGTTTTTTATGTACCCAACTGCGGGGTCTCGCGAACGAACGTTGCGGCGCAGGAACGGATCCGTGCTGCGAGCGGCAACGGTGCCAAACAATCGTTGGGGCTTTCCGATGCGCTCGTGATTTTGTACAGCGGACACTTCGAGCCAGGGGACGACATCATGCTCTTTTGCCGGGGTGCGGCGCCGGTAGCGCGGCGCACGGGGGCGACGATCGTGTTTGTCGGCGAGGGGCCGGAGTTAGTGCAGGTGAGGGAGTTTTTCTCCGGCGAGACAGGGGTAACGGTGCGCTTTTTCCCGCGGCTACCCTATGAAAAGTTCGTGCGGCTCGTTGCCGCGGCGGATGTTGCCGCCTTTCCGTACCCGGACAATGAGATCTACCGCGCGAAGTGCTCGGTGCGCATCATCGACTACATGGCCATGGGAAAGGCGGTGCTGACCACCGCCGTGGGGCAGAACACGGACTACATTGTGAATGGAGAGAGTGGAATCCTGACTCCGCCGGGGGATGAAATGCGGTTTGTGCAGGAACTGGAAAGATTGCTGCAGAATGAGCCCTTGCGGGAACGGCTGGGGCGCAATGCCCGGCAGCGTATCCAGGAGCAGTTCTCGTGGGACGGCGCGGCTCTGGAGAACTGCCTGCGTGCCTACCAGCAATTAGCGAAATCCTGATCGTTGCCGGGGCGCTGTCTGGGGGAAGAGGTGGCCCCCTGCTGGGCGCATGATGTGGCGGGAGAGATGCATTGCAGACCGTTCGTGCGGGTGCGATCCCTTGCGGTCCGGCAGCGCAGGGGAGAATGCCAGGAGATCCGCCGGCACGGTGCGGTTGTGCTGGCCCCCTTCGTGGAAGGCCCATTTCTGGAAAAGGAGAAGCAGGACATGCAAATCTTCGTGGATTCCGCAGATTACAAGCAAATCGAGCACTGGCTGGAAGAGGGAGTCGTGGACGGGGCGACAACGAATCCCAGCATCATGTTTAAGGATGGCGTGCCGGACATCGAGGAAGGCGCGCGGAGACTCGCGGCACTGCTGCAGGAACGCCCGCTCAGCGTGGAAGTCACTACCAATGACCGCGAAACCATGCTCCAGGAGGCACGCACATTTGCCACCTGGGCCCGCAACATCGTGGTGAAGATTCCCGTGGTCAACGAACACGGGGAATCCTGCCTCGGGGTCATGCACCGGCTGACGGAAGAAGGCATTGCGATCAACGCCACAGCGATTCTGTCGTTCAACCAGGCGATTCTGGCCGCCAAGGCGGGAGCGACCTATGTGAGTATTTTCGCCGGTCGCGTCGCCGACGAAGGGAATGACCCGGCGGTGGTAATCCGCAACGTGCGCAGCTGGCTGGAGGAGTGGAAGTTTCCGGCGCGCATCATCGTGGGCAGCATCCGCACGGTCATGGACATCCAGAACGCGGCGCTGGCCGGGGCGCATATCATCACGATTCCCCCGCAATTTCTGCCCAAGATGGTGGATCACCGCTACACCCGCGAGACGGTCCGCCAGTTCGTGCAGGACGCGGAGAAAACACTGGCGCAAATGAGCAAAGCAAAAGTCCAGGTGGCGACAACGGGAGCCCGCTAGGAGCCCGCGCAGTTCTGCGAGTCGTTCATGTCCACACGCGAATCCATGGCGCACCGGGAAAGTGGAGTGCTGACGCTTGCGCCGGAAGCTGCCGAAGCGCGGCCTGCCTACGGGCCACTGGCATGGCCGCTACTGCACAAGCTGACGTATCTGGGGAGCGATGTCCTGGCCATCACGCTGGCGCACATAGCTGCGGTCCGCATTGTGCAGTACTATCTGCAGATTCCCCTGAGCGGGCTCAACCCCCCCGAGTACCACCGTTTCTACATCCCCTTCTTCGCGGTGGTGCTGTACCTGTTCGAAGGGTACAAGAGCCCGGAGTTGCGCCGGCCGGAGCAGGAACTGGAACGGAGCTGCAAGGCCTTGACGGTGAGTTTCCTGGGGCTGGTGCTGTTCAACTTCGTGGTTTTCCGGGCGGAAGCGTTTTCGCGGTACCTCCTGCTGATGTGGTTTGCGCTGGCTTGTTTTCTGTTGCTGGCGCTGCGCTTCACGCTGCGAACCCTCTACGAAAAGCTTTGGAAGGCGGGTCTGTGCCGGTGGCGCGCGCTGCTCATCGGTTCTCCGGCCGGGCTGCGCGGATACCAGCAGCTGCTTGCGATCCAGCGGCATCAAGGCTACGACGTGGCCGGGATCCTGCTCGACGCGGCGGCGGAGCCGCTCCCGGCGGAAATGCGCGCGCTTCCAGTGCTGGGATCGCTAGACGATTGGGAGGCCTCCCTGGTAGGTACGGGAGCGAACTTGCTTATCGTGGCCTATCCTACCGCTCCCGATGGCGAGGAATGGCTGCGGGAACTCGTGCTCCGCTGCAAGCAACTGCGCGTGGACGTGGAACTCTATTCGAGCGTTCTGGCCACTGCCAATTTGAACTACGAACACGATGAATTCTCCGGCTGCTTCCGTTTCTATGCCAAGCCGGAATGGTCGCTCGCAGTACAGCGGGTGATCAAGCGCGGGCTGGACCTGGTGATTGGGCTCATCGGCAGCGCGGTGACGCTGCTGCTCACCCCCGTTATCTTCGTGCTCGTGAATCTGGAAGAGCGCGGGCCGCTGTTCTACCGAAGCGCGTATTTGGGGCAGGACGGCAGCATCCGCTATTACCTGAAATTCCGGACCATGCATGTGGACGCCGACCGGATATTGGAGCAGGACGCAGCGCTGCGCTCTCGTTTCCGCGAAAAGCAGAAGCTGATCGACGATCCGCGGGTCACGCGAATCGGCCGTTTGTTGCGCCGGTCCAGCCTGGACGAATTTCCACAATTCTTCAGCATCCTGAAAGGGGATCTGACGTTCGTGGGCCCCCGAACCATTCGCGAGGAGGAGGCGGTGCACTACGGGCCGCTGCTGGAAAAGTTGCTCTCCGTCAAACCCGGCGTAACTGGATTCTGGCAAGTCATGGGCCGGCAAACGACCACCTATGCGGAGCGGGTGCAGATGGACATGTTCTACATCGACAAATGGTCGATCTGGCTGGATCTGGTGATCATCGCCAAAACGTTCTGGAAAGTGCTGAAAGCCGAAGGGGCGTACTGAGTGAAGGGGGAAGTGTGAAAATACTGGTCACGGGAGCCGCAGGATTCATTGCCTCGCACGTCGCCGACGCCTACGTGCAAGCAGGCCACGAGGTTGTGGTTGTCGACGATCTGTCCCGGGGCTCGAAGAGAAATGTGAATCCAAAGTGCCGGTTCTATGAATGCGACATCCGGGACCGGGAAGCTATGGAGAGGATCTTCCGCGCGGAAAAGCCGACGATCGTCAATCACCATGCAGCGCAGATGGACGTGCGGCGCGGCGTTCGGGAGCCTCTCTTCGACGCCCAGGTCAACATTCTCGGCTCCATCAATTTACTGGAAACGGCTGTGGCTCACGGAACAAAGAGGTTTATCTATGCCGCCACTGCGGGAGCAGGATACGGAGAACCCAAAAAGACGCCCGTTCCCGAAGGCTACCCTATGAATCCCATCACGCCCTACGGCATCAGCAAACACACCGTAGAGCATTACCTGTTCACCTTCCAGTTTCTCTACGGACTGCAATATGCCGTTTTGCGGTACGGAAACGTATATGGGCCGCGACAGAGCTCGCAGGGCGAGGCCGGGGTATTCGCCATCTTCTCCGAGCAGATGCTGGGGGGAGTCCAGCCGGTCATCTATGGAGACGGAAACAAAGTACGGGACTATGTCTACATCTCTGATGTCGTCGCCGCGAACGTCGCGGCCCTGGAGCGGGGAAGCAACGAGATATTCAATATCGGCAGCGGCGTGGAGACTAGGGACCGGGAAGTATTCGAGCGCGTGCGCGACCTCCTGGGCAAACGGGTCGAGCCGCACTTTGTTCCGCGACGGCCGGGGGAAATCGACAGGATCTGTCTCGACATCGCGAAGGCGAAAGCCATTCTCCAGTGGGAGCCGCAAGTAACCCTTTCCGAAGGAGCAGGCATGACGGTGGCTTACTTCCAGAGGGAAGCGGAGCTAGCAAATGTTTCCGCGGCCCACGCCAGGCCATAGCCAAACCAAGCGGAAATACGTTTCTGCGGGCAATGAGAGTTGCAGCAATTCATCCGGTTAGGGGGGGGCATGATCATTACACGAACGCCGTTCCGGATCACACTTGGCGGGGGAGGCACCGATCTCCCGTCATTTTACCGCGAGCATGGCGGTCTGATTCTGGCGGTGGCACTCGACAAGTACATGTTTCTGAGCGTGAACACGCCCATCCTGGACGATAAGATTCGGGTGCGTTACAGCACATCCGAGATGGTCGACCATGTGGACGAAGTGCAGCACACGCTGGCGCGCGAGGCGTTGCGCTACTTCGGCATCCCCAACGGGCTGGAAATCGTCTCGATCGCCGACATACCCGCGGGAACCGGACTGGGTTCTTCGAGCTCGTACCTGGTGGGGCTGCTCAATGCCCTGCACGTCCTGCGGCAGGACCAGGCCACCCCGCAGAAGCTAGCGGAAGAGGCGTGTTACCTCGAACTGGAAGTGCTGCAAAAGCCTATTGGCAAGCAGGACCAGTACATGGCGGCCTTCGGCGGCTTGACGGTGCTCAATATCGACCACGATGGCAAAGTGGATGTTGCGCGCATGAACTTAAACGTGGAGCTGCTGGAGGGGCTGGAACAGAATATTGTGCTCTTCTACACTCACGACGTACGGGATGCCACGAAGATTCTTCAGAAACAGGACGCGGCCACCCGGGGCAACGATCAGATCGTCGTAAGCAGCCTGCGCGAGATCAAGGACGTCGGGATCGAAATTTGCAGCGCAATCACGAAGGGCAATCTGCGGCGTTTTGGGGAATTAATGGACCTGCACTGGGAATCGAAGAAACGGCTCTCCGCGGGGATTACCAATCCGCAGATTGACGCGTGGTATGAGCTGGCCAAGAAGAACGGGGCCATCGGGGGGAAAATCTCTGGGGCCGGCGGCGGGGGATTTCTCATGTTTTACTGCGAGGAGAAGAAGTCGCAATTGCGCGAGGCCATGCGAAATGCCGGTTTGCGGGAACTGAACTTCCGGTTCGATTTTGAAGGCAGTAAGGTCATTTTCGATGCCGTTTCGCGCGACGGGCGTCTCGCGCATATCCAGCGGCAGAACAACCACGAAAACGGATTAGTTCTGGCCGCAAAATCGTCTGGCTAGCGATTCGTGTTGGAGAGTTCTGCTTGTTCATCCCCCAGTTTTCCCGCGGTCATGGGTGCCTGCGGGGCCGGAACCTGCTGCGAGCGATTGTTGCAGGCGGTAAATCGCCCGGCACATAGGCAATCAAAACATGAAAGCAGTTCTTCTCGATCGCGATGGTGTGATCAATGCCCTCGTCTATCACCAGGACGCCGGCGTGATCGATGCGCCATTCACCGCGTCACAATTCACCCTGCTTCCTCGTGTTCCCGAGGCGATCCGTGTCCTGAACGACATAGGCATGAAAATCGCCATCGTGTCGAATCAGCCGGGAATCGCCAAGGGACATCTCCAGCTGGATACCCTGAAGCTTTTTGAACGCAGGATGCTGGAGGGCATTGGCGAGGCCGGGGGGCGCGTCGATCGGATCTATTATTGCCTGCATCACCCGGAAGGGCGCGTTCCAGAGTTGCGGCAGCGCTGCCGGTGCCGTAAGCCGGAAATTGGAATGCTGGAACAGGCCGCGCAGAGCCTGAAGGTCGGACTCGATGAATGCTACATGATCGGCGACGGGATTCCCGACTTGGTCGCGGGATTGCGCGCCGGCTGCCGCACGATCTTTGCGGGCCGCTGGAAATGCGAGATCTGCCAGTTTACGGAGGGGCCCGAGGTGCGTCCTCACCTGGTAGCAAAGGATCTGTGGGAAGCGTGCCAGATTATCCAGTCGGAAGTGGGGAGCGATTGTCTGAAGAGTGTTTTGCCGCGGAGATGCCCGGCGGCGGGTTGTTAGCCTGCGCGCAGCAGGAACGTATCTTGACTTCTGGGAGCTACGGGGAATGGCGACTCATGCGACAAGTCGTGCCCTCAGCGTGCGCAAGACAGTAGCGTGCCATGTTTGTTCAAGCACCGAGCATGTTCCGTATCTGGAAGCGCGGGGATACCGCATCGCGCAATGCCGGGAGTGCGGGCTCTGGTACGTGAATCCGCAACCGGCGCCGGAAGAGTTGCGCGAGTTCTACGCCAGCTACGATGACGGGGAGCAGTGGCGGAAGAGGGAAGAGCACTTCAATCGCGGGGTGCGCCGGGCAATCCTGCGGATCAGGCGATCGGGGACGGTCCTTGACATCGGGTGCGGATCGGGGAATTTTCTGCGGTGCATGAAAGAGGCAGGATTTTCCGTCTTCGGCATTGAGCCGTCGGAAAGCGGCTCGGAATTCGCGCGGGAGGAGCACGGGATCGAGATCTATCACGGAATGATTGAAGAATACCTCGCGGTCCGCGGCGGCCGGCAGTTCGATGTCATCAGCCTGTTAAACGTGCTCGAACACCTCCCGGATCCGGCACGCACCCTTGAACAGCTTCGGCAAATTCTGGCGCCCGGAGGCGTTCTTGCCGTCGTGGTCCCGGATGCGCGCTTTCACGATTTGCTCGGACGGCTGCGGCGCAGGCTCGGACTGCGGAATCCCTATTGGCTGGAACAGCCCAAGAGTGTCCTCGCCGGGTTCAAGCTGCCGGACCACCTGTGCTCATTTCAACCGTGCACCATCGCCGCTTTATTGCAGCACGGCGGGTTCCGAATTGTTGCGCTGGAAAACGCCCCGCTCATCTTCAACGCCGAGTTGCGCCGGAATCTCGGGAAGATGCTGGTGCGCTGGGTGTCGCAAGCTTTGTATTACGGCACCTTGGGGCGAGTTTTGGTTGGCTACTCCACACTGGTGCTGGCGCGGAAAGAGCAGGACTAACGTCACTCGGGGAGGACAATCGCGATGGGTTACGTCAGGCAATATATCGAAGAAGCCACAATGATTCTCCGGCAGGTGGATCAGCGGGCCATTGAGGAGGCCGTGGATCTGCTCGTGGAATTACGGCAGCGAGGGGGGCGGCTTTTTGTGCTTGGCGTGGGCGGCGGAGCGGGCCATGCGTCCCACGCGGTCTGCGATTTCCGCAAGATCGCGCAGATCGAGGCGTACGCGCCCTCGGACAACGTATCGGAACTGACAGCGCGGGTGAACGACGAGGGCTGGGATACGTGCTACGCCAATTGGCTGCGCGGGAGCCGGTTGAACGAAAAAGACATGATCTTCGTGATCTCCGTCGGCGGCGGAGATGCCAAGAAGAATGTCAGCGCGAACCTGGTGCGGGCGCTCGACTACGCGCGGGAGGTGCGCGCCACGATTTGCGGCGTCGTCGGCCGCGACGGAGGCTACACGGCTCAGGTGGCGAATGCCTGCGTGCTTGTTCCCGTCGTCAATTCCTCCACGGTGACTCCGCACACGGAATCTTTTCAGGCGATGATTTGGCATCTCCTGGTCTCCCACCCGAAACTGAGAGTCGCGGAGATGAAATGGGAATCCCTGCAGTCTGCCGCTAAGGCCTGAAGGTTCGCGGCGCGACTCCCACGCAGATCTTCGCCTGCCCTGCTTCATCCTGCCAGCAATGGTAAATTGTGGGCCCAATCGTCTTTCGCCCACGTGCCTCGCGAACGCCCTCAGTAATTCCTTCCTGCCAGGTTCTCGTACCGCACATGGGTAAATAGATGTCACTGCAGGTCGTCCCCGGCGTTGCGCGGGCGGAGACGGAGATCACGGCAGTCCGCACTGGTCACAAAGAAAGGGCTCCGAGATGCAGTCTCGGAGCCCTTGGTGTTTTCTGGCGCTCTCGTCTGCGGGGCGAGCGGTTGCCCAAGTAGCCCAACTGGAAGGGTTCCTGATCCGTAAGTGACGCCCGTACAACGGCTTGTGAAGTTGCTTTGTTGTTCGGGAACAGGAGGCCGAAGGTTCAAATCTTTTCGCCTCGACGAGTCCTTCCTAAATTTCTGGGTATCGGTCAACCTGCAAAAACGTTGCGGATCAAAAACCACAGATTGGCGGGGCGTTCGGCGAGGCGGCGCATGAACCAGGCGTACCAGTAGGTACCGTAGGCAACCAAAACGATGGAGCGGTAACCTTCGCTGGCCAGACGCTCCTGCTCGGCGCGCTGGATTCCGAAGAGCATCTGGACTTCGAGGGCGTCTTTGGGGAAGCCTTGCTGCGCGGCAAAAGCGGCGATGCGGCGGATGAGGGTAACGTCATGGGTGCCGAAGGCGGCGCGGAGGCACTGCCTGGCGGCCTGGGCGCCGAGCATTTCCTGGGCCAGGGCGAAATAGTTTTCGTCGACGTCGCGCTTGCGGGGGAAAGCGACCTCCGGCGGCTCGCTGTAGGCGCCTTTGACCAGGCGGATGGAGGGGCGCAGGGGCAGAAGCTTCGCGAGGTCGTCTTTGGTGCGGTAGAGATAGGCCTGCAGGCAGATGCCGACGTTGGGGAAGGCCGCGAGGGCGCGGCGGTAGAGATCCAGCGTCACATCCACATAGTTGCTGGCTTCCATATCGATCCACACGGTGGAGTTTTTGTTTTCGCGGGCGATGATCCCTTGCAGGTTGGCGAAGCAGAGGTCGGGAGAAAGGTCCAAGCCGAGCTGGGTGAGCTTGACGGAAATCTCCGCACGGAGGTTCTGCCCGTGGATGCGCTCGAGCGCGCCCAGGTAGTGTTCGGTGACTTGCTTGGCTTCGCCCGCATCGTTGATGTTTTCGCCGAGATGCGTGAAGACCGCGCCGATCTTGCGGAGGCCCAGGGCCTGTGCGGCCAGCAGGGCGTCGTCGAGGGTTTCACCGGGCATGAAGCGGGAGACGCTGCGGCGGACGAAACGGTAACGCGAGGCGCGCTCGCGGAGCGAACTATTTTGCGAAGCCGCCAGCAGCAGCGAACGCATGAGACTCATAAGGTTCTCCATCTCCCTGCAGTTAAAGTGCGGCCTGTTTGCGCCGGAACCATCCCCATTCTAGACGAGATTCCCGCGCGCGGGATGGGCCTGCCGCTTGCGAAGCGGACCGCCGCGCCGCAAGCTATCTCCTGGCGTAGGCCCGCGACGCGGTGATGCCTTTTTCTTCGGTGACGGTGATGGTCTGTCCCGCGGCGATGTTGCTGAGTTTGTCGGTCTGGCCGCTGGGCCAGCGGATTTCGATGGCGTCGGCCCGGGACAGCGTGCCGAGACCAAAGGTGAGAACGAGTTCGCTCGCGGAAAGATAACTGGAGCCGCTGCGCAGCATCTGGGACTGCACAGCGCTGCCGGAGGTGAGGCGGACGACGGCGCCGATCCCGTCGCGATTGGATTTTGTGCCCACGAGCTTCACGCGAAGGCTGTTGTTGCCGCCGCCCTGGTTGAGGAAAAGGGCGGGAGAGCCGCCGTTGGTGGCGACGAGGAGGTCGAGCCGGCCGTCATTATTGATGTCGGCGTAGGCGGCGCCGCGGGCGACGCGGGGCCGGTTGAAGGCGGCGCCCATGGTACGCGCGGCTTCCTGAAATTGCCCGTTGCCGAGATTGCGGAAAAGATGCGGCGGCTGCGCGTAGCGGACGTCGGCCTGGACGCGCTGAATGTCCGGGTCCAGGTGGCCGTTGGCAACGAAAATATCCGGCCAGCCGTCAAGATCGTAATCGAAGAAAAAGCAAGCGAAGCCGAGGGAGAGGAGGGAAGCGCGGCCGATCTCGGAGGCGGGAGCGACGTCGACGAAGAGGCCGTTGCCCTCGTTGTGATAGAGGGCGAGCATCTGATTGGAGAAATTGCTGATGAGGATGCTGGAATGGCCGGAGCGGTCGTAGTCGGCGGCGTCGATGCCCATGCCCGCGCGGGCCACGCCGTCTTCGCTGAAGGCGATGCCGGCGATGACGCCTTTTTCGGTGAAGGTGCCGTTGCCGTTATTGCGGTAGAGCTTGTTGGGCTGGGTGTCGTTGGCGAAGAGCAGATCGGGCCAGCCGTCGTTGTCGTAGTCGAGAACGGTGACGCCCAGGGTTTTCGCGGTGGGATCGGCGAGGCCGGCTTTCTGGGTCGCGTCTTCGAAGGTGCCGTTGCCGCGATTGCGCCAGAGGCGCACGGAAACGCCTTGGTAGGATTCCGGCGTGCAGTAGGACTTCGTTTTTCCAGTGAGCGTGCAGTACAAGTCGGTCTCCGGGGACCATTGGACGTAATTGGCGACGACGAGATCGAGGTGCCCGTCCTTGTCGTAATCGACCCAGGCGGCGCTGGTGCTGAACTCCTTGATGCCGCCGAGTCCGGCCTTCTGGGTGACATCGGTGAAAGTGCCGTTGCCATTGTTGTGGAAGAGCCGGCTCTGGCCGAAGGCGGTGAGGAAGAGATCGTCGAAGCCGTCGTTGTCGAAATCGCCGACGGTTACTCCCATGCCGTACATCGCGATGGCCAGACCGGCCTTGCGGGTGACGTCGGTGAAGGTGCCGTCGTGATTGTTGTGGTAGAGGCGCGGGGTGGAGCGCTGCCGGACATGGCCGGGCCAGTCCATTCCGTTGGCGAGGAAAATGTCGGGCCAGCCGTCGTTGTCGTAGTCGAGGAAGGCCACGCCGGGGCCGAGCGTTTCGGGGAGAAATTTTTTCCCGAAGGCTCCGGTGTTGTGGACAAAGTGAATGCTGGCCTGCTGGGTGACGTCGCGAAAGGCCACCGGAGAGGACAGGGAAGTAGCACCCTGCCCGGCTTGGAGGAGCAGAAACGCAGCAAGGGTCCAGACGAGGACCGCTGCAAGGAACGTTTTCACGCGGCCTCTTTTCATTGGCGGGCGGGACCCAGGGCCACGGAAACGTGTTCGTGGACCGGCTGGCGCTCGTTGTTGTCCTGGGGATGCGCCTGGCGATAGGGGCCGGTAATGGCCTGTGCGGATTCATCGGCCTTGAAGCGGAGATAGAGCGCCTTGTACTCGTTGGCGCGTTGTTCGTCGCCGAGGCCGTTATAGCAGAGCATCAGATTGTAATTGGCTTGCAGGTCTTCGGGATCGATCTGCAAAACCTGCAGGAATTCCTGCACGGCGCCGGCGTAGCGCTTCTGGATGAAGAGGACGCGTCCAAGCTCGTTGCGCACGACGCGGTCGCGCGGGTATTGCGCGAGGACGGAGCGCAGGCGTGCGGCGGCATCGTCGAAGCGGCTCTCACTCTTGAGAACGCGGGCGTAGAAGTAGTTGGCACGGGCCAGGCCGGGCTGCAGGGCCAGCGCTTTTTCGAGCGCGGCGCGTGCGCCGGGGATCGCGCCTTCCTGCACGCGGACGCGGCCAATGTTTACCCAGCCGTCGGGATTCCGCGGGTCCAGCTGGGTCAGCGTTTCGAAGGCGGATTCCGCGCCGCGGAGATCGCCCTGCAGGAAGAGTCCGATGCCGTAGTCGTTCCAGCGCACCCAGTCCTCCTTGGCGAGCGCGAGTTGCGGCGGCGGTGCGGGCGCGGTGCGAGGGAGGACGCGGAGCGACTTGGTGTCTTCGGCGAGGGTGATGATGGGGAGATCGGGGACCTGGTGGAGGTTTCCGGAAACGTGTGAGGTGTCGCCGGTGAAGACCCACTTGCCGTCATCATAATCCTTGGTCACGCCGGAATGTGCACCGCCGGGGTCGCGGACCCCGGCGTAGGAAAACTGCGTGTTCCACCAGGCGAACTTGCGGTAGTTGAGCTTGGCGTGGAGCGTGATTTTTTCGCCGGAGTTCTCCGGGATATGCAGCCGGTAGTGAACGGTGTCCGCGGCGCCGGGTGGGATGAGGTGGACGTAGACGACGGAACGCGTGGCCCAGGCATTGCGCTTGTTGATGGGGTTGCCGTGAGCGTCGATTTGCAGGGAGCGGTAGAAATGCGCCCCGGGATCGACGGGGCCCTTGCCGCCGTCTTCGACCTTGCCGCTCCAGAAGAGAGTCTGGCCTTTTTCATCGGTGGCTTGCAACTCGAGCCAGACGTCGAAGGCGTCCACGGTGCCGCCGGGGAAGAAGTGGCCGACTTTCTTGGTGCGCACGACGACATCCACGCGCACGTCGTCGTCACGGCGGACGGCGGCGTCGACGCGGCCGAGCGGCGCGGTGAGCGGGCGCGCTTCTCCGGCGGGTCCGGCGAGGCGGGGCTGTTCGGCTTCCTCGCCGACAGCGAAAGTGGTGGCCAGTTCGGGGCCGGGGGCTTCACCGCCGGCCTGCTGCGGCCCTGCGGGGGAGACCGCGAAGATATCCACGGAAAGGTTGCCGTTCTGCAGGAATTCGCGGCTCAGGTCGAGCTGCGTCTGGTCCTGGTTGGCGAAGGGCAGGGCGGTGTTCGCGCCGGGAAAGCGGTGGGAGTGGACGAAGCCGTTGATGTTGCCGTCGTCTTGGGAGGGAACGAGCGGCATGTGGCAATCGGGGCATTTCAGAGGAGCGGTGGGATAGTAGAAGGAGCGCGCGCCTTCGCCGGAAACGCCGCTGGCCTGCCAGTTGTCGTACTCGTTGAAGCCGCGCAGCCAGCGGTAGTTGTTCACCGGGACGTCGAGATGCACCTTGTGGCAGCTCGCGCAAAACTCCGGGGTCTGGGTTTGCATGAAGGGCTTGAGGAAGGTGCGGCGGTGGGGCTCGGGATTCAGGCGGACGAGGAAATCGTGGACGGTGCGCAAAAGCGGATTCTTGCTGGCCGCGAGTTTGTGGAGTTTCGGGTATTCGAGGACGAAATCGCCCTGGCCCATGGTGCTTTTTACCCGGACGATGCTGTGGCACATCAGGCAGCTCAAGCCGGCCTTGGATTCGGGGAGGTCGATGATCTGGTTGATGGGCTTGTCGAACTCGCCGCTGAAGAGCAGGGCGGGATCATGGCAGCCGGCGCACCACTTCGAGGGCTTTACGCCATTGACGTCCTGCATGTACTCGACGCTCTTGCGGTACCACTGATTGTTGAAGGAAGAAAAGTGGTGCGCGGAGCTGTTCCACTGGTCGTAGATGTCCTTGTGGCAGCGCTGGCAGGCTTCGGACTGCATGAAATATTGGGCGGGGATGGTGCCGCCGTGGAGGGTCTGCGCGGAACTGGGGAAGAAGGGGCCCTGGGAGCCATCGCCTTCCTGGTCCATCGTCGCGGGAGCGATGGGGGGATTGATGATGCGATTGGAGTCGCGCCAGCGGATTTCGCGAGCCCACCAGGCGCCGTAGGCGACGGCGGCCGTGAACAGCAGCAAGCTTGCGAAACGAAGCGCGAATTGGCTCGCGCCGGCGGGTTGTCCGCGCGCAGCGAGCCAGGAGGCCGCTAGGAGCAGCGTACCGGCAACGGACAGAACAATGTGCGCCAGGAGCCAGGCATGCAGGCGGTGCGGGGTTCCCACAAAGAGGAAGGCGACGCCGATGGCCGCGCCCGCGGCGAGGAGGATCCAGGCGAGGCGCGCGGCGAGGCTCTCGATGGTGGTGAGACGCGCGAGGAGCGGCAGGAGGAGGGCGGCGAGCAATAGGCCGATGGCGGTGTGCAGCAGAACAATACCGAAATAGAAGATGGTGGGGGACGGAAAGGCGTAGAGATAGAGACCTGTGGCGGCCAGCAGCCACACGGTGAGAGATCTCTGACGCTTCATCTGGCCCCGTTCGAAGAGGATAATAGTTTGACCCTGCTACGGAGAGAAAAGTGATTCTCTGAATTCTAGAGGATAATGTCAACCGCCAAGAAACTGCATCCACGTGGCGGGCGCGGCGCTGCGCCGGCACATCGCGAGGCAGCGCCCCGGGCACCACAGGAATGCCCTAACGCATGTGGGCTATTTCCTCTCCTGCCGGGTGTCTGTCGCCATCGGAGGAGCCGCAACTCCGAGCGGCCGAGCGCCTTCGGGTGCTGGCCACCCGGGTGCGGCACGAATCAGGTCCGCCAGCGTGGTCTTTTCCATGAGGTCGAAAATGGCCGTGCGCAGGGGAAGCCAGTCATTGTGGAGAGGACAGGGATGCTCGGGCGAGCAGTCCCCCAGCCCGAAAATGCAGTTGTCGGAGAGCCGCGAACCTTCAACGACGCGCACCAGATCGGCAAGGGTGATCGCCTCTGGCGCGCGGCCCAGCTCCATGCCCTTGCCGGGGCCGCGGAAGGAGCGCAACAGGCCGCCGCTGGTCAGCCGTTGCAGGATTTTCGCCAAGTACGCTTCGGAGGCGCCGGTCTGCGCGGCAATCTCATGCACGGGGGTCAGTTTTCCGGGAGGCTGTTTGGCGAGAAACAGCGAGGCTCTGACCGCGAGCTCCGAGGCGTGTTGGAAAACCATCGGCAGCACCCTACAAAGGAATTACAGACCGTATATTCTGTAATAGAGTAAATGTCAAGTCCAAATCTTCGTCTTGCTCGCAGCCAGCTGCGGATTTCGGAGATGACCCACTGGCGAATTGAAAAGTAATAACCAGAAGGACAGTTAAAGCCGTATTGACGAGCCGTGGCGGGTAGGCAATAATCGCGAGCGGGGCCCCATCCATGATCTATTCAAAACCTTGTGAGTACGCAATCCGGGCCCTGTCCAATCTGGCGTCTGCCAAGGACGGGACGGCACGTGCCGATGAGATTGCCACGGCGGAAAGCCTCCCGGCTCCGGTGCTCAGCAAGATTCTGCAGGAACTGGTGCGAAAGGGGCTGCTCAAGTCGCGGCGCGGGCCCGGCGGCGGCTTCCAACTGGCGCGCCGCGCGGAACTCATCACCCTGCGTGACGTGGTGGCGGCGACCGACGGGCTTGATCAGTTTCAGGAGTGCGCTGTGGGGTTGGAGCGCTGTTCGGACGATGCCCCCTGTCCGCTGCACGACCAGTGGAAGGATTTGCGCGCGGGCTTTCTGGAGTATCTCCAGGACACCACGCTGGATGTGATGGCGCGCACCGTGGTACGCAAGAAAGAATTGCTGCGGGATCTGAAGAAGACTTCGCGGACCTGAGCCCGTACCTCTTTGTCATTCGCGGTGCTTTCCGCGCCCCCGTTTGCGCAGCATATCCTCCGCCCCGTCTCCTCGCAGTGTTTGCTCAGAACGCGAGGAAGCGCATCAGCACGCCGGCGAGCGCGCCACCCACGAGAGGGCCCAGCACCGGCACCGGCGCATAGCCCCAGTCCGAGCCCCCCTTGCCGGCGATGGGCAGAAGCGCGTGCGCCAGGCGGGGGCCGAAATCGCGCGCGGGGTTGATGGCATAGCCTGTCGTTCCGCCGAGCGAGAGTCCGATACCCCAGACCAGGCTGCCCACCAGATACGGCCCGAGTCCGGCAGCAGGTCCCGCCGCGGCCACGGCCTTCGAAAAGATCGCGCCCGCCACGAATACCAGGACGAACGTGGCGACGATTTCGCTCAAGAGATTCGCCGCGAAGTTGCGGATCGCCGGCGTGGTGCAGAAGCAGGCCAGCTTCCGTTCGGCATCCGGCGTCTCTTTCCAGTGCGGAAGATAGTGCAGCCAGACAAGGGCGCTGCCAGCCAGCGCGCCGAGCAGTTGCGCCGCAAGATACGGCGCGAACTTCGCAAAATTGGCGGAGCGCACGGCCATGCCCAGGGTCACCGCGGGATTCAGGTGGGCGTCGGCGCTGCCGCAGGCGATGGCCGTAAAAACGCCGGTCATTACCGCCAGCGCCCATCCGGTGGTGATCACCATCCAGCCCGAGCCTTCCCCTTTCGAGCGTTTCAGCAGAACGCCGGCCACCGCGCCGTCGCCCAGCAGAATCAGCATCATGGTGCCCAGGAATTCGCCCACCAACGGGGATGTCATCGTTCTACTCCTCCTCGCATCAGTCCACCCAGTCGAATGAGCGCGTCACCGCCTTCTTCCACTGGCGGTACATTTCCGCGCGCCGCGCTTCCGCGAGTTGCGGCTTCCAGGTGTGGTCCACGGCCCAGTGGGCGCGCAGTTCTTTCGTATCCGCAAAAAACTTCACGGCCAGGCCCGCGGCGTAGGCCGCGCCCAGCGCCGTGGTCTCCTGAATCGCCGGACGCAGGACTTCGCGATTGAGGATGTCCGCCTGAAACTGCATCAGCAGATCATTGCGGACCATGCCGCCATCCACGCGCAGGGAATCGAGCGCGATACCCGAATCCTGCTCCATGGCTTCCACGACTTCGCGGGTCTGGAAGGCGGTGGCTTCCAGGGCCGCGCGTGCCAGGTGCCCGCGGTTGGCGTAGCGCGTCAGCCCGGCGATAACTCCGCGCGCGCTGGCCTTCCAGTAGGGGGCGTAGAGCCCGGAAAAAGCCGGCACAAAATAGACGCCACCGTTGTCCGGAACCGTGCGAGCCAGGGCCTCGATGTCGCTGCTTTTTTCGATGAGTCCGAGATTGTCGCGCAGCCACTGCACCAGTGCGCCGGTGATGGCCACGCTGCCTTCCAGCGCATAGCGTGGCTTCTCCTGGCCGAACTGGTAGGCCACGGTGGTCAGCAGGCCGGACTTCGAGGGCACGATACGCTCCCCGGTGTTCATCAGCAGGAAGCAGCCTGTGCCGTAGGTGTTTTTCACATCGCCCGGCTGGAAGCAGGCTTGCCCCACCAGGGCGGCCTGCTGGTCGCCGAGAATGCCCGCCACGGGCACGCCGGCGATCTCCGCTAACGTGGCCGTGCCGTAGACCTCGCTGCTCGAGCGGACCCGCGGGAGGATGGCGCGGGGAATTTCGAACGCGGCGAGGATGGCCTCGTCCCAATCGAGCGTGGCCAGGTTCAGGAGCTGGGTGCGGCTGGCGTTGGTTACGTCGGTGAGGTGCATGCCGCCATTCGGGCCGCCGGTAAGGTGCCAGGCCAGGTAGCTGTCCACGGTGCCAAAGAGCAGCTCGCCGGCTTCCGCGCGGGCTCGTGCCCCCGGCACATTTTGGAGGATCCAGCGCAACTTCAGCCCGCTGAAATAGGTGCTCAGTGGCAGGCCCGTCTGCGCACGGAAGCGGTCCTGCCCGCCCGCGGCGGAGTAGCGCGCCACGTCCTCGGCGACGCGCATGTCCTGCCAGACGATGGCGTTATAGACCGGCCGCCCGGTCTGGCGCTCCCAGACGATGGAGGTTTCGCGCTGGTTGGTGATGCCAATGGCGGCGAGATCCGTGGCGCGCAGGCCGCGCTGCTCCAGGGCTTCCGCGATCACTTCCTGAGTGCGGCGCACGATCTCCAGCGGATCGTGTTCGACCCAGCCGGGCTTGGGGAAGATCTGCTCGTGTTCTTTCTGGGCCACGGCGACGATCCGTGCGGCGCGGTCAAAGATCATGCAGCGGGTGCTGGTGGTGCCCTGGTCGAGCGCTGCGATGTAGTTCTGCGTCACGGTTGCTATCCTGGCGCGCATCCGGCAGGTAACGGGTGCCGGAAGCAAGCTTCCGTCATACGCAAAATTCCGCGAAAACGCCAGCGAAGGTTTCCTGCTTACCCAGAGGGAAAGACCGGCGGCGAGCATTATTCTTCGGGGATTTCGAACGACAGCGGATTGCGGAACCCGCGTGTCTTCCAGACCCCGAAGGCGATCCCTAGCGCCATCCACACCGAGCCCGCAATCATCGCCGGGCGGCTCAGGTTCAGCCACAACCCCAGGCAGATGAGGAAACCGAGCACCGGCGGAAGCAGATGGGCCAGCTTCTTCTCCGGCTCGCGCACGTAATAGCGCAGGAAGGCCGCGGCGTTGACGCCCATGAAGGCGATCAGCGCGCCGAAATTGAGCATCTCCGCGCCTAGGCCGTAGGAGAGCCTGAACGAGCCGAGCAGCACGATCGCGCCGATGAAGAAGACGTTGTTTCGCGGAACGCGGTGCTTGGCGTCCACCGCGCCGAAAAATGATTTCGGCAGGGCGTTGCTGCGGCCCATGCCGTAGAGCAGCCGCGCCGCGCCCAGTTGCGCGCCCATGCCCGAGCCGAAATTCGCCAGCAACAGCGTGAAGCCCACCACGCCGAACAGCGGCGCCCACATGCGCCCCGCCACGTGCACATACGCCGTGTCCACATCCGGAAAGGGCTGTGCAGCCGGCCAGACCAGTTGCGCCGCGTAAACTTCCACGGCGGAAAGCAGGCCGATGACCACGCAGGTGAGCACCGTGGCCAGCAGGATGTTGCGCCGCGGATTTTCCGCCTCTTCGGAAAGCGTGGAGATGCCGTCGAAACCGATGTAGGTGAGCACGGCGATAGAAGTGCACCCGAACAGGCCCCCGTAGCTGAACGTCTGCGGGTCGTAGAAGGGCCGCGTGAAAAAGGCCGGGTCGCTGTGCGGATGGCTGAAGAGGAAGCGCACTGCGGCCACGAAGATCACCGCGATCACCGCACCCATTCCCGCGGCCATGCCGGCGTTGATGCGCGCGGAGGTCTTGACCCCGCGGATGTTCAGCAGCGTAAAAACTACGGCGAAGAAAATCTTCCAGGCGAAGACCGGTACGCCGGGGGCGAACTGATGGGCCTGCTGCGCGCACCAGATCGTGCAGATCAACGGGTTCAGTATGTAGTCCATCACCATGCTCCAGCCGGTGACGTAGCCCGCCCCAGGATGAATCTCCTGCGCCACGTAGGTGAAGGCCGAGCCCGCGCTGGGGTAGGCTCGCGCCATGCGCCCGTAGCTGATGCCGGTGAAGAGCATGGCCACCATGGCGATGAGCAGCGCGGTGACCACGTGGCCGCGGCCGCGCTCGCTCAGCACCCCGAAGACGGACATGGGCGCCACCGGCTGGATCACGATCACGCCGTAGAGGATCAGGTCCCCCAGCGTTAGCGTGCGCCGCAGGCGCGGCCCTCCGCCGGATTTCGGTTCGGCCGTCACGAACGTTTCTCCTGCGCCCCTTCTTTGCCAGGCCAAGATTGCGGAATTTGCGTGGAAGCCACCCCGCGTCTCGCTGGACGCCCTGCGAAGCATGTACTTTGCGGCACGTGCTGCTCAGGCCGCAAGCCGCCGGAGGCTGGCAGAGGTCGCTCTCCGGCCACACCTGTTCTTTCGACCAGTTTCCAAGAGCTTGGCGTTTCGCGCATGCTGGTAGTGGTCCCTCGGTCCTGGAGGAGATTCCGCTGCATACGAAACCTGCACGCCCACCCAACCCGGACGCACGTAGCGTGGGGGAGGAACGTCCGGCGGCGGGCCCTTCCACGCTCTCGGTATTTCTGTTTCACACCGGCGGATTCCTGGCAATTCTCGGACTGGCCTTGTGGCTGCGCCACACGCCGCTGCAGCCCGATTCCGATCTGCACGGCTACATACAGGTCATTGCCGGGCTGCTGGCGGTGGTTTTCGCCGCCGTGGCCATCGTGCGTTTTTACGGCACGCAGGACCGTGTCTCGCTGCTCCTCGGCGCGGGCTTCCTGCTCTCGGGCGCCATCCTCATAGCCTCCAGCGTCTTCTTTTTCCAGTTTTCGCGCGAGTCCGCGGTGCACCTTTTCTGGGCTCCGGTGTCCTGGTGGGTGAACCGCCTGCTGCTTTGCCTGCTCTTCGTCGCCGCCTATCTGGTGGACTGGTTCCTTCCGAAATCGCGGCATCCCAAGGGAGAGACCGCCGCCGCGCTTCTGAGCGTCGTGGGTCTCACTTATCTGATCACTGCCGCGCTGCCGCATCTTCCCGCGGAAATTTCGGCGCAGCCCGGCGCGCTCGTCCCCAATCCGCTGCAGTTGCTTCCCGCAGCGCTGTTTTTCCTGGCCCTGTTCGGCTATCGCGGACGCCTGTTCTACGCCGATTCCGCCTTCGACCGCACGATCTACGCCGCAGTCTGGCTGTGCCTTGCCGCGCAGCTTGCGGCCTCGCAGTCTGTGCGCCTGCTGGACGGGCCGTTCCTGCTGGCCCAGGGTCTGCAGGTGACCAGCTACGCCGTAGCGCTCGGCGGCGCGCTGCTCGACAACGCGCGCCTGTTCCAGCAGGTGCGCCATCTCGCCACCAGCGATCCCCTCACCGGTCTGGCTAACTACCGCCGCCTGCTCGACGTCCTGGAGGCCGAGACCGAGCGCACCAACCGCAGCGGCCGGCCTTTCTCCGTCCTCCTCCTGGACCTGGATGGCCTCAAGCAGATCAACGACACGTTCGGGCATCTGACCGGCACGCGCGCCATCGTCCGCGTCTCGGACATCCTGCGCGTGCACTGCCGCGCCGTGGACACGGCCGCGCGCTACGGCGGCGACGAATTTGCCCTGGTACTTCCGGAAACGGGCGAGGAAGAAGCGCGGCGGGTGGTCGAGCGCATCCGCGCGGTGATGGCCGGCGGCACGGAGCAGCCACCCATCTCCGCGAGTATCGGCGTCAGCGTCTATCAGGGAGACGGCGAGCGCATTCAAAAGCTGCTCTCGCAGGCCGACGAAAAACTCTATTCGGAAAAAGCGCAGCGCAAGAAGCGCGGCGCTCCTCCCGCCCCGGCGAACCGGCGGCGCACGCCGCGCATCCCGTAAATCCCGGGGAGCGCGATGCCCCTACCTGGCCGCGGGTGCGGCCGGGGCGAACGGCGCCAACTGTTCGCCGATCCTGGCCTTGTCCCCCACGACCACGATGGTCATCTGTTCCGGCTTGATGTACTGCGCGGTGATGTGCTGCACTTCCGCCGGCGTCACGGCGTTGACCTTCTGCACGTAGGTTTTCAGGTACTCCTCGCCCAGCCCCTGGAGGTTCACATAGCGCAACTGGCTGATCAGCGCCCCCCGCGAGGAGTTCTGGATGACGAAGATCCCGGAGAGATAGCGCTGGATTCCGGTCAATTCATCGGCGGGCGGCGCTTCCTTCTGCAGCCGCTCGATCTCGCCGAAGATCTCCTTGAGCGCCGGGCCGGTCACCCCCGTGGTGACGTCGGCGGTCTCCACCCAGTAGGCGTCCCGGTAGCGGCGCGAAATTTCGCTGTGCGGCGAGTAGGTATAGCCCTTCTGCTCGCGGATGTTGGAAGTGATGCGCGAGCCGAACGAGCCGCCCAGCAGCGCGTTGGTCACCACCAGGGGGATATTGTCGGGGCTGGCCGCCGGGGGCACCGGCAGGCCCACATACAGCGTGGACTGCGCCGCGCCCGGGCGATCGGTAACGTCCAGCACGCGCTCCGGCGCCGGCTTCGGTACGGCCACGGAGGACGCCGGCCCGCGCGCCCAGTCGCCGAAGCTCTCGGCGATGGCTTTCTTCATCGCTGCGGAGTCGAAGCGCCCCGCCACATAAAGGTGCGCGCGGGCCGCGCCGAAATTCTCCGCGTAGAACTGTTTGGCATCGGCGATGGTCAGTTTCTCGAGGGTTTCCGCCTCCGGCAGCACCCGTCCGTAAGGATGATCGGGGTAGAGAATTTTGCGGAAGCGTTCGTAGGCGATTTGCTGCGGCTGGGTGCGCGCAATCGCCAGGTGCCGCAGGGCGTCGTTCTTCAGCCGCGGTAGTTCCGACTCGGGCAGCAGGGCGTGGCGGGCCACGTCCGCCACCAGCCGCGCCGCCTCCGGGCCGTATTCCGAGAGCACGTCCGTGGCGATCGAGCTTTCGTCCTCGCCCATGCCGATTTCCATCGCCCCGCCCATCTGCGCCGCTTCCTCGGCCACCTGTTTGGCGCTGCGCGTGGCGGTGCCCTCTTTCAGCAACTCGCCGGTCAGGCTGGCCACGCCGAGCTTCTCCGCGGGCTGGTTGGCCTGGCCGGCGCGCAGAACCAGGCTGACCGTGACCTTCGGCAGATTGCCGTAGGGCACCAGGGTGACCTGCATGCCGTTCGGCAGCGCGTAGCTTTCGTGCGCCGGCACGGTAAAGGCTTTCGGCGGACCGCCCGCCGGCGGCGTCTGCTTTGGCGCGGCAGGCGCCTGCGCAAAGAGGGGAATGGCGAAAAAGAATGCAGCCAGAACCAGCAATCCGTTTGGTGTGCGAGTGCGCTTCATGATCGGTTCTCCTCTTCCTACTGGTTCGTTGCCGGCGCGGCCGGGGTTTTGGCGGGAGACTCCGCCGGTTTGGCCTGCGGTTCGACGATCAGTACGGTGCGGTTCGCCGGGGTCAGATATTCCTGAGCCGTCTTCTGAATCAGCGCCGGAGTGACTTTCTGGAATTCCGCGGCGAGCGAGTTCACCCGCGCCGGGTTGTCGTCAAACAGCGCGAAGCTCGCCAGCAGGTCGGCCAGGCCGAAGCCGCCGAGGTAGCCCATGTTGTCGTAGAGGTCGGAGCGCAGCTTGACCCGTGCGCGGTCCAGCGTCTTCTGGTCCACGGGCTTGCTGCGCAGCGTCTCGATGGCGCTGTCCGTGGCGGCCAGGATCGTGTCGGGATTGGTTGCAGGGTCGTAGAAGAGGCTGGCGATCCACAGCATCGGCCCATTGTAGTCGTAGAGGTTACCCAGCATGTTGATGCCGCCGCTCACATCGCCGGTCAGCCCGCGCTTCTGCACCAGTTCCTGGTGCAGCAGGCTGTCGTCGCCCTGCAGCAGCAGCTGGTCGATCACGCCCATGGCGTAGTATTCCGGGGTGTTGCGCTCCGGCATGTGATAGGCGAAAGCCAGCGCGGGGCGGTTGGCCATGCGGTCGGTCTTCGTCGCGCGCTTTTCCTTGATCTGCTTGGGCTCGGTCAGGTCGGGCTGCGCGGGGAGCTGCGAGGGCTTGAGGGCGCCGAAATATTTCTCGACGAAGCGCCTGGCCTCCGCCGGATCGAAGTCCCCGACGATCGCCAGCGCCGCGTTATTCGGCGCGTAGTAGGTCTTGAAGAAGGACTGCACGTCCACCAGCGTGGCCGCCTCGATGTCTTTCAGGTCGCCGTAAAAATTGTGCGCGTTATACCAGTTGGAATTGGCGTACTGGGGCATGTCCAGCCAGGGGAAGCCGCCGTAGGGCCGGTTCAGCACGTTCACCTTCACTTCGTTGCTCACCACGCCCTGCTGGTTCTTCAGGTTTTCTTCGGTCACGGCCAGCCCGCCCATGCGGTCGGCCTCGGCCCACAGCGCGGTTTCCAGCTTGTTTGCCGGGAGCACTTCGAAATAGTTGGTGAAGTCGAAGCGCGTCGAGCCGTTCAGGATCCCGCCGTTCTGCTGCACCAGCTTGATGAACTCCATCTTGCCCAGGTTCTGCGAGCCCTGGAACATCATGTGTTCGAAGAGGTGCGCGAAGCCGGTGCGGTCTTTCGGCTCGATGCGGAATCCGATGCGGTAATAGACGGCGACGCAGACGGTAGGAGCGGTGTGGTCCGGGGAGAGCACCACGCGCAGGCCGTTGGGGAGCTTGAAATACTCGACCGGAACGCGGAACTCGTCTTTGGCAGGTGGGGCAGGTGGGGCAGGCGGGGCGGCCGCGGCCGGCGGGGCCAGAGAGGGCAGGAAAATCAAGAACGCGGCGAAGGCCGCGAAGCCACGGAGAAGATTGTCTTTCAGAACGTACATGTTTCCTCCACGAACGGACGATCGGGTATGGCCGGTGATTCGGGCGGGACCTGGAGACACAAAAATAGCACCCTTTTGGTAAAGACGCATAAGCCGGGGGGAAGTTTCACGGTTTGCAGAGTCGTGACAGAGGAGAGCATGCCGATGGGGATGGATGCTGCATTTTTTTGTCTCATTGTGAGGGGGGCGGAGGGGGAGGGAGTGTACCGGCGCCGTTGCGACAGAAAGAGTGCGGTTGTGCTTGATTGCAAAGGAGTTGCGTGGTGGCCGTGGGGCGAAAGAGTGCGCAGGTTATTGAGAATGCAGGAGATAAAGCGAGGGGAGGAAAAGAGGTAATGAGGTAACGAGGTAAGGAGAGGGGGTGGGCGGCGAGGGGAGAGTTGGCGGGGGTGAGGTGCGAGCGACATGGCGCAGGGTAGCATGGCGTTGATGGCGTGTCTATACTTATTACTGAGTGGTACTAGTTTCGAATGGTTTGCGGTGGTACTTGGGATTGCGGAAGAGGCGGCGGGGGAGCGGGGAAGGCCGGCGTTAGGGGCGACTGGGGATTCCTTCGGCGTGGGATTCGATCTGTGCGAGCCGGTCATTTTTGTCGAAGACAAAGGTGACGCGGCGGTCGCGGAGGGGTTCCTGGCGGATTTCGCGCCATTTCTTCAGGTAGTACGTCAAACGAGCAGGTTCCAGGTCCGCAAATACCGTAGAGTCGGGGAAATCGAAAGGCAGGATACCGCCCCTATGGCGGCTGCCATCGTCTATCCGAGCCGCGGAATTTCTGAATGGGTTCTCATCTCCGATCCTTGTATGCAAAGCCTTGCTTGTGATTCCGAGGGGCAGGCTGTTTACCGCCTTTTGAAAGGCCACAAACAGATCCGGCGGCATGGTGAAGTAATACCAGTCCCCATGCTTTTCGTACTCACAAATCTTGGGCAGCAACTGGCATTCGGTGCAGTGAACGCCCAGACGCATGCAGCGAAGATCAAAATCGAGGGCCATGGCAAGTTGTTCCGGAGTCGCAAGAGGCGTGGCCTGTACGCGGATGTGATCTGTCATCCGGGTGCCGCCAGATCTGCCTGAATTGTGGGCTGTATGGTGTGTGATGTTCCAAGTGGAGCGAATTGACGGATCGCTGCTGATCTGCGTGTCCGCCTCGTATGAGAGCTCTTCTTCCTCGAGACCAAGGGTTACATACTCTTCCGTAACAATTCCTTTTCTGACCTTGAGTGAGGCGACCATGCCCTTGAGGGGCAGCCAGCGACGAAGCATCGGACGCTGGTCCAAGTAAGAGAAGTGCCACTGGGACCACTTGTTCTGGACATATAACGTGAGGTTGCAGTCATCCGCGATGCAATTGCTCAACGGGGCTTCTTCATAATGAGCGGGGTTCTCAAGGGATGACGCGCCAGCGGTTTCTTTCTCTATGTAAATCATTCCGCGCCATTTCCTGGCGATTTGGACGGCCTCTTCGCCTGTGCTCTTGCCCACGGTAATGGTTCGCATGTCCCGGAGAAGGGCGCGAGCGTTGCGCTGGAGGCTGAAGCTGTAGATCGCAAGATAGGAAAGGGTCAAGACAACGCCCACGAGGCAAGAGATCATCAACGTCCGCAGAACAAGGCAAAATGCTGACCGTGGTTGCTGTGGGTTGCGACCACTCACATCCAATTAGACACCGCCTTGACCGTCAAAGTGTCCCAAGCAGAGAAAACGCCTAAAGACTTGCAGGGGCACTTGTCTTAGTGGACAGAGCGGTGCTGGACGGTGCGCTTGGTGGCCAGGGAGAAACGGGGCTCGGGCTTGGCGCTGCCTTCGAGCTGCGCCGCGACATATTCGCCGAGCGCCGGGCCGTGTTTGAAGCCGTGGCCCGAGCCGCCGCCGGCGAACCATACATTGTCCAGCTCCGGGTGACGGTCGATCAGGAAATCGCCGTTGGACGTGTTTTCGTACTGGCAGACGCGCGTCTCGATGATCGGCGCGCCGGCCAGGGCCGGGAAGCGCCGCGCCACGTAGCCGCGCACCCAGTCGGCCACTTCGGGCGTGACCATGCGCGACTGCGTGTCCGGGTCCACGCGCTCGCCGTGATGGTCCAGCGCGATCTTGAATCCGCGGCTCTCGAGGTCCGGCATGCCGTAGACCTCGTCGGCCTGGAAGAGCCACGTGGGCATGGCCGGCACGGCAAAGCGCGCGTCGCCCGCCGGAACGCCGAAGAAAAAGACTTCCTGGCGGCTGGGAAAGATGCGCGGGCCGAGAATTTCCGGAAAGAGTTTGCCGAGCCACGGGCCGCAGGCGAAGATATAGGCGCCGGCCGAAAAATGCTCGCCGCTGAAGGCCTCGATGACGTCCAGGCGCCCCGCACCGCGCGGCGTTTCCACGGCCGCCAGCCGGTACTCCGCGCCGCGCTTCACCGCGTCCGCGACCACCGCCGCGACCGCCCGCCGCGCCAGCAGCAGCCCGCTCTGCGGCTCGAGAAATCCCGCGCCCACATTGTCGAATGCTATCTGCGGGTAGCGCCGTTCCAGTGCCGCGCAGTCCAAGTGTTCGATCGGCACCCCGCAGCGCCGCAGCGTCTCTTCGGTCTGCAGCAGATAGGCGGTGTCTTCGCCGGCCAGCCACAGCACGCCGGACTCCTGGAACAGCGGCTGCTGGGTCGCTGCGAAAAACTCTTTCCACTGCGCCAGCGAGCGCAGCGACCAGCGCGTGTACAGTTCGTCCGGGCCATAGCCCATGCGGATGATGCGCGATTCGCCGCCGGAGCTGGCGCGTGTGTGCGCCGGGCCGTAGGCCTCCAGCAGCAGCACGCGCCGGCCGCGCCGCGCCAGATGCCACGCCGTCCACGCGCCGAACACTCCTGCGCCGATCACCGCGACGTCGTATCGCTTGCCGGATCCCATTGGTGCGCCATCCTATCGCACCTCTTGCGGCGCAGGAATTGGAAAAATCCCTTTCGTTTGCCGCGCTGCCGCTGTAGCATGCGCGTTTGGGGTTTCTCTGCCGGGGGTGTTTGTGAAAACGTCTCGCCTGTTCGTGCTATCCGTTCTTTTCGCTTGCTGTCTGATTCTTGCCGCCGCGTTCGCCGCCGGCGCGCAGCAGATCGAGCCCAAAGCCCTTGCGGGCATGAAGTGGCGGCTCATAGGGCCCTTCCGCGGCGGCCGCGCGCTCGCCGTGACGGGTGTGCCCGGCCAGCCGAACACCTATTATTTCGGCGCGGTGGCCGGCGGCGTCTGGAAGACCACGGACGGCGGCAACACCTGGGATCCGCTCTTTGATAAGCAGAGCGTCTCGTCCATCGGCAGCATCGCCGTGGCCCCCTCCGACCCCAATGTGATTTACGCCGGCACCGGCGAAGCCTGCATCCGCGGCAATATCTCCTTCGGCGACGGGGTCTACAAATCCACCGACGCCGGCAAGACCTGGGCCAACGTTGGCCTCAAGGACAGCCAGCACATCGGCACGGTGATCGTTCATCCCAACGATCCGGACATCGCCTACGTCGCGGCGCTGGGCCACGCCTACGGCGCCAACGCCGAGCGCGGCATCTTCCGCACGCGCGACGGCGGCAAGACCTGGGAAAAGGTTCTCTACCTTGACGAGCGCACCGGCGGCGCCGACATCGTCTTCGACCCCGCGAATCCGCGCATCCTCTTCGCCGCCATGTGGGAGGGCTACCGCACGCCGTGGTCGCTGAACAGCGGCGGAGCCAAAGACGGCCTGTACCGCTCCGCCGATGGCGGCACCACCTGGAAGCGCATTGAGGGTAACGGCCTGCCGGAAGGCCCGCTGGGAAAGATCGGCGTGGCCGTCTCCGGCGGCGATTCGAATGTGGTCTACGCGCTCATCGAAGCGAAGAAGGGCGGGCTGTACCGCAGCGACGATGGCGGCGAGCACTGGTCGCTGATCAACGACGACCACCGCTTCCGCCAGCGCGCCTGGTATTTCACTCACGTGTGGGCCGACCCCAAGAGCGCTTCCACGGTGTACATCGCCAATACCGGTCTCTACCGCTCGATCGACGGCGGCAAGACCTTCGAACGGCTTCGCGCGCCGCATGGCGACCATCACGGCCTGTGGATCGACCCGCAGAATCCGCTGCGCATGATCAACGGCAATGACGGAGGCGCAACCATCACCGTGGATGGCGGCAAGAACTGGACCACGCAGGGCAACCAGCCCACCGCGCAGTTCTATCACGTCGCCGCGGACAACGATTTTCCCTACCGCCTCTACGGCGCGCAGCAGGACAACTCCACCGTGGGCATCCTGACCAGCAGCGACCACGGCGCCATCGAGCGCGGCGACTGGGATGCCGTCGGCGGCGGGGAGAGCGGCTACATCGCGGTGGACCCGCGCGACTCCAACATCGTCTATGCCGGCTCCTATTTCGGCATTATCACCCGCTTCGACCGCCGCACCGGCCAGGCGCAGAACATCCAGCAGTGGCCCGACGACGCCGACGGCCACAACGCCGCGGAGCAGAAGTACCGCTTCACCTGGACCTCGCCGATCCTGTTTTCGCCGCACGATCCCAATGTGCTGTACCAGTCGGCCGATGTGCTCTTCCGCTCCGCCGATGGCGGACAGAGCTGGACCATCATTAGCCCGGACCTGACGCGCAACGACAAATCCAAGCAGCAGGATTCCGGCGGACCCATCACCAAGGATCAGGCCAGCGTGGAGTTCTACGACGTCATTTTCAGCGTCGCGGAATCGCCGAAGCAGGCCGGCGTGATCTGGGCCGGCACGGATGACGGCCTGATCCAGCTCACGCGCGATGGCGGCAAGAGCTGGAACAACGTCACACCGAAAGAGATGCCGGAGTGGGCGCTGGTCAGCCTGATCGAGGCCTCGCCCTTCGATGCCGGCACGGCCTACGCCGCCGTGGACGCCCACAAGCTCGACAATTTCCATCCCTATATCTTCAAGACCACCGACTTCGGCAAGACCTGGACGAAGCTCGTCACCGGCCTTCCCGACAAATCCTACGTCCACGCGGTGCGCGAGGATCCCAAGCGCAAGGGCCTGCTCTATGCCGGCACGGAGACGGGCGTGTGGGTCTCGTTTGACGACGGCGGCCACTGGCAGCCGCTGCAGCTCAACCTGCCCACCACGCCGGTCCACGACCTGCTGGTGCACGGCGACGACCTGGCGGTGGCCACCCACGGCCGTTCCTTCTGGGTGCTCGACGACCTCAGCCCGCTGCGCCAGATGACCGCTTCCATTGCCGGAGAAGAGGCGCATCTCTTTACGCCATCGGTTGCCGTCCGCACGCGCAGGGGCCACGCGACTGTGCGCCGCAATCCCGCCGGCGAAAACCCGCCGGACGGGGCAGTTCTTTACTACTACTTGAAGGAAGCGCCGAAGGAGCCGGCCAAGCTCGAGCTGCTCGACGCCCAGGGCAAGGTGCTGCGCACGTTCACGAGCGAGGTCAAGAAAAAGGAGGAAGCCCCCGAGGAGTGGGAACGGGACGAGGAAGCCGAGTACATTCCCGCCGAGGCGGGACTCAACCGCTTCGCCTGGGACCTGCGCTATGAACCGCCGGTGAAGATTCCCAAGGCGATCTACGACGAAGGCAAGCCCACCGGCCCGCTCGTCCTGCCCGGTGCGTATCAGGCGCGGCTCACCGCCGGAGGCAAGAGCTACATGGCGCCGCTCGAAGTGAAGCTCGATCCCCGCGTGAAGACCTCAGCCGAGGATTTGCGCAAGCAGTTCGACCTGATGCTCAAATTACGCGACCGCCAGGATGAATTGAACAAGGCCGTACTGGGGATCCGCGACCTGCGCGCGCAGCTCGAAGCCATCGAAAAGCGGTTCGCCGCGAACGAAGCGGCGAAGAGCATCGTCGCGGCTTCCGGCGCGCTGCGCAAGAAAGCAGCCGCGATCGAGGAAGAACTGATTCAGGTGCAGTCCAAGGCCTCCGAAGATGAGCTGAATTACCCGACGAAGCTGAACAGCAAGATCGGCTATCTGCAGGAAGCTGTGGACAGCGCCGACGCCGCGCCAACGGCGGCGGAGGCGGCCATCTTCGTCCATTTCGACCAGCAACTCGAACCGTATCTGGTCCGCTGGCGGGAAGTTCTGGCCAAGGACGTGCCCGCGCTGAACGAGGAGATGCGCAAGGCCAACGTACCGCTGGTCGCGGCAGGCAGCCACTGAAATCCTGCAGCCGCGCTTTTTAGAGGGCGGGGTTTTCTTTCTGACCTGCAAGACGGTTTGGTTGTGCGAAAAAGAAACGCGGTTTCCTGAACAGGCCGGGTTAAATTCCGACCGGGGCTACAGCCATCCTCAGCGGAAGGCGCCCTGCAGCGCTTCGGTCCAGCGCGAGAGATCGCTGAGCGACTCGCCGTGTGTGGGGTCGAGGTGCAGCGGGGTGACGGATGCGGCGCGCGCGGAGATCGCGGCGTAGTCCGTGTCCGGCTCGAAATCCTTGTCGATCTTCTGCTCGAACAGCCAGTAATACGTGCGCCCCTTGGGGTCCTGGCCTTCCTTCAACTGGTTGCGCGTGATCTTCCGCGACTGCCGCGTGAACTTCACCGCGCCGTCCCACGGTTGCGGCACGTTCACGTTGAGCAGCACCTGGTCGGGCAGGCCCTCGCGCAGGATCAGCTCGGCCATGGTGCGCGCCAGGCGCGCCGCGCCGTCGAAGCTCACCGCGGGGCTTTTGGAACACAACGACATCGCGCAGGAGGGGATGTGGTGCAGCGCTGCTTCGCGCGCCGCTCCCACCGTTCCGGAGTAGTAGGCGTTTTCCCCGAGGTTCGCGCCGAAGTTGATCCCCGAGAGCACCAGGTCCGGCGGCTCGGAGAGCAGCTTGTGCAGCGCCACGATCACGCAGTCCGCCGGCGTGCCGTCGATGGCCCACTGCCGCGGGGCCACCGGGTGGCAGATGATGGGGGTGCGCAGCGTCAGCGACTGCGCCGCACCGCTTTGCTCCCGGCTAGGCGCCACGATGCTGACGGTGGCCCAGCCTTCCAGAGCCGCGGCCAGCGCGCGCAGTCCGGCGGCCTCGATCCCATCGTCGTTCGTCAGCAGTATGTGCGGCGTCTTCGTGGTCATCACAAACAGATCCGGAGATACATCCAGCACGACAGATCCAGTTTACGCGAACTTGGTCCAGCGGGGCAGATGCTGCGCGGGTGGCGTTTCCGAAAGAAGTTGACCGCTTCGCGGTCACAAGTAATTTGACCGCTTTGCGGTCACTCATAGAAAAGAATGGTCGGGACGACTGGATTTGAACCAGCGACCTCACGCACCCCAAGCGTGCGCGCTACCAGGCTGCGCTACGTCCCGACCGCTGCAGCGGCTGGAGCCAGGTACGTCCGAAGACGTTCTCCAACCGGGCAAATCTAGGCTATCACCGCCGTTCCAGCAGCGTCAAGAAAGCCCGCAGCGTGTCCCGGAGGTCCAGCAGCATCTTCCGGCTCAGCATCTGCGGCGGCCCGTCCGCTTCGCCGCCGCTTTCCCCTCCGCCGTGGCCATTCTGCTCGCGCAGATGCCGCCGCGCCCCGGCAATGGTGAAGCCCTCGTCGTAGAGCAGGCGCTTGATCCTCCGCACCATCTCAACATCGTGCCGCCGATAGAGGCGGTGGCCGCGCGGGCTTTTCACCGGCTGCAGCATGGGAAACTCCGTTTCCCAGTAGCGCAGGACGAAGGGCTTGATTTCCGTCAGGCGGCTCACTTCGCCGATGCGATAGAGCTCGTTCTCGGACGCGGGTTGTGCGGCTTGTCCGTTGTTGGCCATGGGAAACGCTGCCGCGGGGACCCCTTCATCCTATTCCAAATCCGCAGCCTGTCAACGCGCAGCCGTTTCAGCCGGAGTCTCTCTTGTCGCGCTTGCGCATGCGCTGCACGAAGCGCACCGGCGTGCCGAGGAAATCGAACGTCGCGCGCAGCTGGTTCTCCAGGAAGCGCTCGTAGCTGAAGTGCAGCGGCGTCTTCTGGTTAGTGAAGATCAGGAACGTCGGCGGCGAGGCCTTGGCCTGCGTGATGTAGAAGATCTTCACCGGGCGCGCCTTGGGCGTCGTGCCGCGGCTCAGGTCCACCTGTTCCAGCCAGCGATTCAGCTCCGGCGTGGGAATGCGCCGGCGGCGCGCATCGGCCACCTTCTGGATCAGCGGAAAGAGCTTGTCGGTGCGCTCGCCGGACAGGGCCGAGAGAAAGAGCACCGGGGCGTAGCTCAGGAACTTCAGCTTTTCCCGAACCATCTCTTCGTACTCCACCAGCAGCCGGCCCTTGTCGAACGGAGGGGGCTGACGCCGGCCCTCCACGCCTTTCCGGGACTTGTTGGCCGCGGCCGCGCCCTCTTCGCCGGCCTTGCGCGCCGCCTCCACCGCCAAATCCCACTTGTTCATCACGATGATGATCGAGCGGCCGGACTGGTCGGCGTAGCTGGCGATGGTGGCGTCGCCCTGGGTCACCCCGTGCTCCGCGTCCACCACCAGCAGGGCCACGTCGCAGCGCTCCAGGCTGCGCTTGGCCATCACCACGCTCAGCTTTTCCGCTACCAGTTTGGTCTTGCCCTTCTTGCGGATGCCCGCGGTATCCACGAAGCGGAAGAGTTGCCCGTTGTGGCGCACTTCGATGTCCACCGTGTCCCGCGTCGTGCCCGCCTCCGGCGAGACAATCACTCGCTCTTCCCCCACCAGGCGGTTCAGCAGCGTGGACTTGCCCACGTTGGGCCGCCCGATGATGGCCACCTCGATCTCTTTCTCGGCTTCGAGCGGCTTTTCCTCGGGGGCCGCGGCCGCCGAGAGCGTCTCCAGCGCCGCGTCCAGCAGGTCGTCCACGCCCGTGCCGTGTTCCGCGGCAATGGGAAAGACCGGCGCGCCCAGCTCGTGAAACACGCCGGTCTGAATCTCCTGCCGCGGCGCGTCCACCTTGTTCGCCGCCACCACGAAGGGCTTGCCGGTGGCGCGCAGCAGCCGCGCCAATTCCGCATCCAGCGGGGTGAGCCCGGCGTGGCTGTCCACCACCAGCACCAGCATCCCGGCCTTCTCGATAGCCACCTTGGCCTGGCGGAAGATCTCTCGTGGAATCAAGGCTTTGTCGTCCGGGATGATGCCCCCGGTATCCACGATCTCGATGGCCCGCCCGCGCCACTCCGCCTGCCCGTAGATGCGGTCGCGGGTAATGCCCGGCTCGTCGGTGACGATCGCGCGCCGCGTCCCCGTCAGGCGGTTGAAAAGCGTGGATTTGCCGACGTTCGGCCGCCCCACAATGACCAGTGATGGAAGTTTCGTTGCCATAAAGCTAATTATTCAATGTACCGCATCTGCGGCTCTACCGGGAGGTTTTCCGGCCTGACGGGCCGGACCCGGCGATGGCCCCAAGGGTCTGCCGCTCGCGCTTGACGGCCCGGGAAGAGGCGGGTAGTGTATTCAGCACTAGTCTGGGTGCTGCGCCATGCCGTGCCTCACGGGCGAATCTGGCGGGCGTTGGCCATTTCCAGTTGGGCGCTTCCTCGGGGGGAGGCGCATGAGTTCGCAAAATACGAAGGAGACTGCAATGAAGAGTTCTGCTCGCTTGCTGCGCGGCCTGGCCGTAGTGTGTGCCGCGGTGCTTCTGCTTCTACTGACTTTCAGCGCGGAGGCCCAAACCTTCCGCGGCTCAATTCTGGGCACGGTCATGGATTCTTCCGGCGGCTCCGTGAGCGGCGCCAACGTCACGGTGAAGAACGTGGATACCGGTCTGACGCGCGTAGTGACCACCAGCGATGACGGCAGCTACAACGTGCCCGAGCTGCCCATCGGCAACTACAGCGTGACCGTGGAAAAGGCCGGATTCCGTATGGGTGTTGTGACCGGCATCCGCGTCGAAGTCTCCTCCCAGGTCCGCGCCGATGTGACCCTGCAGCCCGGCGAGGTCACCCAGAAAGTGGAAGTCACAGGCGAATCCCTGCCCCAGGTCGAGACCACCTCCAATACGCTTGGCGGCGTCGTTCAGGCCAGCACCGTGACTAATCTCCCGGTCAACGGCCGCGATTACCAGAAACTGATTTTCCTCGTTCCCGGCGTGGCCGGCTCCCCGGACCAGATCACCGATTCTCCGGGTTCCTACGGCATCTTTTCCATGAACGGCGCGCGCGGCCGCTCCAACAACTTCCTGCTCGACGGCACGGACATGAACGACGGCTACCGCAACGACCCGGCCATCAACGAAGCCGGCGTTTTCGGCACCCCGGCGACGATCCTCCCGGTCGAAGCGATTGCCGAATTGCGCGTTCTTTCCAACTTCGAGCCCGAATATGGCCGCAGCGCCGGCGGGGTCATCAACACCGTCACCAAGAGCGGCACCAACGATTTTCACGGCTCGGCGCTGGAGTACTTCCGCAACACGGTTCTGAACGCGCGCAACTACTTCGACGACGCTTCCGTGGGTCCCCAGCAGCCTTTTCACAACAACCAGTTCGGCGGTTCGCTGGGCGGCCCGATCATCAAGAATAAGACGTTCTTCTTTGCCGACTACGAAGGCACCCGCGAAAAGGGCGCGCAGAGCAGCCCGGCCTGCGTCCCCACCGCCGCGGATATCGCGACCGCCATCGCCAACAACGAAGGCTCCGTCAATCCGGTCATCGCCAATCTCCTGGCGCTCAACCCCTGGCCCGCAGCCACTGATCCTAATACGGACTGCTACGCCAACGGTGGAACCAACGCCGCTCTCTCCACGCCTTTCTCCAACCGCGTGGACAACGTCATCGCCAAGATCGATCACCAGGTGAATGCCAACGATCTCCTCACCGGCCGCTACTATTTCGGCGACAGCTCCCAGAGCTTCCCGCTGGCTCTCGTCGGCGGCGGCCTGCTGCCCAACTACAACACCTTTACGCCGACGCGCGTTCAGCTCATCTCCATCTCCTACGTCAAGGTGATCAACCCTTCCGTCGTCAATGAAGCCCGCCTCGGCTGGAACCGCTTTGCCGAAGGCTTCTTCCCGCAGGATCGCAGTTTCGATCCGGCCTCCATCGGACTCAACACCGGGGTCAGCGCCTACGACTTCGGCCTGCCCAAGATCAGCGTTTCCTCGCCCGGCGGGAGTTCCCTTGCTCCGCTCGGCGCCGACAACGGCGATCCCCGCCAGCGCGTGGACACCAACTGGCATTTCATCGACAACATTTCCTGGAAGCGCGGCGGGCACGACATCAAGTTCGGCTACGAATTCCGCCGCACTTCCATCTCGCAGATGTTCAACCGCGGCTTCCGCGGGGCCCTCAATTTCGTATCTCTCGACAGTTTCATCACCGGGGTCCCCAATACCGACCCCTACCACTCCTTCCAGCGCCAGGGGAATACCAATCGCAACACCTCCGAGAATTCCCACGCTTTCTACCTGCAGGATAGTTTCCGCTGGCGCAAGAACCTGACCATCAATTATGGCGTGCGCTACGATTACTTCGGCGTGATCGCCGAGAAGCACGGCAATTTCACCAACGTGGATCCCACCACGGGCGCTCCCGTCCTTTTGAACGGCGCCGGCCTCTATAAACCCGACCGCAACAATTTCTCTCCCCGCGTCAGTGTCGCCTGGGACGTCAGCGGCAAGGGCAAGACGGTTCTGCGCGCCGGCTACGGCTTTTTCTACGACGCTTTCTCGCAGGACATGTTCCTGGGCCACCTGCCCTGGAACAGCGTTTTCGATCCCGGCCCGGCCTATTCCGGCGTTGGCCCCAACGCCATTATTTTTGCATCTGTTGACGGATCGCCGCTGAACGCCGCGAACCCCGTTTTTCCCAACACCGGACCCATGTGGGACGCTTTTGGCGTGGACCCCAATATCCGCACCCCGTACATGCAGAACTTCAACCTCAACCTGCAGCAGGAACTGACCAAGAAGATGGTTCTGCAGATCGGCTATGTTGGCTCGAATGGCCACAAACTCTTCCGCTTCCGCGACATCAACCAGCCCTCCCAGGCGCAGATCACTGCGGAGGACCTGGTTCACACGTGCCCCAATCCCACGCCGCCACCGGCCACCGTTGGCTGCATCAACGATTGGGGCGTGCCACGGCGCCTGCCTTCCTCGCCCTTCTGGTATATCAACTGGCAGGAAAGCTCCGCGAATTCGACTTACAACTCGCTGCAGGTCAGTTGGAAAATCAATGACTGGCACGGGCTGAATTCGACCGTGAGCTACAACTGGTCGCATTCGCTTGATGATGCCAGCGATGGCGAGGACTACGTGCCCAACGCCGCTCAGCCCAACGACAGCACAGCCCCCATCCGCATGAACCGCGGCAATTCCAACTTCGACGTGCGCAATCATTTCACCTGGAACTTCATCTACACCTTCCCCAACCGCAAGGGCGACTGGAGCCGCCTCACCGACGGATGGGGCGTCAACGGCATCGTCACCCTGCAGTCCGGCCAGCCCTTCCATCTCAACTACAATTTCCAGGACGACTTCGACGGCAGCGGCGGCGGCTTCGGCCGGCCCGATCTCCTCGGCACGGTCACTTACAATCGCAACGACCCCAGAAATTTCCTGGACCTCTCCGCCTTTGGCATTCCCTGCAGCTATCCGGGGGGTGTCGGCGACGGCACTGCGGGCACCTGCATCCCGGGCACGCGCCACTTCGGCAATCTCGGCCGCAATTCGCTTCGCGGACCGGATTTCCGCCAGTTCGACTTCTCTCTTTTCAAGGACACGGCCATCAACGAGCGCCTGAAGATGCAGCTGCGCGCCGAGGTCTATAACATCTTTAACCATCCCAATTTTGCCAACCCCTATCTGCCTACTTTCATCGCCGATGCCGCTCCTAATGGCATCGGTACGAACGGGCGGTCAATCGGTTCGCTGGGCCTGGCGGCCACCGGCGACGTGGGCATTGGCTACCCGTTCCTGGGCAGTGGCGGTCCGCGAGGTATGCAACTCGCTCTGAAATTTACCTTCTGACCCTTTACCGCCTCCGCAGAGGCACTTCCCAGCGGCCCCGGCTTCGGCCGGGGCCGCTTCTCTTTTGCCCCCTGGAACCGTCCTCTTCAGGGGGCAGGCCTTTCTCTGCTACAGTCGGGGAGACGCCCGGCTGAGCCGGACAAGTACCACTCCCGGGCATGAAATTTTCGGGCCCCCTCCTGCGTATTAGCCTATGGATGCTTCGAGACCAGGTCGTATGAGCACGCTGGGCAAGACGGAACCCGCGGAAGCCATCGCCCGGGCCCAGGCAGGCAATGCCGAAGCCTGGGGGGAGCTCTATCAGGAGTACGCTCCCGCGATCTTCCGCTTCTGCCGCCGCGCGCTGCCGACCCGGGAAGACGCCGAAGACGCCACCATGGAGATCTTTCTGAAGATTCGCGGCAAGCTCGGCCAGTACGACTCCACGCGGTCGTTCTCCGCCTGGCTCTACAAGGTCGCCGCCAATCACTGCTGGGACCTGCTGCGCCGCCGCAAAGGCCGCCAGGGCAAAGAGACCGAAGACGTAAGCGCGCTGCCGCTGGAACATCCCGATCCCAGCCAGCTCGAGCGCCTCATCGAGCAGCGCACCAGCCAGGAGGTGCGCCGCGCCCTGGACCATCTCGCTCCCCGCGCGCGCATGGCCCTGGTCCTGCGCTACTACTCGGATATGAGCTATGACGAAATTGCGGATGCGCTGGGCGTGCGCCGCGCCTTTGTTGGCGTGGTTCTGCTGCGCGCCCGCCACGAACTGCGCCAGGCGCTGGGCCAAACCACGGCCCTGGCGGCGGGAGGGAACCCATGAGCCGGCGCGAAGACGATCGCGACGACCAGCCGCACGGGCGGGCGGCTGACCACCTGGATGAAATGACCTGCCTGCTCTACCTCGAGGGGCAGCTCGAGCCCGCGCGGGCGCGGCAGGTCTCCGCGCACACCGAGGAGTGCCCCGGCTGCCGCACGCTGCTGCGCGCGCTCGAGCGCGAATCACGCCTGCTGACCCGCTCCCTGGTGGAAGATGACGAGCCTCTCCCGGCGCGCCTGGCGGCGGCTCCTGGCCGGCACGTTCGCTCCATGCAGTGGCTCTGGGGGGCGGTCTTCGGCCTGGCCGCCACGGGCGCTTACGCATTTTATAGCGGTTATATCGAACCCTGGATCACGCAGCTCGATCAGGCGGGTTTCGGCGGCACCAACCTGCTCGGCCTGCTGGTCTTTCAGGGTGCTTTCTGGAAAGGATGGCAATCCATGTTTTCTCTGATTGAAATGCTCGCGCTTGTGATCGTGGCCGGAACCGGCCTGTTCTGCGTGCGCCGCTGGATGCGCCGTGGCTCCGCGCTGGCGCTGGTCCTAACCGGGCTGTGCGCGGCGGCGGCCTTCCCGGCTCCCGCCGGCGCAGCGGAAATCCGTCACGAGCAGACCTACACGCTCGGCAAGGACGAAGTCATCAAGAACGACCTGTACGTCGCCGCCGGGCGCACGCGCATTGACGGCACCGTGGACGGCGACCTCCTAGTGTTCGGCGAAGCGCTGGACGTAAGTGGCCACGTCACCGGCGACGTCCTCGCTTTTGTGCGCACGGTCCGCATCACCGGCCAGGTGGACGGCAATGTCCGCGTGGCCACGAACACGCTCACGCTCAGCGGAACCGTGGGTCGCAACGTCACTTCGGCCACGGATGTCCTGGATCTGGATTCCAACGCCAGGATCGGCGGCGGCTTGACCATGTTTACCGGCAGCGCTTCCCTGGACGGGAAGATCGCTCGCGATGTTTTTGCCTTTGTGGGCCGTACCTCACTCACCGGCTCCATCGGCGGCAATCTGAAGATGCGCGGGCACTATCTGAGCGTCGGACCCACCGCGCAGATTCAGGGCAAGGCGTACTTTTCCGGAGAAAGAGCGCCGGAAGTTTCTTCACAGGCCCAGCTCTCCTCTCCCCTCGAGTTTCACAAAGCCGAGAGGGAGGCCAGGGCCCGGCACACCGGGCATCTCATCTGGAGAGGCATCTGGCTCGCGGCCACCTTGCTGTTCGGCTTGGTGCTCTTCCTGCTCGTGCCGCGCTTCGCACGGGAGACCGTGGACTCCGCCGATCATTATGGCGTCTCGCTGGGCTTGGGCATTCTGGTGCTTTGCAGCGTGCCTGTCGCGGCCGTCCTGGCATGTGTCACCATCGTGGGCATCCCCCTCGGTGTGGCCGCCGTGATCCTGTGGGGTGTCGCAATCTATTCTTCGCAGATCGTGGTTGGCGCCGTTGTGGGTAAGTGGCTGCTCGGCCCCGCGGGCGACACCTGGGCGCTGATTGCGCGCATGGCCCTGGGGCTGACGCTCTTGAAAGTGGCCGGCACTGTGCCCTTCGTCGGCGGCTTGGTGCGGCTGGCCGTGCTGCTCTGGGGTCTTGGCGCGATCTCCCTGGTCCTCTACCGGCAGTTCGAGAGTGTACGACCTGCGGGTGCCGCGCCCTCGGCGGCGTAGCGGTTGCCGGCTCCATTTTGGCGCCAGAACAGCAAAACGGGCCGTTCCGGCTTGCCGGAGCGGCCCGTTCCGCTTGCGGAGGCGGAGTGAAGGCGCGTTAGTGCTTGCGAACCTTGGCCGCGAGGAAAGGTGGTGCGGCACTCTTGATGTACAGCGCGCGGACGGAGACAATGTCCCCGGAAACTAGCCCGGTCACATCGTTCACGCCGTCATAGTTGGTGACGTTCGGGAAAATCTGCACCTGCGCCGTGTTCAGGATGCCGAAGTACGGCGGGAGTGTCGCCGCGTCCAGATAGAAGTAGGGCGAGGCTACCGCTCCGGTCACGGCGGCGGTGGTGCGCGTGTAGCGCAGCAAGACGCGGTCCACCGTGGCCGTAAGATTTCCCGCGCCGCTGCTGCCGGCCGCAGCGGTTACCCGCACCATCACCGTCTGTCCGTTAAAGAGCACGCTGGTATCCGAGCCGCCCTGAAAGAGGCTCAACGAGGCGGGCGGCACGGTCAGCCCGCCAGTATCCACCTGAAACGCCGGGGTCGCACTCAGGGTGACCAGGACAATATTCCCTGCGACGGCGCTGCTCAACGAGGCGTTTCCGCTGGCCACTACCTTGTCGGACAGGACCAGATTAAATTGCGTGGAAGGCGGCGGTCCCGTCAGGACCACCGTGCCTTCGATCTCGTCCACCGACGTCGTGTCCAGCAGATCCACGCTGCGAATGGTGAGGCTTCCATTGAGGTTCAGCGCCGCATCCACGCTGAGGGTCTGCCCGGTGTGCAGACAGGTGGAATCGAGCGCCACGCAGGTGCTCAACGGATCGTGATAGACGGTGCTGGAGTTGAGTGTGCCGGTAAGAGTGCCGCGCGTCTCGGACTGTACGGTGATGCTGCTGGAACTCACGGCTGTGACCGTGCCCGTGAAATCCTCGAGCAGATCGAGGGTTCCGGAAGGCATACCGGTGTGCGGCAGGGCGCTCGCGCTCAAAACGTCCGCCGCCGTGAAGTCCACGCCCAGGTCGCCCGCGGTGGCGGTCAGCGCGTTGTTCAGGTTGAAGTCCAGCGCCAGGCCGCTCTGCCCGCTGGCGCTCAGTGTCAGGGGGAAGGGAGACGTGGAAACCGTAAGACTGCCCGCCGCTGCGGGCGTGATTTCGCACACGCTGCCGGTTAAGCAGCCGGTCACCGTGCTCCCGCTTTGATTGGCAAACGTGATGTCCGGATTGGCCACCGTCACCGTGATGCTGCTGTAGCTTCCCGACGGCACCGTGAAGCTCCCGAGGAATGCCGAGTCGCTCGCGAGCCGCGTCAGCTCCACTACGTAAGGATTGGGACTGAGCGTCAGATTCACCGCCGCCCCGCCACCCACCGGGTTGAGAGCCACGCCGGTGATGGTAACCTTGAACGAGGCGATCGACGTATTAGCCGGCGGCGCATCCTGCAACGTCAGGTTCAGCGTTGTCGTGGGCGGGGGAGGCGGCGTGCCGCCGCCTCCCGTGCCGCCACCGGGATTGTACCAATAGCCGCTACAGGAGCTAAGCGCCAGCGCCATTGCGCTTACTACAAACAGGAAAAGAGAATTCCGCTTCATCCCAGTACCCCACATGGCACACCAAGTCTCGGTCGGCCGCTGGCCGCCCCGTTTCCCGAGACTACTCTATCTGGGCGGTGATGGCCTGCGCTAGTGCGGATCAACGTGGATGCGCAACTGATAAACGTTGCAGGAGAAATGGCCCCGGGCAGAGAGAACCATCCCCGCTCGCGGTTGATTCTCATCCGGGGCCGCCGTTTAGCGCTTGCGCACCTTTCTGGCGGACAGCTCCGCGGCGCGCGGGATTTCCGAGTGTGTTATCGTAACGCCTTCGCTGCCAGTGCCGGATGCAGCCAGGAGTGAGCGCTCTGCCGAAACGGGTCTCCAAGAAAGCCGCCGCCGCTGCATCCGCGCGGCAACCGGACAGCGCGCCCGTTCCCGGGCGGCACTACGCCCCGCTGGAAGAGGAAGCCGCCGCGCCCATCCGGCAGGAAGCCTCCCCGGCAGATGCTCCGGCCATGGCCGAAATCTTCGGTCCCGGCGGCCTGCTCGAAAAGGCCATGCCCCAGGGCTATGAGCACCGCCCCGCACAACTGGAGATGGCCGAACTGGTGCACAGCGCCTTCACCGCGCATCACCACGCTATTGTCGAGGCCGGCACCGGCACGGGCAAGACTCTCGCCTATCTGGTTCCCGCGCTGATGAGCGGCCGCCGCGTGGTCATCTCCACCGCCACCAAGTCGCTCCAGGAGCAGCTCTATCAGAAGGACGTGCCTTTCCTGCAGAAGCACTTCGCACCGGAGCTGAAAGTCGCGGTGATGAAGGGCCGCAGCAATTTTCTCTGCAAGCAGAAGCTGCACCAGATGGCCGACCAGCCCATGCTCAAGGGCATGGAGGAGTTGGACGCCTACCGGCAGATCCGCGGCTGGGCCCAGGTCACCGAAAGCGGCGACCGCGCCGAGCTCAATTTTCTGGCCGACGATTCCGACCTCTGGGGCCGCCTGGACGCCCGCCGGGACACCTGCACCGGCCAGAAATGCCCCGATTTTCAGCAGTGCTTCCTCACCGCCATGCACCAGCGCGCCCGTGAAGCCGACCTCATCATCGTCAACCACCATCTTTTCTTCGCCGACCTGGCCCTCAAGCAGGATGATTTCGGCAGCATCCTCCCGGAATACTCCGCCGTGGTCTTCGACGAGGCGCATGAGATCGAGGACGTGGCCAGCGACTATTTCGGCCGTCAGATCTCCAATTTCCGCTTCGAAGAGCTGGCCCGCGACGTGGATCATGCCCTGCGCCTCTCCAAGCTGGGCTCCGCCGCGCTCCTGCGCCGCACCCAGCGCATCCGCGAACGCGCCCGGGCCTTCTTCGAATCCTTTCCCCCGCGCGAAGGCCGCTTCCCGTTCAGCCGCGGCGAGCGCGAATCCTTCCTCGAGCAGCACCGCGAGTCCTACGACGCTCTCGCGGCCGCCCTCAAATCCCTGGAAACCGAGCTGGCCGCCGTCCCGCAGAAGCCCGAAGAGCTCACCCGCCTCGCCCGCCGCAGCTTCGAGTTGCGCCAGGAGCTGGCCTTCCTCTTCGAATCCAACGAGCGCAATTTCGTCTACTGGTACGAGCGCCGCAGCAAAGGTGTTTTTCTCGCGGCCACGCCCATCGACGTCAGCCAGATCCTGCGCGAGCGCCTCTTCGAAGCCTTCGACACGGTGATCCTCACCTCGGCCACGCTCACCGTCGGTGGCCGCTTCGAATTCATGCGCCACCGTCTGGGCCTGGACCACGCCAAGGAACGCGCCCTGCCCCCGGAGTTCGATTACGCTTCCCAGACCCTTTTCTATCTCCCGCGGGCCATGCCCGACGTGCGCGATGCCGCCTTCCCCGGGAAAGCCGCGGACGAAATCGTGGCATTGCTGGAGCACAGCCAGGGCCGCGCCTTCTGCCTTTTCACCAGCTACTCGCAGATGAACGACGTTTACGAGCGCGTGCGCTCACGCGTCTCCTTTCCCCTGCTGCTGCAGGGCACCGCGCCGCGCAGCGCACTCCTCGAGCGCTTCCGCACCACGCCCCACGCCGTTCTCTTCGCCACCTCCAGCTTCTGGCAGGGCGTGGACGTTCCCGGCGAGCAGCTCTCCTGCGTCATCGTGGACCGCCTGCCCTTTGCCGTGCCCTCCGATCCGATCGTGGCCGCCCGCGTCAACTCCCTCAAGGAAGACGGCCGCGACGCCTTCTCCGAATACCAGGTGCCCCAGGCCGTCCTGGCCCTAAAGCAGGGCTTCGGCCGGCTCATCCGCGCCAAAACCGACCGCGGCATCCTGGCCCTGCTGGATACCCGCATCGAACGCATGCGCTATGGTAAAATTTTCATGGAATCGCTGCCGAACTACGGTATGACGCGGGACCTGGCCGACATTGCCCGGTTCCTCGGCAAGGAAGCAGTTATTTGAAATAGCGGCGGAAGCGGGCGCCTGAGCCTGACCGCCCGCTGGGCCCGTGTTCGAAACGAAGCGCGATTCCCGGAGCACTATGTTTCAGGTCAGCGTGGAAGAGACGTTTTCCGCCGGGCACGCCCTGCGGGGCTACAAAGGCAAGTGCGAGAACCCGCACGGCCACAACTATCGGGTGCGCATCACGATAGAAGGTCCGGAACTCGATTCCATCGGTCTGCTCATCGATTTCGTGCACCTCAAGGCCGCCATCCGCGAGGTCATCGCCGTCCTCGACCACCAGTTTGTCAATGATCTCGAGCCCTTCCGCACCGTCAATCCTTCCGCGGAGAACATGGCCCGGTATTTCTACGACGAGACGGCGAGCAAACTCACGCAGTTGCCGGCCGGCGCACGCATCACCGATATCACCGTCTGGGAGACGGACACCAGCGTGGCGCGCTACCGGCCCGGAGCCTGACCCGCCGCGGCGGCACTCTATGAACAAATCCATCTTCATCATTCTCTTGGCCCCCGTCCTGGTGGCGGTCGGTTACATCGTCATCCTGCGCCATCTGGGCATCGCACCGGGCTATTTCCGCCTGGTTATGGCCACGGCCGGCTTCGTGGCTGCGATCTGGTTTGTGCGGCGCAGGGCCACGAAGAGCGCCAAGTCCGCAGGGCAGTAGTTTCAATGGTCATCACCGAAATTTTCGCGTCCATCCAGGGAGAGGGCACGCGCGCCGGCCGGCCGTGCATCTTCGTGCGCCTCACCGGCTGCAACCTGCGTTGCACCTGGTGCGACACCGCCTACGCCTTCCACGGCGGCACGAAGATGAGTGTCGAAGAAGTTCTGCGCCGCGTCGATGAGCTGTCCGGACGGGAGGCCGCCGCCACGGGCGCCCCGCCCGCGATTCCGCTGGTGGAGATTACCGGCGGGGAGCCGCTCCTCCAGGAGGAGGTCTATCCGCTCGCGGAGCAACTCCTCGCGGCTGGGTATACGGTCCTGGTCGAGACCAGCGGCGAGCGCTTCATTGGCCGCCTGCCGCACCGGGTTCTGCGCATCGTAGACGTGAAATGCCCTGATTCCGGCGAGCCCGGCACGTTTGCCCCGCAAAACCTCGAGGCGCTCGCGGCTCAAGACGAGGTGAAGTTCGTCATCTCGACGCGCCGCGATTACGAATTTGCCCGCGACTTCATCCGCCAGCACCGCCTCGCCGAACGCGTGCATGAGGTTTTCTTTTCCCCGGCCGCTGAAGACCCGGCAGGGAAGTGGCCCGGGCTGAGCGCGCGCACCCTCACCGAATGGATCCTGCAGGACCGCCTGCCCGTGCGCCTCGGCCTGCAATTGCACAAGTTCATCTGGGACCCGGCGACGAAGGGTGTGTAAGGGCGGTGCCGGCGCATTCGTGTGGAGGGATTTTTTGGGCGGTCGAAGAGCCCAGGCAGGATAGAGAAGAGGAGTTGAGTGTGAATGACAACCGAAAAGCCGTGGTGCTGCTGAGCGGGGGCATGGATTCCTGCGTGACCGCCGCGATCGCCCGCGAGCGCCACGGTTCGGAGAATGTCGCTCTGCTCCATGCCGGCTACGGCCAGCGCACCGAAAAGCGCGAGCGCCGCTCTTTTGACGCCATCGCCGATTTCTACGGCGTGCACCAGCGCCTCGTCGTGCAACTCGATTATTTCCGAGCCATCGGCGGGTCCGCGCTGACCGACGCCACGATCGCCGTCCCGCAAAACGAACTGGGCGCCCCCGGTCCGGGCGGCGGCGCTATTCCGGTCACCTACGTCCCCTTTCGCAACGCCCATTTTCTCGCCATCGCCGTGAGCTGGGCGGAGGCCATCGGCGCGGGCGCGGTCTATATCGGCGCGGTGGCCGAGGACAGTTCCGGCTACCCGGATTGCCGCCCCGAATACTACCGCGCGTTTCAGGAACTGGTGCGCGTGGGCACCCGCCCGGAGACCCGCATCGAGATCGTCACCCCCGTCATCACCATGAACAAGCACGAGATCATCCGCCGGGGCATCGCCCTGGGCGCACCCCTGCATCTAACCTGGTCGTGCTACCAGAGCGATGATGCCGCCTGCGGCACTTGCGACAGTTGTCTGCTGCGCCTGCGCGCCTTTGCCGAGGCCGGGACCCCCGACCCGATCCCGTACCAGCGCGCCGCCCCCGCCCGGCCCTGACGAAGGAACTGCAGCTGCCCCCTGCACTTGGAATCCCGGCGCAACTGCCGGAACCGAGCCACTGACGCGGGCGGCAGCAACACGGTCTCCAACCAGTCTCCATGCGCAAAAAGTACGGGAAGTTTTACGCCGACTGGCGCGATGAGCACGGCCAGCGGCACATGAAAGCCTGCCCCTCGAAGAAAGCGGCCGCGCAACTCTCTACGAAGATGCGCCGCGAAGCCGCCGCAAAAAAAGACCAGCCCTCGGCGACGTCGGCGCGCTCTGTCGCACGTGGGCGGAAGGCTGGCCGCGCCACCACGTAAACCACCAGGTGGCCCGCGACCTCTCCGAAGTCGCGGGCCATCTGCAACCCCGGCAACTCACGCCGTTTCTCACCGCCGCGCTCCTCAGCGGCTGGAAGCAACGGCTCGCCCCGGCAACCGCCTTCACGCGCCGCAACGTCCTGAAGCGTCTGCTACGCATGCTCGACGACTACGGCGCGCCGAAGCTGGCCCCACAACTCCCGCGCCTCCGCAAACCCGAACCACGCGGCGTCACCGCCGCACCGGAGCAAATCACCCGCATCCTCGCCGCCGCGCCGCCCTTCCTCCGGCTCTTCGTCCTGCTCTGCTGGCAGACGGCGCTGCGCCACCGCGAGGCCATGAGCGCCGCGCCCTCCAACTACGACGCCGAGCGCCACCTGCTCACCGTCCCGGTGAAGGGTGCGAAGCACCGCACCATCCCCACCACGCCCGAAATAGAAACCCTCTTCGCCGCCGCCGTCATCGACCCCGGCGAGCAGCAAACGCCCTACGTCTGGCTCCTGCGCCGCAAGAAAGCCAAGAACGGCACGTGGCACGGAAGCGACAAGGGCATCAGCGATGCGTGGAACCGCCTCACCGCCAAGCTCGGCATTCGCGGTCTCCATCCCCACGACCTGCGCCGCACCACGGCGACAAACCTCTACCGGCTCTCGAAAGACCTGCGCGCCGTGCAGCAATATCTCGGCCACAGCTCTCTCGCCGCCACCACGCATTACCTCGCGCCGCTCTCCGAGGAGCAGCTGCGCGAGTACCACCGCCTCCTCAACTTCCATAGCGAGGTAAAACAGTGACCACCGCCGAAGCCGTCGCCACCGTCCGCAGCGCTCTCAAAGGCAACACCAACCAAGCACTCCACTGCCGCGAGTGGATACCGCCGCGCATCGCCGAGGCCATGCAGTACCTCGCCGACTACGCCGCAGCCGAACTCCTCAAACCACCAACCCGGCCCCGCCGAGGGCGGGGCGGGCGATGAAGCAGCTCGCAATCTGGCCGCACGGTCTCAGCTGCAGGTGCAGCGAGTGCCAGCGGCAAACCTTCCACCGCGCAGCCCTCTGGCTACGAGAGAGGCAGTCCATGAAAAATGAGCCGACAAAACCGCTACCGCGCAGTCATCAGCTGGACGCACCGGAAGTACGGCCCGCAGATGGAGAAAACCGGAGCCGAGGCCACCAGCATCCGCAGGGCCATCAACGCGGCCCTGCTCTCCTTCTTCTCCAACTCCAATCTGCGAAGCGCCCACGCGGACGCCCACGCCGAGGTGCGGGTGCATTGCTGGCGGCTGAAGAAGCCCACTGCGCTCTAGCCGACAAAAACAGCGCGCCAGGAAGCCCCACGGCGCACGAACTCAAACCCCCTGAGGGTAGGACACCCGGCAAAAACGAGAAAGTGAGGAGACCGTGAGTAAGTGGATTGTCGTCGTCGTCGTCGCCGACGAGAGCAGCACCAACAAGGCCCGCGTCGAGCACCAGGTCGAGCGCGCCGACCAGATGACCGCGATTGAAGCGGTCCTCGGCCGCCAACTGCCCTGCGCCATCGACCCCGCCGACCAAGTGCTCATCTACGCCGAACCGCTGGAAATCGACGGCGCGCCGGAAATCGTCATCGATGTCCCGCGCCCGGACCGCAGCGGCCCCAACCCCTACGGCAAACAGAAAGAGCCGCCAACGTCATGACCGCCGCCGTCGTGCTAGCCGTCGTGGCCCTCGCTGCCACCCTGAAACTCTGGGCGTGGTACGTGAACCGCGTGCACGAAGCTGCGCGGCGCGAGCAGCAGCAATTCGCCGAGCACGTGCGCCGCACACACGCCGCCCGGCAAAACCTCGAGCAGTAGCCGAGAGAAAGGAGGACACCGTGTACCAGCAAAGCGCAGCCCTCTGGAGCAACAACCCAGCGGACCCCGTGACGCAAACCCTCACGGTCACAGCGGAGAACGCCGCCGAAGCCGCGACGCTCGCCGCTACCGCAGCCACACTCAACGCCCGCGCCGCCGCGAAAACGGTCAGCGTCGTAGGCAACTCGCTCGTCATCCAGCTCACCCTCTGACCATCGAGCAACCGTGTACACAAACCTCAGCTGAAGAAAGGAGCACCATGCCGAAAACACCACGCATCCCGATCCGCGAACTGCGCGGCAACCTCAAGAAGCATCTCAACAGCGGCACCACGCTGGCAATCGGAGGCCCCTACGAACTCCGGGCCTTTCTGGTGAGCTTGCCGCCGCACACCAACTACGACTCGACGCAGCACCGCAAGGCCCTCGCCGCGGCGAAGACCTCTTTCCTCGACGCGCTCCGCGCCGAGGCCGACTAAGCTGCAGCTCGGCGTGTACACGCGAGGATCCTACTTGCCGTGTACACGCCGACGCCGGCAGAGCGGACCGCGTCCCGGACAGCAGTCGGGACCGCAGGCCCGCGCCGTCGCTGCGCTCCGTCGCTAGGCCACAGCGCCGCGCGCGGCCACTCGTGGCCCCTCCGCGCCGCGGCGCGCTCCGGGTCCACTCGGCGCGGCGCACCAGAGAACCCCCGCGGACCGCAGGCCCGCGCCGTGCCAGCGGAAAGAGCACGTCGCGCGCCTGCTGCGTCCGGGTGTCGACCACACTACCGTGCGCTCGCCGCGCCCCGGCGCGTCTCGCGCAGAGCATCGATGCTCGCGTCTTACTTATGCGGTGGCGCTCGGCGCTTCGCGGTCAGCGCGTCGGCCGCCGCGGCTTCCTGCCGCGTCTGCCGCCGCGCGCCTCGCGCGTCATCGCGGCTGCGGCATCCCGCCCGCCACAAACCGCGCGGGCGGGTCCCTGCCTTGCCGTCCTCGCGGCCCCGCCACACGCGGCCTTCGTCGCTGGCGCGGCCGGACCGCGTAAACGTGGCGGGGCCGCTGCGGGCGGCGCGCTGCGCGCCGCGTTTCGGGCCGTGCGCCCTCGGGGCCGCGCGCGTTTGCCACGCCCTCATCTGTCGCGCGCGGCCCCGCGCCCTTGCCCGTCTCGCGTGTGCCGGGTGCGTCCCCGGCGTCCGGTCGCTCCCAGTCGCGCGGCTCCTGCGTTCGCCGCGCGGTCGCTCCCTTGCCGGGTCCGTTATCGGTTGCGGCGCGGCCCGTCCCTTGTCGGGCCGGGCCGTGCCGCGTCCTAGTCCGGCACCACGCTTCGTTCATCGGGCAGCGGGCCGGGCGCCGGGCGCACGGCCCGTCAGGAGGATTGCTGGCGCGCATCCGCGCGCCCCACCGCGCCGCCGCTGGCGGCGCAGCCCCCGGAAAAACCACGTCAGAGATCCACGCCGCGATTCCTGCCCGGCAGGCGCGAGGCCACGAGGCGTCCGTGGCCCCGCGCCTGCATCGCACGGGTGCGACCGGAAAAACCCCGCGAAGAGAAACCCCACCCCCTCCCGGTGAGGGGTGAGGTTTCTCTTCCGAGAACCACACCCCTACTAATCGCGCACGTTCGTTGCCAAACCCCAACATCTGGTGGAAACTGCTCGCAAGTCCCGCCGAGCTGCAGCGCCCCGGCGTGCGCCGCTTCCACGGCGCACGCTCCTTCATGCCCAAAGGTCATCACAGCGGGAAGCGCGGCAGGAAGCCCCTGCCACCCCAAGAGCGCGCCACCCGGCGCGCCGCCGCCACGCGCCGCGCCTCGGCCCGCTGGTGGAAGAAGCACGCGGCGAAGATGAAGCGGAAGAAGCACCGCTGCTGGCCGAAGTCCATCTCCAAGAGCGCCGCCATCCGCGAGGGCCTCAGCGTGGTGAGCAAGAGCACCGCCCGCATGCCCCGCTTCACGTGGATTGACCCGCAGGGCGGCGTGCACGCCGAATTCTGGGAGACCGCCGAGCAGCTGATTGCCCGGCTCGCAAAGGAGACCCCATGCTGACCATCCCCAACCCCGCCGTCGCGCCGCCGCCCCGCATCGCGGCCTTCAGCGTGAGCGGCGGCAGCGGCAGCAGGCAGCTCGAATGACCATCCTCGAATCCATCGCCGGAAGCGCCACGGGCGCGCTGGTGAAAAGCGCCCTCAAAAAAAAGGGGTCCCACGGCACCCCGAAGAAGCGCGGCGCGGGGCACCGCGCCGCGAAGACCGAGGACCGCATCGCCAAAGCCTTAACCGACCTGCGCCGCTCGAGCAGCGAAGACCCCGCCCTCGCCGACTTCCGCGAGGACCTCTTCAGCGAGCTGCGCAAGCTCATCCGTCCGGCCATCGCCCAGGCCAAGAAGGGCAAACCCGCCCTGCTCCGCATCCTCACGCGCTACAGCCGATAACCGCCCGTGGAGACCGCGAGGCCCCGGTCTCCATAATTCTCTTGGAGACCGCCACGCATTCTGCTATAGAGGGTCTAGGAGTGGTGACCGCAGCCGAGCCGCAGCACAACCCATCGCGTTCGTAGTTCTTGGAATCCCGGCGCAAAAGAGGATAATAAGGGGCGCGAGAACCCGGGGAAGCCGGGCGACATTTTTTTCTACACCGAGGCCTCAAAAATCTGGAACAACGCAAGCGGCCTACAAGGAGAGATGGGTATGAAGCGAATTGCGAAGCTGGGGATGCGGGCAGTGTTGCTGGTGGCGGCGCTGCTGTGCGTGATGGCGCCGCGTGCTGCTGCGCAGATGGACGGGGTGATTCGCGGCCAGATCATGGATGTCGCCGGAAAGCCTTGGCAGAGTCTGGCGATTCAGGCCGTCAGCGAACAAGGTGTAAAGGCCGACACGAAGACCGATGAGAAGGGCTATTTCGTCATCCGCGGCCTGCGGTCCGGGATCTACACCGTCAATATCATGCTTCCGAACCAGCAGCCCTTTGTGGTGCAGGTGCGCGTGGCCAGTGGCCAGGACGGCATCGCCAATGTCAATTTCAAGGACGTCGTTGCCAAGCAAGGCGCGGAGTACGCCGAGGCCACCAAGAAGCAGGAAGAAGAAAAGCAAAAGTTCGAAGGCATGAAAGCGCACTTCGCCGAGGGAACCAGGATTCTCGAGCAGGTGCGCCTGGCAAAGGCCGATCTGCAGAAGCTTCCTCCGGGGGCTCCTGCGGACCAGAAGGATGCCGCCAAGCAGAAGCTTGCCGACCTCTCGGCCCAGGCCGCCAGCGAATTTACCGCCGCCCAGAAATCCGCCCCGGAGAAGGATCCCAACCAGCACCTGCTGTGGGCCAAGCTCGGGGAAGCCTATGACCTCGGCGGCCGCAACGACGATGCCATCAACGCCTATCAGCAGGCCATCACCGCTTTTGAGCCGGTGATGAAGGAAAAGCCCGAAGCCGGCGCCGGCTACTACAACAACCTTGGTAACGTTCTGGCGCGCGCGGGCAAAGTGGAAGAGGCGCACGCGGCCTATCTCAAGAGCGTGGAACTCTTTCCCGCAAACGCCGCAACCGCCTGGCGCAATTTCGGCATCGTGCTGTACAACGCCAACCGCTTGAAAGAGGCCGTGGAGCCGCTGAAGAAGGCCACCGAGCTCGATCCCAAGAGCGCCCAGGCCTGGTATCTGCTCGGCGCCGCTCTCGTCGGTTCCATGGAGTATAAGCAGGTGGGCGACAAGATGCAGGTGACCGTCCCGCCGGGAACCACGGAAGCCTACGAGAAGGCTCTGGAGCTCGATCCCAACGGCGTCTACGGGCAGCAGGCCAAGCAGGGCCTGGAAATGCTCCAACAAATCGCTCCGGGCATCCAGACCAAATTCAGCACGGGCAAGAAAAAGAAGCCCTGATCGCCCGTCCGGGCCGCTCGCGGCCCTGCGGCGATCACGCCCTAGAGGCCGGCTCTTCGGAGCCGGCCTTTTTTCTTGTCCCCGCCATCCTTCTCCGGAGCGATGGCGGCGCGCGCCATTCCCCGGTAGAGTAGGGGCCGTGCTCCCCGCGGCCATGGTGCCGCCGGAGAATCCGCTATTCGCAGCAAGGCTGGTTACAGCAGGAAATGGTCACATCCACACAGAGCCCGGCTGCCGCAGAGTGGGAATTGCTCCGCCTCTGCGCCGCGCCGCAATGCGACCTCGCGCGTATCCGCGAACTTGTGCAGCACGCGACAGGCGGGCCCGCGTTTCTCGCTCGGGCCCGCGAACACGGTGTCCTCCCGCTTCTGGCTCGCGCGCTGCACGAAGCCGCAGCGCTCGCCGATCTGTCCCCCGGAGTCCGCCAGAGCCTGCTGCAGTCGCGCCGCGCGCATCTCCTCTTCACACTTTTCATGTCCGCGGAGCTCTTCCTGCTCTCCGGGCGTTTCGCGGCCGAGGGCATCGAGAGCGTCGCGGTCAAAGGCCCGGTGCTTGCGGCGCAGGCCTTCGGCGACGCCAGCCTCCGCCAATACAGCGATCTCGACTTCCTCGTGCACCACCGCGACATTCCGCGCGCCGCGCGCATCATGCAGGATTGCGGTTTTGCCTCCGAGATTCCCTTCGCGGCGGCCGCCGCCGGAAAAATTCCCGGCCAGTTTCTTTTTCTGGGCGAGCGCACGCACGCCGTCGTGGAGCTGCACACCGAGCGCACCCTGCGCTATTTTCCCCGCCCGCTCCCCCTGGACTCCTTCTTCGCCCGCCGCACCAGCATCGCTCTCGACGGCCGCGGCGTTCTCGCGCTTTCTCCCGAGGACACCCTGGTCTTCCTCTGCGTCCACGGCTCCAAACACTTCTGGGACCGCCTGATGTGGATTGCCGACGTGGCTGGACTCCTGGCGCGCCAGCCGGCGCTGGACTGGGCGCGCGTCTTCGCCGTGGCCCGCGCGACCCGCACGGAACGCATGTTGCATCTCGGCCTGCGCCTGGCCGGCGACGTGCTCGCCGCGGAGCTGCCTCCCGCAGTGGCCGCGGAAGTCCGTGCGGACGCGATGGCCGGACGCCTCGCCGCAGAGATCTGCGGCCATCTGCCCTGCGCCGAGCAAGCCCCTCGCGGCGCTCCGCAGCGCGCGCGAATCCGCATGCAGATGTGTGGCGGAGCTTTGCGCAGCACCCGCTATCTCCTGCGGCTGGCCTTTACGCCCACCGAGGAAGACTGGGCTGCACCGCAGCGCAAGAAGATCGCAGGCTGGCTCGGCCCTCTGCTGCGCCCGCTGCGGCTTGCGCGCAAATACCGGGTTCTGCGCGGCCCGCAGAACACGCCTGCGCCGGAACAAGATTCCCACGCCGCTGCATCCCCGCCCAAAACAAAAAAGGCCCGGGCATAAGCCCGGGCCCTTGTTTCAGGTTGCCGCTAAATGTTCGTGGGATGCTCGGGCTTCCGCGGCTTCGGCGCTTCCGGCGGCTCGATTGTGGCTTCTACCGTGATCTCACTACGGTTGCGCAGCACGCCCAGCTTCACCTTCTTCTGCTCGCGCACCCCGGCCAGCTTTTCCCGCAGGTCTCCGACCGTGCGGAGTCTCTCTCCATCGAACTTGATCAGCACGTCTCCGGCCTTGATTCCCGCCTTCTCCGCCGGCGAGCCTTCGTGCACCTCGTGCACCAGGATGCCTTCACCGTCCGGCGCGCCGAAGTACGCACCGAGTTGTCCGCTCAGGTCTTCTCCGTCAATCCCCAGCCGCGGACGCCCGCTCTGCATCATCTCGCCATGCCATTCGAACCGCGGCATGTCCCGCATCTCCGGCATGGGCGGCATGTGGAACGTAAACTCCCGCGGCGGCATTCCCTTGGCCCAGGCTTTGTGGGCCTCCATCGCGCCTCCGAGGGTTACGCTGAGGCTTTGCGCGCGGCCCCCGCGCCACACCGTCAACTGCGCCGTGCGCCCCGCCGGGATCTCCCGGATCATCCGCCGGAACTGCAGCGTCCCTTCGATGGGCTGCCCGTTGATCTCCGTGACCACGTCATTTTCCTTGAGTCCCGCCTTGGCCGCCGGGCTGTCCGCCATCACTTGGCTCAAGAGCGCGCCGCGCTCCGCCGGCAGCTTCAGCTCCTTGGCCTTCTCGGCGGTGATTTCGCGCATCTCCACCCCCAGCCACCCCGCGCCCTCGCCGGGCATGGCCATGGCCGCAGCCTCGTCGCCGTCCGGCAGGGCGGCCGCGGCTCTGGCGATGGCTTGTTTGGCCAGGGCGATATGCACCCCTGGCTCTTCCGTCAGCCGCGCCGCGCGGCTGGCAATCTCTTCCTGGCCCCAGGCCAGCTTTGCCTGGATGCGCTGCTGCATCTGCTCCAGCGCGCGCTCTTCCGGAGCCAGTTTTGCCCGGGATGGTCCGGGCAGCGCGGCCAGCATCAACCCCAGCGCGGCCAGTCCTCCGGCGGTCCACATCGTGCGGTGATTCATCTTCGTCGTCCTCTCTTTTTTATGCGGCGCTCGCCGGGCCTGGACCCTAGACGCTCGTCCGCAGAACGACCACTCGAATGCTTCCATTGATCGTGCGCAGGCGGATCGGCCCGCCGCCGCTTCCCAGCCGGCCATGCACTTCGCGCGGCTGCAGCGTACTCTCCAGAGCCAGCGGCAGCTCCGAGCGGAAATCCCCGTTCAGGCAGCGTGCCTCGAGCTGCGCCTGCGTTTCCGCGGGCACCGCCAGCAGCACAGAGCCGTTGGTCGTCTCCGCGCTGGCTTCCTGAGCCTCGCGGAAATGCGCCAGCTCCAGGCGCACGTTTCCGTTGGTGGTTCGCGCGTGCACTGTGCCTGCGGCCTCGTAGACTTCCACGTTGCCGTTCACCGTGTGCAGGTCGTTCAGCCGGTCGACGCCGGAGATGCGCAGTGTGCCGTTCACCGTTCCGACGTGCTCGATGCGCGCGTTGTGCGGCACATGCACGATGTATTCCACGGCCACTTCCACGCCTTCGTCCTGGGGATAGCGCGTCACCACGGCGATCGCCTCCGGCCTTGCGCTCACTTCAATTGAGACGCGGTCCAGGTCGGAAAGTTTTCTCCGCGTCGTCTTCACCGCGTGAATTTCCACCTCGTTGCGCTCCCAGCCCTGGATCTGCACCATGCCGTTGACGTTCTGCAGCTCGAACGAGCCGCCCGGCTGCAGCGGGTAGGTGCGCTCGAAATCGTCCTGCAAGGCGAAGCACGGCGTGGCCAGCAGCGTCACGCTCAGAACCACGGTTAGCAGCAGAGACCCGCGAAGCACGTTTCGTGACATGGACGCGATCCTCCTCCGTCGAATATCTTTTCCCGCGCGCCCGGCAGGCGCGCAGGAGGGGCCCCGAAATCTGTCCGCGGCGCGCGGCGCCGTCAGCGCAATTGGAAGTTGAACGTCACTTCCGAAATCACGTTCACCGGCCGGCCGTTCAGCAGCCGCGGCCGGTAGGTCCACCGCTGCACCGCGGCAATCGCCGCATCCGCCAGCACCGGCTCGCCTTCCAGAATCTTCAGCACTTCAGTGCGTCCGTCTTTCCCCACGCGCACCTGCAGCCGCACGATTCCCTGCACGCCGGCCTGCTTGGCCAGGGCCGGGTAGGCCGGCGGAGGGGCATAGCTGGCGCGTTTTTGCAGCTCCGCGGGATCTTCTCCCACCCCGCCGCGCAGTCTCTCCTCGATCGCTTCCATCCAGGCGTCGAACCAGCCGCTTGTCTCGTCGGCCGCGGCGGCTTGTGCGTCGGCCGCCGCGCGCGCCGCTTCTATCTGCGCCACGGTTTCCATCTGCATTTCCTGCATCCGCTCCTGCATCCGCCCGGCCTGCTCGCGCAGCAGGGCTTGGCGCAGCGCCACGTCCGCATCCAGATATTGCAGGCGGATCTTGCCCATTCCCGTGCGCAGCCGCAGCAGCGCTCCGCCGCCGTTGAGCGTGGCGCTGGCGCGCACCGGCCCCGCGCCGGAGGGGTCCTCCCTCTGCATTTTCAGCGCCAGCGCGGGATCGGCCTGGATGCGGTTCTCTCCGCCCGATTCCACGGTGGCCTCGATGGTGGCCGCAAGATTCCGCGGCAGGTACACCAGAATGTCGCCGGCGCCGGAAATGAGCTGCGAAGCCGCGGCCAGCCGCACCGCGCCGCCTTGTGCCGGCGCATCCGGATTGATGAACGCGGTGATCGTGCCCCCCGCGGTTTCCGCGCGCACGGCGCCGGCCACGCGCGTCAGGCAGATGCTGCCCGCGCTCGTCTCCACTTCCATCGGCCCGGCCACATAGGCGATGCGGATTCCGCCGCCCGCGGTCTGCGCGTGCACCGACCCGCGCACTTCCCCGAAATCAATCTGTCCCCCGCCCGTGCGCACCGCTACCGTGTTCCCGGCCTGGCCCACGGCGATGTTTCCGCCGTCCGTGCTCAGATCCGCCCGCCCGCCGATTTGCGCCGCGTGGATGTGGCCACCGCCGGAGTGCAGTTTGGCATCCCCCGCGATAATGCCGGCGTTGATGTGCCCCCCGCCCGTGGAGGCCTCGAGGTCCCCCGCCACGTCCAGCACGCGGATGTGCCCGCCCTGGGTTTCCAGCCGCGCCGCCACCTTTCCTGCGCCCGCGCTGCGCCCGCCGTTTCCGCCAATGCGTCCGCAGCGAATGTTCCCGCCCTGCGTGCTCAAGCTTGCCGTGCCGCCAAGGTCCTCGGTTTCGATGTCCCCCGCTCCGGTCGTGACCTCCACGCTGTAGCCTCGCGGCACACGCACCTCGAAGCGCACCCAGAACTGCGCCTCCGCAGCGGGTCCGTGCGCGCTGTGCGGCGGCAGCGCTCCCGTGATCTGCACGCCTCCCGGCGTGGATTTCGCCGCCAGCGCATACTGCGCCAGCAGTTGTTGCGCGAGCGGCTCCGGCACATCGGTTTCCACGCGCACCAGGTAGCGCACGGCAGGCGCTTCCCCCGGCCCCTGCGTGAAGACATGTACCGAGCCGAGATCCGCCGAGATCCGCAGCTTCAGCCCGTCCTCGGTCGGCAGCGCGCCCCGGCGCTCCACGAAGGCGCGCGGCCAATCCGGAGCGGGTGCCGGGTCGCGTGGCTCGGGCTCACCGAAGGCTGCAGGCGCCGCGCCCAGCAGAACGCCAGCCAGCAGCGCGGTGAGTGCGCGCGGAAAAGCGGTTCTTTTTTTCCGGAGAGCAAAGGGGCGGTTTGGAGATAGCGTCCTCATTCCAGGGCCAGTGTCCGGAGTTCAGTGTGTCTCGCGCGGCCCGATCTGCCGCAGCGCCGCGGCGCTGCGCAGGCGGACGTAGGGATTGGGATCTTTGCGCGCCAGCTCCTCGAGTGCACGCAGCACGCGCGCCACGGACGGATCAACCGGCAGCGGTGCGGCGATGACGAGGTTCGTGCCGCTCGGGAGCGGCGGCCGCGGGGGACGCAAAGCCCGCGGCGGCGCTGGCGGCACAGGCGGTACCGGCAGCGCGGCAAATTCCTTTTCCTGCGGCTGGAGCGAACCGGCCAGCAGATTCACCGCTTCCACGCGCACGCCCGGGTTCCGGTCGTTCTCCAGAGCATCGAGCAGCGTCTCGCGCACTTCGGCGTCGTCTACCGCCAGGCGCAGCGCATCCAGCGCTTTCAGCCGCACCGCGGGATTCGCGTCCCGGCGCGCCGCGGCCCGCAGCGAGCGGCGCACGTCGGCATCGCCAGAGTGCGTCTTCAGCGCGTCCAGGCAGTCCAGCCGTACCCCGGCATCGAAACGCTGCCCGTTCTCCACGACGTACGTCAGCACGCGCCGCACGTCCGCATCCTCAACGCTTCCGGAAAGCACCAGCGGCTCTTCCGCGCGCAACTGCACCTGCACGGTGCCCGGCGCGGCGTCCGGCGACGGCGCAAAATTGATTCCCGCCACGGCCATCTTCGACAACTGCTCGTCGCTCAGCCGCGGCGTGGCGCGCACGATGCGCCCCGGATTCGGCGCGCCGCCGGTGTGCAGCAGATCCGGCGCCTGCGTGCCCGCCAGGATTCCCAGCAGCACCAGTGCCGCCGCACTCCAGGCCGGCCGGAAGACGATCAGCTGCCGCAACCATCCGAACGGCTGCCAGTGCACCCTTTCCGGCGGCGCCGCCAGATCGTCCAGCGACTCGGCCAGCTCGCTGCGGCACTGCGACAGAAGCATGTCCGAGGGGTTCAGCCGGTCCGCGGGCTGCGGCATCGCGGCCAGCGCGTCCAGTAACGCGCGTTCTTCCGCCAGTTGCGCCGCGCATCGTGCACAGGTTGCCACGTGCCCCGCCACCCGCTCGCGTTCCTGCGCCTCCAGTTCGTCGCAGGCGTAGAAGGGAAGCAGCGGCGCCGTTTCCGCGCACGGCATCGTGCGTCCGGCCTCGTTTTCTTCCGGCCGGCTCATCGCAATTCTCCCAGCTGGCTGCGCAGCTTGCGTGTCGCCCGGAAGAGCGAGTTCTTCACTGTCTCCTCCGTCGTGCCCAGCGCGTCGCCGATGGCCCGCAGCTTCAATCCCTGGTAATGCTTCATTTCGAAAACGACCCGCTCGCGCGGCGAAAGCCTCAGCATGGCCGCCGCCAGCCGCCTCTGGATCTCTTTGCCCATCAGCTGCCGCTCCGGATCGAGCGTGGCGCGATGTTCCCGCTGCCTCTCGAAAAAGTCCGTGATGCCGTCCTCGCGCAGCTCCGCGCTGCTCTCCGGCGCCTGGTCCTCGGGGCGCGCCTGCCGCCGGCGCAGGTGGTCCAGGCAGACGTTGGTGACGATGCGGTAGAGCCAGGTGTAGAAGCTGCTTTCGAAGCGGAAGCGGTGCAGGTTGCGGTAGACCTTCAGAAAACTTTCCTGGTAGACATCGCGCGCGTCCTCCGGCCGGCGCATCAGGTTGAGCGCCAGGCGCAGCACGTCGCGGTCGTAGCGCCGCACCAATTCCTCAAACGCGGCACGGCTGCCCGCTTGCGCTTCGGCCACCAGCGACCGTTCGTCGAGTTCCGGCAAAGATGCCACCGTGGGCAGGGCGGCCTCGGTCGTGCCCGCCCGGCCAGATGTATCCGCAAGAGCGAAGGTCCAATGAGGAAGCGGCATAGCTCGCTTTCGATTCGCGGTTTTCGAAAACCCTCCGAAGAAGTGCCCGCCCGCCTTCCCATGGGCTGGCCCCGCGAACATCACCCTCTATGGACGGCTGATTCCCCCGGGAGTGAGCAACCTTCCCCCCTTATAAGAACGCAAATTCGCGGTGCAATGTTTCTAGACTCCGGGACTTTCCCGGGGGTTGCTTGGGTTTTCTCCAGGGTCCCGCGAAGTTCTCTTAAGTGCCTGTAGAATCAGCGCGTAACCGCCAGTTCACAAACGGCCAGGCGTACAGCATGGCCAGCGCCAGCAGCAGCGCATAGCCGTTGGCCCGGTAGAAAGGGTTCGGCTGCGCCAGCAGCTCCACAGCCCCGCTGAAGAGCATCCCACTGGCCGCCACCAGGAAATAGCCCAGGAGATTGAACCGTACGACCCGGCACACCCCCCAGACCAGCACCCCGAGCAGAATGCCCCGGGCCAGGAACTGCCCCGCAAAGTCCCCGGGGCTGCCCCAGTCACCCACCAGAAACAGCGCGGTCAGCAGGAACAGCGCCGCGCGCAGCCATCGGGGGCGAACCTCCGCCGCCACAAACGCCGCCGCCAGTGCAATCAACCCCGTCAGCAGCAGCCCGCGCAGAATCCCTCCGCTTAGCACCGCGGCCGCCGGGAGAACCGCGTCAAAACTCTCTCCCACTGCGGCTGCCAGCGAGCGGTGCAGCGTCGGCCAGTGCCCGGCGGCCACAGCCAGGACCTGGTGCAGGCCGGTGAGCGCCGCCGTGCCCCCCATTCCGACCCACAGCGCATCCCGGTAGTACGCTCCTGGCATCCGGCTCACTGGCGCTCCCGAGCCGCTCAGCGCAGGCAGTTGTTCGGCGCCAAAGGCCCGGCTGGCATACACCCAGGCCAAGCCGAAAGTCAGCAGAATCGCCCCGAAGACAAACATCGCGCCAAAGAGCGCCCCCACGGCGCTGATTCCCGCCGCGTAAGGAAACGGCACCTCCGTTCGGTAGTTGGCCAGCAGATCCGGAATGGATGTGCCCAACGCGAACTTCAGCAGAAACGCCCCGAGCCCCGCGAGGCCCAAAATCTTCAGCGTCCTCCAGGGCACGCCGGTGGCGGCCGCGCGCAGGTGCATCAGGAAGAAGATCAGCGCCGTGAGTACCAGCCCTCCCAGAAAGACGCCCCGTCCGATCATATACAGCGTGCGCGGCAGCGTCAGTTCTTCCTGCGCGCGCCGCCATTCGTCGGGAATCTTGATGAACGTGCGGTAGTTGGCCACTTCCTCCCCGAGCACCTGCACTTCGAACCGCGCGTGCGCCGGTGGCTCGGCCGCCAATCCGCCCGGCGCGCCCGCAGGGGGCACAAAGCCCGCCGTACGCTCCCACGTCAAGGTGTGGTCGATGCGGTGCGGCCGCTTGTCGCTGGTGGCCTCTACCAGATGCCACTGGCTCAGATCCAGCTTCTTCGTCTCGCGCAAAAACTTCTCCGCGCGCGCCACTGCTTCCTCTTTGCTCAGTGACGCGCCGGGCGCGGCCTCCGCCAGCGTGTGCCGAAGCGAATGCACCGTGCCGTCCGGCCGCAGGATCACCGCGTACTCCTCGGCCTGCCCTTCGCGGAAGTAACGCACGCGCCAGAGCGCGCCGGGCGTCTCCTGGCCATAAATGCGGTTGGCTTCCGCGATGCCCACGGTGCGCCGCAGATATTCGCTGGTGACAGGATCGCTCACCGAGACAAACGTGGTTGCCGTCCGGTAGCCCTCCGGGTGCACGCCGTGCGCGCGCAGCACATCGTCCGCGATGGCCCGCGCCTCCCGCGCGTGAATGTTCATTTGCAGGTAGTCGCCGATGCTTTCCGACTTCAGCTTCCAGGCCGCCGCTCCGCCCGCCACCAGGCACACCGCCAGAAACGCGATCATCCCCGGCGTCAGCGCCACATAGCGCCAGACCGGCGCCGCCGCGCTTTCCGGCGCGGCTTCGCTGGCAATTCGCACGTCCGGCAACGGCGTTGCGCGGTTCAGCAGCCCTTCGTCCTCCTCGAAGCGCCCGCGCAGAAGATAGGAGATCCCTGCGAAGACCAGCGGTGCGACCGCCGCCGCCCCCACTACTGCTCCCGAAACCTTGAAATAGAGGCTGTCCGAGCGGATCAGCAGCAGGCCCACCAGCAGCGCATCCACCGTGTAGTGCCAGATCAGCGTCGCCAGAATGCCCCAGCGCAGCATCACCACCCCGGCCACTACGCCGACGATTCCCACTTCGATTCCGCGGATGTAGCCCGGCTCCTGCGGGTAGGCGCTGTGCAGAAAGCCCCAGGCAAACGCCGGCAGCACCACCGCCAGCCAGCGCGAACGCGTCAGTTTTTCCAGGTACGGCACCGCAAACAGGCGAAAGAGAAATTCCTCACTCGTCGCCGCCAGCAGCCCGATGGCCACTCCGGAGATCCACGGAAACGCCGTGTTCACCGCGTCCGTGTAGTTCAGCTCCTGCGGCGCCCACACGCCCACCCGCCGCCCGTACATGTAAAACGCCACGATGAACCCGATGTGCGCCGCGGCCATGCACAGCCCCACAAACGCCGCGTTGAAGAATTCCTTGCTGCGCAGTCCGCGCAGCGTCACCGTTTCCGCCAGCCGCAGCCGCCCCGGCTGCGATACCCGGTAGAGCGGCTCCGCCGCGGGCAGAATCAGCGCCACGGTCAGCGCCGAGCCCAGCGCGAACAGCACCGCGCCCGCCAGCTTCAGCGCCACGAAGCTTGCGTAGGACTCCTTGGTGTCGTAGCCGGCCCGCGCCAGCGGCCATTCGTTCAACTGCATCAAAAAGAGCAGCGCCGCCACCACCAGCCCGAGCTTTACCGCGCCGCTCCAGCTGGTCTGCCCGCGCCGCGTCAGGGCCACGCCCAGCCACAGCGCGCCGCCCAGCAGCAGCGCGTACGGCACGATGGCCACCACGTTGTAGAACTCGTTGCTCGAGCGCAGCTCCTTGTAGCTTCGCCGCCACGCTTCCGGCACCTGCAGATACTCCTCGGCACCGCCGACTTGGTCGCCCTGCAAGGTCACCCGCAGCCGGTACGGCGCGTCCTTGGCCCGGAACCCGTGCTTCTCCCAGGTGAACGACCAGTCCAACCGATTCGGCCGCTGGTTCGAGTTGGCTTCCTCCGGCAGAAAATCCCAGGCGCTCAACACCGCTCCGTAGCGCGCCGTCAAAAATTGCCGCGCCACCGCCTCGGCCGCCGCGCGCTCCAGCGCCGCCCCCGCCCGCGCCTCTTCGATGACGTGCTCATAGCCCACGATCTTCCCCGCCGGGCTCACGCGCACTTCAAACTCTTCCTTCTGCTGCGGCCGGAAGAAGCGCACCTGCCAGTACCAGATGCTGACCTCGCCGGCCATCAACCGGTTCGCCTGCTCCAGCCCCAGCTCGCGTTCCAGATACGTCTTGGCGTGCCCGTCCTCCTCGCCGTCCGCCACCTCGAACACGATCGACGACTGGTAGCCGCTCACGTCTTCGCCCAGCCCGCTCACAAAGCTCCGCGCGCGTCCCAGGGCCTCCGCGCGCGACACCTGAAAATTCACCGCGGCCTCGGGGAACGCCGCGAAATAGTTTTTCCACGCGAACAGCGTGCCCACCACCGCCAGCACCAGCCACAGCAGCAGCGCCCGGCGGTCCGAACCCGTCAGTCGGTCATTGGACACAAAAATCCTCCTCGCCGCGCGCGGCGCAGACAGCCCACTCTAGCTATACGCAGCCGCGCCGCGCAAGTATCCCTGGCGCCCGCAGCGCCGCAGCGTGGGTTCCGGCCGCGGCAATGGTATAAATGCAGGGCCATGCCGCTGCCTCTCACCACCGAAGTGCGCATGCTCAAGGGCGTCGGCCCGCAGCGCGCCGAGATGCTCGCCAAGCGCGGCATCCGCACCTTCGAGGATCTCCTCGCCTATCTCCCCTTTCGCTACGAAGACCGCATCCACTTTTCCACCATCCGCGAGATCCAGCCCGGCGGCACCTACACCATCCGCGCCCGCGTCGCGAGCGGCGGCGCCGTGCAATCCCTCCGCGGCTTCCACAAAGCCGACGCCGTCTATCACCTCCTCGTGCAGGACGACACCGGTTCGCTCCCCTGCAAGTTTTTTCACGGGGGCTACCTGGAAGGCCGCCTCAAGCCGGGCCAGCTGGTCATCCTCCACGGCAAGGCCGAAATCGACCGCCTGCGCCCCGCGCGCATCGAGATGGTCAACCCGCAGATGGAGCTGCTCAGCGGCGAGGGTGAGGACTCCACGGAAGTCGGGCGCATCGTGCCCATCTACGAAGCCATCGGCACGTTCGGCTCGCGCGGCATCCGCCGCGCCATGTATATGGCCCTGCAGCAGCTCGCCGCGGATTTTCCCGATCCGCTCCCCGCCCCGCTGCGCCAGCGCCTCGGCTACCCGCCACGCCGCGAAGCCTTCATCGCCGCGCATTTCCCCCCCGCGACGGAGTCCATCGACGCCCTCAACGCCTTCTCCTCGCCCGCGCAGCGGCGCCTCATCTTCGACGAGTTCTTTCTCTACCAGCTCAGTCTGGCCCTTGACCGCCGCGCCACTCGCCGCCAAAACGCCATCGCCTTCGCCGTCCGCGAAGAGCGCGTCCGCGAAGCCCTCAAGCGCATTCTCCCCTTCAAGCCCACCGCCGCGCAGAAGCGTGTTCTCGCGGAGATCGCCGCCGACCTCGAAAAGCCCGCCCCCATGAACCGCCTCCTGCAGGGGGACGTCGGCAGCGGCAAGACCATCGTGGCCCTGGAGGCCGCGGTGATCGCCATCGAAAACGGCTGCCAGGCCGCGCTTATGGCTCCCACGGAAATTCTCGCCGTGCAGCATTTTCTCTCCGCGCGGCGCATCCTCGCCCGTGCCGGCTACCGCGTCGAGCTCCTCATCAGCGGCCTCAAGCCCAAGGAAAAAGCCGCGGCCCGCGAGCGCATCCGCAGCGGCGAAGCCCAGCTGGTCATCGGCACCCACGCCCTTATCGAGGAGGACGCCGAGTTCGCCCGCCTCGGCCTCGCCTGCATCGACGAGCAGCACCGCTTCGGCGTCCTGCAGCGCAAGCGCCTGATGGACAAAGCCGCCAGCCACGGCCACGCCCCGCACGTCCTCGTCCTCACCGCCACGCCCATCCCGCGCACGCTCTCCCTCACCCTCTACGGGGATCTCGACGTCTCGCTTCTCGACGAGCTGCCCCCGGGCCGCACCCCCATCGAGACCCGCCTCACCAGCGAGCCGCATCTCCCCGGCGTCTGGGAATTTCTCCGCGGTGAAATCGCCCGCGGGCGCCAGGCCTTCGTCGTCTATCCGGTTATCGAGGAGTCCAAGCTCGAATTGAAGGCCGCCATCGCTGAATACGCGCGCCTTTCCAAAGAGGTCTTCCCCACGCTGCGCCTCGGCCTGCTCCACGGCCGCCTCTCCAGCGAAGAGAAAGACGGCGTCATGCAGCGCTTCCGCGCCAACGAGCTGCAGATCCTCGTGGCCACCACTGTCGTGGAGGTCGGCGTGGACGTCCCCAACGCTTCGGTCATGGTCATCGAGCACGCCGAGCGCTTCGGCCTCTCCCAGCTCCACCAGCTGCGCGGGCGCATCGGCCGCGGCGGCGAAAAATCCTTCTGCATCCTGGTCGGCCCGCAGCGCATGAGCGACGAGGCCCGCCTCCGCCTCGAGACCCTGGTGCGCACGACCAACGGCTTCGAAATCGCCGAAACCGACCTGCAGCTCCGCGGCCCCGGCGAATTCTTCGGCACCCGGCAGCACGGCGACCTCGGCTTCCACATCGCCAACCCCTTGCGCGACCGCGAGCTGCTCGAACTCGCGCGCGGCGAAGCCTTCGCTCTCGTCGAAGACCACGCGCAGGCTGCCGCGCTGCAGTCCGTCCTGCGCGTTCTCCCGCCGCACTGGCATCAGCGCTATCATCTTGCTCGCATCGGTTAGGCCATGCGCATCATCGCCGGAAAATATCGCAGCCGTGTCCTGAAGAGCTCCCGGGGGATGAAGCTGCGTCCCACCAGCGACCGCCTGCGCGAAACGCTCTTCAATATCCTCGGCCCGCAGACCGCCGGCGCGCGCTTCGTGGACCTCTACGCCGGCACCGGTGCCGTGGGCATCGAAGCCCTCAGCCGCGGCGCCGCACACGCCGTCTTCGTCGAGAAGCATGCGCCCGCCGCCGCGCTCATCCGCCAGAACCTCGACGCCCTGGGCGTCACCACCGGAGCCACCGTCCTAGCCGTGGATGCCCTGCGCGGTATCGAGATGCTCGCCGCGCGCCACGCCGCCGATCCCGCCTGGGCCGCCGACATCGTTTTTCTCGATCCCCCCTGGGCCGAGGAAGCCGAATACGCCCGCGTCCTCGCGCTTCTCGGCGCCGCGAATTTCCTGGCGCCGGACGCCCGCGTCGTCGTCGAGCACCGCAACAAACTCGCGCTCCCCGAGCGCTTTGGCAAGCTTCGCCGCACGCGTCTCCTCGAGCAAGGCGACGCCGCCCTCAGCTTCTACCAAATGGAGGCGCTCTCCGTATAGCGCCGGCCTTTAGGCCGGCATCTTTCTTTTTTGGATTTCCGCAGACGCGTCATGCGGGCAGCATCTGGCCGTGCCCGGGCGTCTAATCCCGCAAGGTATAATGAACGAAGGAATGGTCTGGCAACAGGTTCACGGCGCGTTCGATCTTCTCGGGCTGGCGCAGAAGCCCGTCGCGGCCGTGTCTCTCCCCGCCGGCGCCCCGCCGCAGTTCGACGTCCCCTGGGGCAGTTTCCATCAAAGCCTTGCCAGCAGCGTCGTGGCTCTTCTGGCCGGACCCGCCGCCCCCAGAAAGTTTCTCTCCGGAGAATTCTTCCGCGATTGCTGGATCGAACGCCGCATTCCGTTTATCGCCGTGCTGGCTGCCGCGCTCTGGCACGTGGTCTTCTTTATTTTTCCGTGGCCCAACCTGCCCGCCGCCCGGCGCCACTCGCCCGAATTTGAAAACGCCCAGCTCGTCTGGTCCGGCCCCATCAACGACCTGCCGCTCCTCGATCTCCCGGAGCGCTCCGCGCGGCCTGCGGAAAAGCCCCGGCCCAGTCCGCGCTCCGCGCCGGAAGCGCCGCAGCACGCCGGCGCCTTTCATCCGCGCCAGCGCATCTTCACCGATTCGTCCCATCCCACGCATCCGCGGCAGACGCTCATGCGTCCCGCCGCGCCACCTGAGGCCCCGAAGTTTCTCCCCAACCTGCCCAACATCGTGCAGCTCGCTCCTGCCGCCCAGCCCGCGCGTCCGCGCATCGCCATCAGCGCGGAGGCGCTTGCCAGGCTCCGCCCGCGCGAGCAGCGCGCCCCGGCGGCCACGGTAAACGCGCCCGCGCCGGATCTTCCCAATCTCGAACCGAAGCTCGGTGACCTGAGTTTTGCCTCCTCCGCCGCTCCGCAGAGGCCCAAGCTGCAGATCAACCCGGCCAGCGCGCCGCGCGCAGCCCCGCGCAGACAAATCGGAGACACCGCACCCGCACCGGAACTCGCCCCGGCTCTCCCCGGCGCTGCCGGGGGTGACTCCGAGACGCTGATTGCGCTCTCCGCAACCCCGGCGGCGCCCGCACCGGCCTTCCTTGTACCCGAGGGGAATCTCTCGGCGCGCGTGTCCATCTCTCCGGAAGGCTCGCCCTCTGCCGCGCGCCCCACGGCGATAAACGGCTCCTCTGCCGCACCCGGCAACAACGGCTCCGCCGGCACAACAGCCGCGGGCAACTCGCCCGCCGTGAGCATCAGCGGCGGCCATCCGGAAAAATCCAGCGTCGTTTCCGGCCTTGGCGGCAAGGCGCTTTCCTTGCGCGTCCTGCCGGTGCACGCGTTACCTGGCCATCTCCAGCCGCGCGCGGACGCCGCCGCTGCGCCGCCGCGCTACACCCCGCCCAATTTCGCCGCGCTCCCGCCCGGCGCCAAACCCGAAGCGGTGTTCGGTCCCAAGCGCGTCTATACCCTGTACGTGAACATGCCCAACCTGAACAGCGTGACTGGAAGCTGGGTCCTCAATTTTTCCGAATTGCACCGCGATCCCGAGGCCCCGCCCGCTCTGCCCGCCGGCGACCTCGTTGGCCCTGTGCCCCTGCACAAGGTCGATCCGAAATATCCCCCCTCTCTCATTCAGGAGCGCATCGAAGGGGAAGTGATTCTCTATGCAGTGATCCGCCGCGACGGCTCCGTGGACAGCATCCAGCTCGTCCGCGGCATCGACCGGCGCCTTGATGCCAACGCCGTGGACGCCCTCGCCCATTGGCGTTTCCATCCCGCGCAGCGCGCCGGCTCTCCCGTTGAACTCGAAGCCATCGTGCGCATCCCCTTCCGCGCCATCGCCCCCATCTACTGAAACCGCGTCGCTTGACTCGTAACCATCGGCTGCTGTCATTCTGAAGCGAATCGATGAGGTCCGGTGTCAGGACCCCGGTGGAGTCCCTCGGACTCCCGAAACCGAAGTTCGCTGAAGGATCTCAGCTGCACCGTCACCGCGGGGAAACCATCTGCAAACACACACCTAGCCCCAATCTTCTCCAGCAGCTCGTTGTTCAGAATGAATCCTGCAGTTAACCGTGCGTCCCGCGCCGCCCGCTCAGCCGCGCGCTTCCGCCAGCTTCACCAGCGCATATAGCGCCTGGTTCACCGGCGCGGCCACGCCCAGCTCCGCCCCGCGCCGCGCCACGTAGCCGTTCAGCGAAGCAATCTCCGTGCGCTTGCCGCGCTCCAGGTCCTGCGCCGTCGAGGACGTCGCATGGCTCATCTGCGCGGAAAGTTTCAGCGCTGTGGCAATGACCGCTTCCGGCGTCTCCATTCCCGGCACCTGCGCTCCCGCCGCCCGCGCGACCTCCAGCACTTCGCGCACCACCGCGGCGACGAGCGTGCGCGCATCTTCATCCGCGGCGATCGTTCCGTATGTCACGCGCGCCAGCGCCGAGATCGCGTTGCCCGCGCAGTTCATGAGCAGCTTCGTCCACAGTTCGCCCTCGATGTTCTCCGAAATGCGGCAGGGAACTCCGGCGCGTTCGAAAACCGCCGCGACCTTTTCCGTGCGCGCGTCGCGCGGCCCGACGACCAGATCGCCGCGCCCGGCGTGCTTCACCCGGCCGGGCTCCGGCACCGCGGCTGCTACGTAGACGGCAGCGGGCAAAGCCGCGATGCCGGAGGCGGCGCGAATGCGCTCCGCGTTGTCCGCTCCGTTCTGCATGCTGACGACGATCGCCTCCGCCGCCAGCAGCGGAGCCAGCTCCCGTGCCACCGCCTCGGTGTCCGTCGTCTTCACGCAGAAAAGCACCAGTTCCGCGCCGCGCGCCGCACTCAGTTCGCTGGAAGCCTCAACCCGGACGCTTTCCTGAAAGCTCAGCGTGTCGAGAATCAACCCGTTCTTCTTCACGGCTTCGGCAAATCCCGCCCGCCCCACGAACACCACCGGCGCGCCTGCGCGCGCCAGCAACCCGCCGAAATACCCGCCCACCGCTCCCGCGCCGATCACCGCAATCCGCGGCCAGCGCGTCACGCCGTCACCGCCGTGATCAGCCGGTCGATGTCCCGCTCCGAATTGAACAGGTGCGGCGAAACGCGCAGGCTTCCCTCGCGCAGGCTCACCACGATCTTCTCCGCCCGTAACCGCTCGTACAGCGCCGCGGTCTTCTCCGCGGTGCGCGCCGCGAAGCAGCCGTACGGCCCGCGCCGCCCCGCATCCTGCGGGCTCGCCACAACACACCGGTCGCGCGGCAGCCGTTCGAAGAGTTGCGCGATCAGCTTGGCGTTGTGCGCTGCGATCGTCGCCGGCCCCACCCGCAGCACAAACTCCAGTGATGCGTCCATCGCCGCCAGATTGAAATAGCTGGCTGTTTCCGGCGAGTCCCACCGCCGCGCCCCCGGACCCGGCTTCGGATCGTCGAAGGTCAGCGTCGCAAAGCGGTCCGCCCCGGGCAGCGCCTGCCAATAGAAGGGGCCGGGACGCATCGTTTCGATGTGCGCGCTCTTGATCCAGAAAAATCCCGTGCCGTACGGGCTGAGCAGCCATTTATAGCCTGCACAGGCGAGGAAGTCGGCGCCCAGTTGCGCTACATCCAGCGGAATCGCCCCGCAGCACTGGCTGATATCGAGCATCAGGTACGCTGCCTGCGCATGGCACGCCGCCGCGAGGCGCGCCGCGTCCAGCAGCGAGCCATCGTCGAAGCGCACCAGGCTCACCGAAACGAGTTTTGTCTTCGCTGTCAGCGCCGCGATGAAATCGTCTGCCGTGTGGAACCTCTCCCGGGGCGCGACAACCCGCAGCCGCACGCCCTCGCGTTCCTCCAGCGGTTTCCAGGCGGTGAACTGCGCGGGAAACTCGCTCCTCCCGGTGACGATTTCGTCGCCCGGCTTCCAGGAGAGTCCGTACGCCACCGCGGCCATCCCGCTGCTGGCGCCGGTAGTCAGCGCGATCTCCTCGGGTCTTGCGCCGATCAATCGTGCAAGGGAGGCGCGAACGCGGTTGGGCGTCTCGAAGAGGGCCGCATCCTGCATGAGCTGCGGAAATTTCTTCCATTCCAGAGCGGCCTGCGTGGCGCGCACGGAAGCCTTCGGCATCGGCCCGTGCGTCGCCGTGTTCAGATAGGTGACATCCTCGAATTCAAACCACTCCTGCCGCCAGTCCGTTGCTTTCGGCTCGGTTGCTGTTGCCATGGCCAAAACCATCCTCCCGTTCGCGTTCTTCGGGGAAAGTGTGACTATGTCGAGTGAAACCGTCCCGGTACAACATCCAAATTGGAACAGGGAAAGACGCTTCAGAAGTGCGTGCGCAGCTCGCGGAACGCCGGCAGGATCATCAGCTTGCCGCTTCCGCCGACCACTGGCTCATGCTCCAGCTCCCAGGTGTTGGCGTGCGGGATGTAGACGGCGTTCAATCCCACGCGCACTGCCGGATTGATGTCGCTGCGCGGGCTGTTGCCGATCATCCAGCCCTGCGTTTTCACGATTTTGTGTTTGTGCACCAGGCCGTGGTAGGTGGCCTGGTCCTTCTCCGGCACGATCTCGATAGCCTCGAAAAAGCCCTGTAGTCCGGAGCGCTGCACCTTCGCGGCCTGCTCCGCCGGCTCGCCCTTGGTGAACAGGATCAGCCGGTGCTTCTGCACCAGGTAGGCCAGCGTATCCGGGACGCCATCCATAATCTTCGGCGGCGTGCGTTCCAGGTCCACCACGCGTTCGTGGATCCGCGCCAGCGTTTCGTGCTGCACCATCTCCCCGGCGAGCTGCAGGTAGGTCTCCTCGAGGGAGCGGCCGAAGCTGCGCACCCCGTAGCCGTGCTGCCGGATGTTCTTGCGTTCTGTCTCGTTCAGCACGTGCCGGATGAACGCGCGCGGATATCCGCAGGGCTCCACGAAGCTGATGAAGTCTTCGATCAGCTTCTCGAAAAAAACGTTGTTCTCCCAGAGTGTGTCGTCGGCGTCGATCAGCAGTGTGTGGCGTCGCATGGCGGTCCGCGTGGCGCGCCCCTGTAAAAAGCGCACCGTTTCGACCGCTTTGCGGTCGTGCAGTACAGTGTACCGCTGATTGGATGCAGGAGGGAACCGCGGCGCTGCCGGAAATCGGGGCGGGGAGCTTGGCGCCGCGCGCGGCTCTTGTTTCGGCGGGTTCCGGCGGCCTGGGATGCTCAGGTGGTCTGAAGAAATTCGTAGCGGTCGATCTTCGCGGCAATGCCCGTGCGGTCGTTCACCTCTTCCACCCGCACGATCTGCCCGCGGCACCGGATGTTCACGTCCCCGCTCTGCCGCACCTGTTCCGGCAGGGTGATGATGAACTCGATCTCGCTGCCTACTGTAAATTTCCGGGCATCCGCGAGAAAGTACAGTCCGCGGTAGCTGACGTCCTGCGTCTGCCCCCGGAACTCGGATTCCACCGCTTTCTGCGGGAAAATTCGCATCGGCAAAGCCATCGTGAATCGCCGTGCTTCGCGGCGCTCGGAGTCTTCATTCATAATGCCCTCGGCTTGCAGGTTTCCGGCAACGCTAGCACCGGCCCGCGCAAACTGCAACGCTGAAGTCGGTTATAGTACTTTTTACCTCTTTTCTTGCGGGGTTCTCGCCCCGGGAGTAACATTTCAATTACCCCGCGCATGGCCGGAAAGAGGCTTTGTGCCGATGGAGCGCCGCCAGCATCGCCGGGTGCGCCTGCAACTGCCCGCACGCATCCGTTGGATCACTCCCTTCGGGCAGCGGACGGAACTCCGCGCCAGCGAAGATGCTTCCCGCGGCGGCCTGCGCTTCACCCTTTCTTCCTCGCTCTCTCCGGGCACGCGCATCTGGGTCACTTTTCCTTACGATTCCGCGCTGCCCGACGGCCAGCCGGAAATGCCCGCGCGCGTCGTGCGTTGCGAGCCCCGCCCACAGGGCCTTGCAGCCCTCGCTGTGCACCTGGAATTCGTCACCCTGCGCAACGGCCGCCCCCGCGCCGAAGAACGCCGCGCCAATCCGCGCCGCCCGCTGGCCCTTCCTGTGCGCGTCCGCCCTGACTATCTCCCCTGGTTCGAAGAGGCCATGACCCTCGACGTTTCCGCCGCGGGCCTGCGCTTTCGCAGCACCCGCGACTACCAGCCCGGCGCACGCCTTTTCCTCTCTTTCGCCACCTCTCCCGCCGCACCCGCCCCGGCCCAGGAGTTCCGCGTCGTCCGTGTCCAACCGGAGAACGGCACAGGCGCCGTGACCGTTTCCGTCTGCCGCATCGGCTCCTTCGACCTTCCGTCTCGCCTGCGCTAAACTGCTAAATTCAGGCCGCCACTCCATGACCCCTCGACACGAAGTGCAGTCTCTGTTTCTCGACGGCCCCGCAGGGCGCCTCGAAGCCATCCTCTGGGCCCCGCCCGCCGGCGCCACGCCGCCGCTGGCTGCGCTGGTCTGCCACCCCCACCCGCTCTTCGGCGGCACCCTGCACAATAAAGTCGTCTACCAGGCCGCGAAAACTCTCGACAGCCTGGGCCTGCCCGTTCTGCGCTTCAATTTTCGCGGCGCCGGCCTCAGCGCCGGTACCCACGACAAGGGCCGCGGCGAGCTGGACGACGTGCGCGCCGCTCTCGATTACCTCGCCGGAAAATATCCCGGCCTGCCGCTGCTCCTTGCGGGGTTCAGTTTTGGCTGCTGGGTGGGCTTGCGCGCGGGCTGCGCCGATCCCCGGGTCACCGAACTCGTCGCCCTTGGCGCCCCGGTCAACGATTCCGATTTTTCTTACCTGCAGACGTGCGCCAAACCCAAGCTCTTCCTGCACGGCGCCAACGACGAATTCGGCGCCCCCGAGAAGCTCCAGCAGCTGGCCGCCGCGCTCCCCGGAGAAAACCGCGTCGTCGTCATCGACCACGCCGATCATTTCTTCGCCGGCCACCTCGAAAAGATGAGTGCGGCCCTCGCCGCGTGGTTCCGCACACGCCACCCGGAATCCCGCGCGTAGCGCCGGTCTCCCGCCCGCGCATTTCTCTTTATCGTGGTTCCTTGGAAAACCGCCGGCAGGAGCCCCGCGCGACCTCTTATTTGCTGTCCCCGCGTTCGAAGAGCTTGCTGAACTGATCCACCGTTGCCGAGGCCACCTGCGCCAGCCGCGCGTTGGCCCGCACGTGCTCCACCTGGGCCATCCCCACCAGCGCCGTGGTGATTCCTGGCGACGACCGCGCGAACTGCAGCGCGCATTGCGCATCGTTCCCCAGCCCGAACGCTGCGCCCACAAACCCCGGCAGGTTTCGCGCCACCTGCCCCTGCAGCAGGGACGCGCTGGCGATCAGGGTTACGTCCAGCTCGTCGGCCGCTTCCGCCATGGTCCTCGCCTTCCCCTCGACCGTCTGGTTGCCCAGCGTCAGCGCCTCGGTCATCGCCAGATTGAACGGCAGCTGCACGAACCGGAAACGGTGCTTCTCCCCGGCGATATCCCGCGCCAGCTGCGCGATCTCCGCGAGCTGCATCGCGTCCCGCTCCTTCGCCTCTTGCCGGAATCCGTTCCACGTGGCCATGCCGTAATACTGAATCTTTCCCGCCGCCGCCGCCGATTCCAGAAACGCGAACGCCGCCTGCACCCGCGCCAGAAACTCTTTGCGCGGCATCTCCCCCAGCTGGGTCTCCGGGTTGTGCAGATAATAGACGTCGATCGCCTGCACCCCCAGATTCCCCAGGCTGCGCCCCAACTGGTCCTCCAGATAGCGCGGCGTCATGCAGTGCGACCCCGCCACGATCTCCTTCGCCGTAAACACGCCCTTCTGGATGTACTCGCGGAAAAAATATTCGTTCGGGTCGCCGGAGATCGCCCCGTCCGGCGTCAGGTAGCCGCCTTTCGTGCACAGCACCAGTTCCTCGCGCCCGTACCCGTTCTCGCGCAGTTGCGCCAGCGCCGCCCCGATGTTCCGCTCGCTCTTCTGGAAGCGGTAGTTGATCGCCGTGTCCAGCACGTTGATCCCGCTCTCCACCGCTGCCACCACTGCCGCCGTGTACCCCGCATCCGTGGCCGCATCCGGCTGCCCCAGATACGTCCCCATCCCGATCGAAGACAGGATCAGCTGCCCCGTCGATTCCGGCGTCTGCCGGAAATGCCCGTCCGCGGCCGTCTCCCGAAATCGTTCGGCGTAGTGCAGCGTTCCTTCGTGTGTGGCGTAGGCGTTCATCGTAAGTGTGGCTCTCGTGGGAATGTGCACCATCGCTGCGCGGCGCCGCGCCGCAGTATAGCAGGCCTGCCGCCCGCCATCCCCGCGCGACTTAGCCTTCTTCCACCGCCGGCGCGAGCAGCCGCGCACAGGCCCGCAAGATCCGCCGGTACGGCCACTCCTTCTCCCGGAAGAAAATCTCCCCCACTCTGGGGTTCGCGTAATACCACCGCGCCAGCAGCGCCAGGTGCTCTCCCAAGTCCCCTTTTTCGGCCATTCCGGACGAAGGCCCGGACGCATTCGGGGCTGCAGTCGAGAAACCGCTCTGCGCGCTATTTCCCGATTTGTATGTGCCATCTGGAAGATTTAGGTGCTCGCGCAGAAGCTCCTCCGCCGACCGCGGCTCGCTGGCCATCTCCCCGAAGCGCAGAAAAAACGGCTCTCCCAGCCGGCCCTCGCGCACGGGATACGCCCCCACCGTCTGTTCCTCCGCCGCGCGCTGCAGGATCACTGCGTCCAGGTCCTGCACCCGCCGGGCCAGTTCCGGCCGCCCGCGCAGCACCCCGTCCAGCTTTTCCAGCCGCTTGTGCAGCGCCGCCGCGCGCTCGAAGTCCAGCGCTTCGCTGGCCTGCCCTCGTTCCTGCTCGATGGCCGCGCGCAGCGACCCCCCATTCGTCTCCAGAAACTGCACCAGCCGCGCCACCTCCGCGTCGTACTCTTCCTTGGTGCAGCCCGCAAAGCACGGCGCCAGGCACATCTTCATCTCCGAATAGATACACCCCGGAAACGCTGGGTCGCGCCGGATCTTGATCTGGCAGCGCCGCACCTTGAAGAAATCCAGCGCGCTCTCCGCAAACGCATCGGCCGCGCGCCGCGAAGCGAACGGCCCGTAGTACACCCCGGCGATGGGCGCCCCCGCGGCGTCCGTGGAAATCCGCCGTGTCACGTAGCAGCGCGGGTAGGCGTTGCGCAGGCTCACCTTCAGCACTGCCGGCGGCCGCAGGCGCAGCAGCGCGCGGTAGCGCTTCGGAAGCAGCTCTTTCGCATGCTGGTAATAAGTGAGGGTCTGTTCGAATGGCGAGCCCGTCAGCCGGTAGCGCACCCCGCGTGCAAACTCCCGCAGGTTCAGCCGCTTGCTCGCGGCATCCGGCGGTCCCAGCAGCCGCTGCAGGCGCCGCCGCAGGTCCGCTGTGCGGATCAGAAATGCCTCGGCATTTGGGTCGCGCGGCGCGATCAGGCACACGGCCGCGCGCGCCGGCAGGGCAGGGAAGAACTCCGCGTCGCGTCCCGCTTCAAATTCGAGCCCGCAGTCCAGTTCCAGCACTCCGTCAGCATACTACGGGAGGAATGCGGCTGGTGATGAGCGGCCGGCCACTGGAACAACCGGCGCATGCGCATAGCTCGATGTCTTACCGGCCACGCGTCACGCCAACTAGCCCTTCAATACCCACGCGGAAATCACCAGCCGCTGGATTTCGCTGGTTCCTTCGTAGATCTCCGTGATCCGCGCGTCGCGGTAAGCCCGCTCCACCGGATACTCCCGGCTATAGCCGTTCCCCCCGTGCACCTGGATCGCCTTGTGCGTCACCCGCGTGGACATCTCGCTGGCGAACAGCTTGGCCATCGCCGCTTCCATGCTGAAGCGCCCGCCCGTGTCCTGCTTCCACGCCGCCTTGCGCACCAGCAGTCGCGCCGCGTCGATCTCCGTCCCCATGTCCGCGAGCATGAACTGAATCGCCTGGAACTGCGCGATGGGGTGCCCGAAGGCCATGCGTTCCTGCGCGTACTTCACCGCGGCTTCGAACGCGCCCTGCGCGATCCCCACCGCCTGCGCCGCGATCCCGATCCGCCCGCCGTCCAGCGTCGACAGCGCCACCTTATAGCCCTCGCCCTCCACTCCGATGCGGTTCGACTCCGGCACTTCGCAATCCGTGAAGATCAGCTCGCTGCACGCCGTTGCGCTGATTCCCAGCTTCTTCTCTTCTTTGCCCACCTGGAACCCCGGCGTGCCCTTTTCCACCACCAGCGCAGTGATCCCTTTTTCGCCCTTCGCCGGGTCCGTGTTCACGTACACGATCGCCGCATCCGCTGCCCCGCCGTTGGTGATCCACGCCTTCGTGCCGTTGAGGATGTACTTGTCGCCCTTCTTCACCGCTTTGGTCTGCAGCGCCGAAGCGTTGGACCCCGCCTGCGGCTCGGTCAGCGCGTAGCACCCGATCTTTTCCCCGCGTGCAAATGGCACCAGCAAGCGCTTCTTCTGTTCGTCCGTCCCCGCGCGGTGGATGGGGTCGCAGTACAGCGAATTCTGCACGGAGAGGATCACTCCCGTCGACGCGCAGCAGCGCGAAATCTCCTCGATCACGATGGTGTAGGCGATGTGGTCGAAACCCGCGCCGCCTTCCGCTTCCGGAAGGGCCACGCCGGTCAGCCCCAGCTCCGCCGCCTTCTGGAACAGTCCCCGCGGGAAGTGACCCGTCTCGTCCAGCTCTTTCGCCAGCGGCCGCACTTCCGCTTCCGCGAAATCCCGCACGCTCTTCTGCAGTAATTGCTGTTCTTCCGTCAGTTGCAGGTTCACTGTGGTTCTCCCTGGGCGATTACCAAACAGTTGTTTGAACGAGCCAGTTTATCGCGATTTACGCTTCTTTGCACGCACGGACTGGTGCCGGAAACGATCCTCGCGTTCCCCTAATTCCCCAATGCCGCATCCAGCTTTTCAGGATCGAACCCAATAACGACCTGGTCGCCGATGACCGTCACGGGTGTCGTCATCGCCCGGAGGCGTTTGAGATCTTCGAGAGCAATGGGATTGGTTGCGACATCGCGCTCTTCAAAGGAAATGTTTTTCTGTGAAAGATACTCTTTCACGCGCTCACAAAAGATTCAGCCTGGCTGAGAGTAGACGATCGGTTTTTGCATATGCGCAACTCCTCTGAACTGCCCTTCCTCCAAGAATCCGAAGGGTTCTCCCGGAATGCAAACGGAACTGGGCGTCTCTGTTTGCGCAGCCGGGAAGAGCGCCTCATGCGGATGCCAGCGCTTTCCGCAGGCGCTGATAGGTGGTGGCCAGGTCTTCCGGGTGGACGCGGGTTTCGCCGGTGACGGTCATGAAGTTGGTGTCCCCGAACCAGCGCGGCAGAATGTGCAGGTGCACGTGTCCGGCCACCCCCGCTCCCGCCGCCCGTCCCAGGTTCATCCCCAGGTTCATCCCGTCCGGCTTGTAGCTGGCCGTGAGTGCCGCCTCCGTGCGCCGCGCCAGTTGCATCATCTCCGCCAGGGTTTCCGCGTCGCAGCCCTGCAAGTCCGCCACGTGCGCGTACGGCGCGATCATCGCGTGCCCCGAGGTGTAGGGGTAGCGGTTCAAAATCACGAAATTTCTCGCCCCGCGCAGCACGATCAGCTTCTCCGCGTCCTTCCTCTCTGCGGGCGCCGTGCACAGAAAGCATTCCGGCTGTTTCCCGGCCTCCGTTATGTATTTGAACCGCCACGGTGTCCACAAGTAATCCATCGCGTCGTCAGCCTCTCTGCGCAATCTGCCCGCACAGCATATCGCAAAATCGCAGCCCCAAGGGCCGTGTCTTGCCGGCCGTGTTTTCTCGCGGCCCAAAGAAAAACGCCGGCAAGCAGCCGGCGTTTCCCATCCTTGCGAATTGTGTGGACCTTCAACTGCCCGGCGTCTCGCCCGCAGCCGGCGCAGGGACTTGCGCCGCCGCTGCATTCTCCGGGTTGTTCACGAAGTCCTTCAGCTCTTTGCTGGGCTTAAAAAACGGGATCTTCTTCGGCGGCACTTCCACCTTTGCTCCGGTCTTAGGGTTCCGCCCGATGCGCCCGCGCCGCTGCCGTGTGCGAAAGCTGCCAAAGCCCCGAATCTCGATCTTGTCCCCCTTCTGGAGCGCCTCAATGATGCTCTCGAAGATGGTTTCCACGATCGTTTCCGATTCCGTGCGTTTTAGCTCGGTGATGCGCTCGACCTCGGCGATGAGGTCGGCCTTCGTTAATGTGGGTTGTTTGGTCATCGTCCGTGCGCCTCATTCCATCACAGTAGAACCGTTTGACGCAAATCCCCGGCAAATGCAGTAAAGCAAGCGCTCGCCCGCTGGCGCTGCCTCACTCCATATCATTAAATTGACCCGTAGGTAAAACGAAATTTCCACCCTATCTGGCTCGCGCCAGACAGCTTACTGTTTCAGTTTGGACTTGATCGCATCCCCGATCGTCGCCGTTGCCGACGACTTCGTCGTGCGATACTCCTCGATCTCCCGCCGCTCCGCCTGGCGCACCGCCGCCCGGTAGCTCAGCCCGATCCGCCGCTGCTCCGGGCTCAGCTTGACGATCTTGAACTCGTATTCCTTGCCCGGTTCCAGGGGTCCCGCGCTCTTCAGCGGCCCGCCCGTGCGGTGCATCGGTGCCGGCCCTTCATCGCGCCGCTTGCGCTCTTCGATCTCCGTGTTGTGGCAGAGCCCTTCGATGTTCTCCCCCAGCTCCACGAACGCCCCGAAGGTCGCGATGCGCGACACCTTGCCCTTTACCACCTGCCCGACCTTGTGCTGCTTGAACCAGTCGCCCCAGATGTCGTTGACCTGCTTGATTCCCAGCGACACCCGCCGGTTCTCCGGCTCGATCTTCAGCACTCGCGCCGTTACCGCCTCGCCCTTCTTGAACACCTCGTGCGGATTCTTCACCCGCCCCGTCCAGCTCACGTCCCCGACGTGCACCAGCCCGTCGAAGCCGTCCTCGATCTCCACGAACGCTCCGAACTCCGCGATGTTGCGCACCTTCCCGGTGACCACTGTGCCCACCGGATACTTCGCCGCCAGCTGCAGCCACGGATCCGGCTGCGCCTGCTTCATTCCCAGCGAAATTCGCCGGTCGCTCGGCTTGATGTCCAGCACCACCGCCTCGACTCCGTCGCCCACCTTCACCACTTTCGAGGGATGCTGTTGCTTCTTCGACCAGCTCATCTCCGTGACGTGCACCAGCCCTTCCACGCCCGGCTCCAGCTCCACGAAGCAGCCGTAGTCCACCACGCCCGCGACCTTGCCCTGCACTTTCGTTCCCGCCGGGTATTTCTCCACGGCCGTCAGCCACGGATCCACCGTCAGCTGCTTCAGCCCCAGCGACACCCGCTGCTTTTCCTTGTCGAACTTCAGAATCTGCACGTCCAGTTCCTGCTCCGGCTTGACCACTTCCGAAGGATGCTTCACCCGGCCCCAGCTCAGGTCCGTCACGTGCAGCAGCCCGTCGATCCCTCCGAGGTCCACGAACACCCCGTAATCGGTGATGTTCTTCACGTGCCCGTGCACGATCTGCCCTTCGCTCAACTGCTCCAGCAGCGCCGCGCGCTTCGCCTGCTGTTCTTCTTCCAGCAGCGCCCGCCGGCTCACCACCACGTTTCCGCGCCGCCGGTTCAGCTTGGTGATCCGTACCGGGATCTCCTGGCCCACCAGGCCGTCCAGATTCTGCGTCGGCCGCAGGTCGTACTGCGATCCCGGCAGAAACGCCCGCACTCCGATATCCACTACCAGCCCGCCCTTGATGCGGTCCACGATCTTGCCCGTGACCGTCTCCTTGGCCTTGTGCGCCGCGTCGATCTTTTCCCACATCCGCCGCCGCAGCACCTTCTGGTACGACAGCACCACGTAGCCTTCTTTGTGCTCGCCCGTGCGCTGCACTTCGATCGTCGCGCCCGGCTCCGGCCGCGGCACGTCCGTCTCCGTAAATTCCGCCGCGGGGATCAGCCCCTCGGTCTTCGTGCCCAGGTCCACGACCACGCCGTGTTCCGTGTACGCCACCACTTTCACTTCCACAATCTCGTTCTGCGCGTGCGCTTCCTGCTGCTCGCCGTACTGGTCGATCAGCTTGCTCAGTTCCTCCGCGCCCGCCGCTTCTTCCGCGGCTTGCGTCTCGACGGCATTGGCTTCCACCGCGGCGGCCGCATGCGCCGCTGCGCTGGCAGTCTCTTCGGGGGTGGCCTCGGGTGCGCTGGGAGCCGGACTCGTTTCGGGTTCGGGTGCGGGCTCGGCGGCAGCCGCCGACGTGGGGTTGTCGTGGTCGTGTGACATGGTTAATGGCCTCCGGATGATCCGTGCGTTAGTTTGCGTCAGTTAACGATAAATACCCTTGCGGTATCCCGTCTTGGGTCTTATGCAAGGAGAGAAGTGCTGCGGGCGTCAAAAACGCTGCAACAACAGGATAAAGAATACCCGCCGCTCGCTCAGCTTGTCAATCAACCGCCCCGTCGCGCCGTCAGGCCTTCACGTGGCCGGCTTGGCGGACTTCCCGGCGGAAATCCGGTGCGGCCACTTCGACCGTCTTGCACATTTCGTAGAGGCGTGAGCGCGTACGTACGCCGATCCGATCCGCCAGCTTGTCCTCGCGAATCTCTACGGACCGGCCGGAAGGATCTTTGGCAGGTGCCTTCTTGTCCCGGGGTTCGTCCAGGTAATTCGTGGTAATGATCGTGCAGCGGCGGTGGTTGAGATCCCGTGAGGCGTCGGAATATCGAGTGTTCAGAATGAATCCGATTACATCGCGAACCCAATCCGAAGGCTTGATCACTCCGAGGTCGTCGATAACCAGGACTTCTGTTTTGAGCACAGGTTCAAGAATGGACATCTCCGTGGCCTGGCTGGTGGCGTTGTAGCTGTTCTGAATTTCTCGGAGCAGTTTTCCGTATTCACAGAAGTATCCGCTATGACCGCGCTTCAACAGCTCTCTCAAAATAGCTACCGCCAGATGCGTCTTTCCGACGCCCGCATTGCCCATGAAGAGGAGGCCGGATTCTTCGACCACGGGATAGTCCCGCGCAAAGCATTCGGCTTGCAGCTTGGCCTGCTTCAGCGCGCGCTCGGCCTCGGGTGTATACGCGCCGCCAGCCAGATTCGTCTCGTAGCTTTCAAAATCGCAGTGCTCGTAGCGCTTGGGGATGTGCGCCCGCTCCACCACGTGCGCCGCGCGGTCCGCCACGCTGCAGTCGCACGCCACCGCCACTTTCCCCGGCGTCCCGTCGTTCCGCGGCACCACCCGCCAGCCCGTCCCCTGGCACTTCGCGCACTCTTCCTTCTTCGCCATGGCCACAGCATACGGGCCCGCCGCCCGCCCGGCAAGCTCCCTCGCGTGTGGAAATGTGTGGAAAGGGTTCGGCCCTGTAGCGCAGGGCGCAAGCCCTGCGGCTTTTCTTATTGGTATTGGGCAGCGTGCCAACCGCGGGGCTGGCGCCCCGCGTTGCAACACTACCGCGCGCGCTGCCGCGCCGGCACGATCGCGTTCCGGGGCGCGCGTTCCGCCACGCCCGACGCCATCCGTCCCAGCTCTTCCTGCACCACCTGCGCGAACTCCATCATCTGCTGCTCCATCTCCACCATCTTCTCGCGCATGTTCAGGATGATCTCGATCCCCGCCAGGTTTACGCCCATGTCCCGCGCCAGCGTCAGGATCACTTCCAGCCGCTGCAGGTCCCGGTCCGTGTACAGCCGCGTATTTCCCTGCGAGCGCGACGGCTTCAACAGCCCCACTCGCTCGTAGAGCCGCAGCGTCTGCGGGTGCAGCTGATACAGCTCCGCCACCGCACTGATCATGTACCCGGCCTTGGCCCGTTTTTTTCCGCGCGGCGACATCGTTCTCTTTTCGCCTCTCACACGCCTGCTTTGCCGAACAATTCCTTCCGCGGATCCTCCGGCGCAATACTCTCCAGTTCCTTCATCAGGTTGCGCACCCGCTCGTCCGTCGGTTGCGGCACCACCACCTGCACTTCCACGTATTGGTCCCCCCGCGCCCCGCTCCGCGCGCTGGCCACGCCTTTCTCCCGCAGCCGCAGCCGTTGCCCGCTGTTCGTGCCCGGCGGGATGCGCACCAGCGCCCGCCCGTCGATCGTGGGCACTTCGATCTTCGCTCCCAGCGTCGCCTCCGCCACCGTCACCGGCACTTTCACGTACAGATCGTTGCCTTGCCGTTCGAACACCGCATGCTCCTTCACCACCACCCGCAAATACAGATCGCCCGGCGGCGCCCCCATCGTTCCGGCATTGCCCTTGCCCGGCACGCGCACCCGCGACCCGCTGGCCACACCCGCCGGGATGCGCACGTCGATCGTTTCCGTGCGCCGCACGCGCCCTTCGCCGCCGCACGCGCGGCACGCCGTGTGCAGCTTGCCCGTGCCTCCGCACCGCGTGCACGGCACGTTGAAGCGCATCTTGCCCGCCGCCTGCTGGATCACTCCCGTGCCCCCGCACCCCGTGCACGTCTGCGGCGTGCCGATGGCCCCCGTGCCGTGGCAGATCTCGCACCCGTCCAGGCGCACGATCGACAGCTTCTTTACTACCCCGCGCACCGCATCCCGGAAGTCGATCTCCAGCTGGTATTCCAGGTCTCCGCCCGGCTCGCGCCCTGCTTCTGCGTGTTCTACCCCCGCGCCGCCGCGGAAAAACTGGCTGAACAGATCGCGAAAGCTCGCGCCGCTGCCCGCGCCTCCGAAATCGAAGCCCCCGAAATCGAACTGCACTCCGCCCGGTCCTTCCCCCGCGCCCGGCCCCGGCCCGCCCTGATAATTCTCGCTGTAGAAGCCGTGCTGGTCGTACATCTGCCGCTTCTTCGTATCGGAGAGAACGTCGTAGGCTTCCTGGATTTGCTTGAATTTTTCTTCTGCGGCTTTGTCGCCGGGATTCAGGTCAGGATGGTACTTGCGCGCCAGCTTGCGGAACGCGGCGCGAATATCCTTGGCTCCCGCCTTGCGCGGGACCCCCAGCAGTTCGTAGAAATCGGTTTTAGATGTTGGCGGCATCGATGTCCGGACCGCGGCAAAAATTAACCGTCAAAAGTGGAAAGGGAAGAGAACCTTCCCGCTGCGCGCCCGCTTTCCACTCGCTTCACAGCTTCGCCCACTTTCCATTCCACTCCGCGAGCTCCGTCTGTTCCCGCCCCAGTTCCTCGCGCCGCTTCTGCCGCTCTTCGCTGCGCCCGCCCATCGCCGCTTCTTTCTGGTTGGCGCGCTCGATCCACTTGTCGATCAGCGTGATCCGTTGCTCCACCAGCGTACCCTCGGAGCGGAAACGCAGCGACAACCCCAGCATTTCTACCGACCGGGGCGGAAAATCCGCCGGCGGCGCCTGCTGCGTATCATAAAAAAGCCGCTTCCAGTCCGCCGTCGGCACTTCGTTCACCGGCACCTGCACCAGGTAGAAATTCTCCCGCAGCTTCTGCACTGCCTGCGGTGGCCCCACGCGCTTTACCCCGTCAATCGCCGTCACTCGCGTCTCCTCTACCCAATTTCTAAATCCTTGTCACACCAATTCGCGCAAGCCGCCTTCAATTCGGCCGCTTCTTCTCATCCACGTCCACGTACTCGGCGTCAATCACTTCGCCTTCCTTCTTTCCGCCCGCCGCCGCGCCGGGTGCGGCCCCGCCCGCCGGACCCGCTGCGCCAGGTTCCGCGCCGCCCGCCGCTCCCGCCGCTTGTCCCGCCTGGTACAGCGTCTCGGCGATCTTGTGCAGGGCGCGCTCCAGGTTTTCTGTCGCTGTCCGCAGCGCCGCCGTGCCACCGTCGGTCACGGCCATGGCCTTCTTGGCCTCTTCGATGGCCGTTTCCGCCGCCTTCACGTCCCCCTCGGCCAGCTTCTCGCGGTTTTCCCGCAGCATCTTCTCGGCCTGGTAGAGCAGCCCGTCCAGGCGGTTGCGCGCGTCCACTTCCTCCAGCCGCCGCCGGTCTTCTTCGGCGTGCGATTCCGCTTCCACGCGCATCTTCTCCGCTTCGTCCTTGGTCAGCCCCGTGGACGCGGTGATGGTGATCTTCTGTTCCTTGTTGCTGGCCTTGTCTTTCGCCGTCACGTTCAGGATGCCGTTGGCATCGATATCAAACGTCACTTCGATCTGCGGCACCCCGCGCGGTGCCGGCGGAATCCCGTCCAGCTTGAACGTCCCCAGCGAGCGATTGTCCTTGGCGAATTTACGCTCCCCCTGCATGACGTGGATCTCCACCCCTGACTGGTTGTCCGAAGCGGTCGAGTACGTCTCCACTTTGCGCGTCGGGATCGTCGTGTTTCGCTGGATCTGCACCGTCATCACCCCGCCCAGCGTTTCCACGCCCAGCGACAGCGGCGTCACGTCCAGCAGCAGGATGTCCTTCACCTCGCCCGCCAGCACCGCGCCCTGAATCGCCGCGCCCACGGCCACCACTTCGTCCGGGTTCACTCCCTTGTGCGGCTCCTTGCCTCCGAAGAATTCGCGCACCAGCGCCTGCACCTTGGGGATCCGCGTCGACCCGCCCACCAGCACCACTTCCTGGATGTTCGTCGGCGACATCTTCGCGTCTTCCAGCGCCTGCTTTACCGGGCGCATCGAGCGGTCCAGCAGGTCTCCGATCATCTGCTCCAGCCGGATGCGCGTCAGCTTCTTCTGGAAATGCTTCGGCCCCGTGGCGTCCGCCGTCAAGAACGGCAGGTTGATCTCCGTCTCCATCAGCTGCGAGAGCTCGATCTTGGCCTTCTCCGCCGCTTCCTTCAGCCGCTGCAGCGCCATGCGATCCTTGCTCACGTCAATTCCGTCTTCCTTCTTGAAGACCTCGATCATCCAGTCCATGATCCGCTGGTCCACGTCGTCCCCGCCCAGGTGCGTGTCCCCGTTCGTGGACTTCACTTCCACCACCCCGCTGCCCACTTCCAGCACCGAGATGTCGAACGTCCCGCCGCCCAGGTCATAGACCGCGATCGTCTCGTCGCTCTTCTTGTCGAGCCCGTAGGCCAGCGCCGCCGCCGTCGGCTCGTTGATGATCCGCACCACTTCCAGCCCGGCGATCTCTCCCGCCTGCTTGGTGGCCTGCCGCTGCGCGTCGTTGAAATACGCCGGCACGGTGATCACCGCCTTGCTCACCTTTTCGCCCAGAAAATCTTCCGCCGCGGTCTTCAGTTTGGTTAGGATCATCGCGGAGATCTCCGGCGCGCTGTACACCTTGTCGAAAATCTCGATGCGGGCGTCGTCGTGCGTGCCCTTGACCACCTTGTAGGGTACCCGCTTCATCTCTTCGCTCACTTCGTTGTAGTGCCGGCCCATGAAGCGCTTGATCGAATAGACCGTATTCTCCGGGTTGGTTACCGCCTGGCGCTTGGCCACCTGCCCCACCAGCCGCTCCCCGGTTTTGGTGATGGCTACCACCGAGGGCGTCGTCCGCCCGCCTTCCTGGTTCGGGATCACTACCGGCTCGCCGCCCTGCATCACCGCCACCACCGAGTTCGTTGTCCCCAGGTCAATACCTATAATCTTGCTCATTGCCCCTTGCCCTCCGAAATCTCTATAATTTTGCCAGTACAGTGCGGCGGCCATGCCGCCCGGGAACCCCTGTACCTCTTACGCCCTCAGTCCTGCGCGAGTATACGAGTTGAGTGTCTTCTTGTCAAGATGGTTGATTGCAGTTGTAAGATTATTATATTCTTATACTTACAGATTAAAAAATATTTCTGACTCCCCTATTATCTTCTTCCACCTCTACGCAAACTCCCATCCATTTTCTGCATCTCACCTTCAACTGGCTGGCCCCCCGGGCGGCTTTTTCTCCTCGACCGCTCCATCCGCCCCGGTTTCGGGGTACAATTTCGGCCTTTGCTATCATTACCTTGCTTGCCTTGGTCTAAGCAGCGAGGAACTTTCGGGAGGCGTGCGTGCTTCGACTGCGACTGTTGCCGGCAATCATTCTTACGGTAGTTGTGGGTCTGGCGGGCTCACTGGCCTACACCGCCGCTCTGCCGCAGGCCAAATCCGCCGCCGCCCCTGTCGATCCTCACAAGGCCTTCGGCTCGAAGTCCGCTCCCATTACTATGGAGGTCTTCAGCGATTTTCAATGTCCGGCCTGCCGCACCCTCTACATGACCATCTGGCGCCAGCTCTTCGATGATTACGTCAGCACCGGCAAGGTCTATCTCATCCATCGCGATTTCCCGCTGCCCATGCACGCCCACTCCCGCGTCGCCGCGCAATATGCCAGCGCCGCCGCGCGCCTCGGCAAATACGAGCAGGTCGAGCGCGTGCTCTTCGAGAATCAGGACTCCTGGGCGGCCAGCGGCGACATCGACGGCACGGTCGCCAAAGTCCTCACTCCTGCGCAGATGGTCAAGGTCCGCGCCCTGGTCAAGAGCGGTACCCTCGATGAGGCCATCGAGAAAGACATCGCCCTCGGCCATTTCTACAACGTCTCGCAAACGCCCACCACCGTCTTTTTCGCCAACGGCCAGACCTATCCCTACGGCGGGGTCATGAGCTATGACATCCTCCGCCAGTTCCTTAACCAGCTCCTCAACCAGAAATAGTTTGGTGCAGCCAGGATAAATTCATGATGCAATCCTTTCCCCTCAATCTGCGCCGCTCCATCATCTGGCTGGGCCGCCTGGTCCTCGCCGCCATCTTCATTTACGCCGGCTACGCCAAAATCTTCCTGCCCACCATGCATCCCCGTCCGCCCATCGCCCTGGCTCTCTCCTTCTTCGCCATGCAGGTGGATTCCTACCAGATGCTGCCCCCGTGGGGCGTGAACTTCGTCGCCCACACTCTGCCTTTCGCGGAAATCGCCTTGGGCCTGCTGCTTCTCCTCGGCTGGCGCCTGCGCATTTGGGCCTCCCTCGCCAGCCTGATCATGCTCGGCTTCTTTGTCGTCGTCGTCCGCTCCTACGCCCTCGGCCTGTCGATCAACTGCGGCTGCTTCGCCAATCCCGAACCCCTCACCATCAAAACCGTCTTCCGCGACGGCCTCCTTCTCGCCCTCTCCTTGGCCATGACCGTCCTGGCCTTCCTCGAAGCCCGCTCCCCCCACCCCTGGTCGGGACCGGAGAAACCAGCGCAATAGTTGACCGCTCAGCTTGGATGGTTTTGTCATCCTGAGCGAAGCGAAGGATCTCGACTGAATCCCCGCCAGGTTCAATTCTTGCGCTGCGCTCCTTCGCCCTCAGGATCTCTTGCTCTTTCTTTCGACTTTCAACTCTCAACTCTCAACTGTAAACTTCTTCTGGCCATGAAATCCCTCGACGAATACCTCGCCCTCGCCGCCCAGACCCACGGGCACATCTGCGCCGGCCAGGTCCTCGGCGTGCGCCTGGCCATGCACGGCCTGCGCGAACTCGGCATCACCGACCCCATCGCCGAACGCAAGCGCATCGTCACCTATGTGGAAATCGACCGCTGCGTCACCGACGCCGTCGCCCTTGTCGCCAACTGCCGCCTCGGCAAGCGCGCGCTCAAATTCCGCGACTGGGGCAAGGTCGCCGCCACCTTCGTGGACCTGCAAACCGGCCGCGCCGTGCGCATCGCCGCCAGGGAATCCTCCAAAGACGCCGCCCGCGCCATGTTCCCCGATCTCCAACGCGAAGCCGCCCAGCAGAAAGCCTACGCCGCGCTTCCCGATGACGTCCTCTTCTCCAAACAATGGGTAAAAGTCGAAGTCCGCCCCGAAGATCTTCCCGGCTTCAAGGGCCCGCGCGTCGTCTGCGCGCAATGCGGCGAAGGCATCAACTTCAAGCGCGAAATCGTCAAGGACGGCCGCACTCTCTGCCGTGCCTGCTCCGGCGAACACTATTACGAGCGCCTGTAGGCGCCCGTCTCGACATAGAAACTCCCCCGCGCATCGCCTCTCCGCAATCCACTTCATCTGCGATAAACTCGGCTTTCGATGCTGAGCCTGCCTCCGATCACCCTGCACCTCCGCGGCTGGAAGCTGATGGACCGCGTCGCCCTCGCCTTTCTCCTCTTCTGCTCCATCACCCTCGGCGCCGCCTGCGGCCTGCTCTTTGTCTATGCCAGCGACCTCCCGGAAATCCGCGCGCTCGAAACCTACCGCCCCAACGTGGTCACCGAAATCTACGCCGACGACGGCCAGCTCGTCGGCAGCTTTGCCCTGCAGCGCCGCGTCCTGATGACCTGGGAGCAGACCCCCAAGGTGCTCTTCAACGCCGTCGTGGCCATCGAGGACCAGCACTTCCAGGAGCACTGGGGCATCGATTTCCCCCGCGTCGCCGGCGCCGCCCTGCGCAACATCCGCCGCCGCCGCATCGCCGAAGGCGCCAGCACCATCACCATGCAGCTCGCCGGCACTCTCTTCCTCGACCGCTCCGACCGCAGCTTCCGCCGCAAGATACAGGAGATCCTCCTGGCCCTGCAGATCGAGCGCCGCTACACCAAGCCCCAGATCTTCACCATGTACGCCAACCAGATCTATCTCGCCCACGGCAACTACGGTTTCGCCGCCGCCTCGCTCTTCTATTTCGGCAAGCCCGTCACCGACCTCAAGCTCCCCGAAGCCGCGCTCCTCGCCGGCCTGGTCAACGGCCCCAAATATTCCCCGCTCAACAATCCCGACCTCGCCCGCGAGCGCCGCAATCTCGTCCTCTCGCGCATGGCCGAGGAAGGGAAGATCTCCCCCGCCGAAGCCGACGCCGCCCGCAAATCCCCCCTGGGCCTGCACATCCAGTACCCGCGCAACGATCTCGCGCCCTACTTCTTCGAAGAGATCCGCAAGTATCTCGAGTCTACCTACGGCACCGAAGCCGTCCACGAGCGCGGCCTGCGCGTCTACACCACCCTCAGCGTTCCCATGCAGCGCGCCGCCAACCAGGCCGTCCGCGACGGCCTGCACGCTTACGACCGCCGCCACGGCTGGCGCGGCGGCCTCCCCAACATCCTCCGGGACCATCTCGGCAAGCTCGATTCCTACGAAGACGACGACTGGCGCCGCCCCATCGAAAAAGGCAGCTACGTCACCGGCCTGGTCCTCTCTTCCGACGACAAGACCGCCCTCATCAAGATCGGTCCCTACCGCGCCTTTCTCTCCCCCTCCGAATTCGCTTGGACCGGCCGCAAGCGCCCCAACGAACTCCTCCAGCCCGGCGACCTCGCCCAGTTCGCTATTCTCGACTTGCGCGCAACCACCGCACGCGTCCAGCTCGAGCAGCAGCCCACCGCCCAGGCCGCCCTCGTCTCCATCGACAACTCCAGCGGCGAGATCAAAGCCATGGTCGGCGGCTACAGCTTTGAGGACTCCAAGTTCAACCGCGCCACGCAGTCCCTCCGCCAGGTCGGCAGCTCCTTCAAGCCCTACGTCTATGCCGCCGCCATCGAAAAGGGCCTCACCCCCTTCGACACCATTCTCGACGCTCCCTTCACCACCGTCAGCGGCGGCAATCCCTACTCCCCGCGCAACTACGACGAAAAGTTCGAAGGCATGATCACCCTGCGCCGCGCCCTCGCCGGCTCGCGCAACGTTCCCGCCGTCAAGCTCGCCGAAAAAATCGGCATCAACACTGTCGTGGACATGGCCCGCCGCTTCGGCATCACTTCGCCGCTGCCTCCTTATCTCCCCCTGGCGCTGGGCTCCGCCGACCTGCGCCTGCTCGAGCATGTCTCCGCCTTCACCGCCTTCCCCAACGACGGCATCCGCATCGACGCGCACCTGATCCGCCGCGTCACCACCTACGAAGGCGCGCTCCTCGAGGAGGCCCACCCCGAAGTCCATGACGTCGTCTCCCCCGACGTGGCCCGCACTATGACCGCCATGCTGGAAGAGGTTGTGCAGTTCGGCACCGGCGTGCAGGCCAAGCAGCTCGGCCGTCCCAGCGCCGGCAAGACCGGCACCACGCAGGATTACACCGACGCCTGGTATATGGGGTTTACTCCGCAGATCACCACCGGAGTCTGGGTGGGCTACGACGACAAGGCCATCTCCCTCGGCAAGGCGGAGACCGGCGCGCGCGCCGCCCTCCCCATCTGGCTCCAGTTCATGCAGGGCGCCCTGGCCGGCATGCCCGTCCTCGACTTCGCCAATGTCACCCCGCTCGAGCAGCAGGCGGGCGAGCATCACGTCATCGTGGACACCCCGGACACCGCCCCCACCGAGGACGAGCCCCCCGAGCGTCCTCCGGCTCACTAGCCGCCTGCTTCATCTCCGCGCAAACGGGTCCCAGCCTCCCGCCCGCAGCGCGGCGATTTTGCCATCGCGGCGCACCAGCACAATCTCCCGCTTCGCCGTAATCTCTCCGATGGCCGTTAGCGGCACTCCGTGGTACGCCCGCGGAATCTCCTGCCCTTTGCGCGCCGTGAACAGCAGCTCGTAATCCTCCCCGCCATGCAGCGCCAGCTCCAGCGCATCCACCCGCAGCTCTCGCGCCTCCGCGCTGGCCGCGCCCAGCGGAATCTGCCCCGCCGCAATCCGCGCTCCCGCCTGGCTCGCCGCGCACAGCCGCGTCAGATCTGTGGACAGCCCGTCGGAAATGTCCATCATCGCCGTGGCCAGCCGCTTTTCCGCCAGCCACTGCCCCAGCGCCAGCCGCGGCTCCGGATAGAGGTGTCTCCGCAGCCGCGGGTCGTTGCTCTCTATCCGCTGCCTCTTGCTCTGCAGCAACCGCAGCCCCAGTTCCGCCCCGCCCAGCGCTCCGCTCACGAAGATCGTGTCCCCCGGCCGCGCTCCCGCGCGCAACACCCCCTCGCCGCGCCGTACCTCGCCCACCGCCGTCACGTGAATGAGGATCTGCCCGGTCCGCGTCGTGTCCCCGCCCGCCAGCGTGCAGCCCAGCCGCCGCGAAGCCCGCCGCAATCCCCCCAGAAACTCTTTCAGCCACCGCCCCGTATGTGTCTCCGGCAGCGCCAGCCCCAACAGGAAACAGCGCGGCACCCCGCCCATCGCCGCAATGTCGCTCACCGCGCGCGCCAGGCATTTCCAGCCCACCGCCTTGGCGGGATGCTTTTCCCGCAGGAAATGCACGCCCTCCAGGAACCAGTCGCAGGTCAGCACCGTTTCGTGCCCCGCCGACGGCGCGAACAGCGCCGCGTCGTCTCCGATGCCCACGCGCAACCCCGCGTTTTTCCCCACCCAGGCGGCGCCCGCGATCCGCCGCAGCAGCGCATCTTCCGCCCCCGTCGCGCGTCCTTTCCCCGCTTTGTGCCCGCTTTTCATCGCCTTGGACAACTTTACTCTTCTCTGTGTCTCTGCGTTATTTTCTCTTTTCACGTCTGCTGCGGGCAGTATAACCAGCGCCGCCCCCCGGCGCGAGCTTTGGGCCTCCTGCCTCCTGTCCTTCCGGACAGGAGACTACTCCGGGTCGCCTGCCCCGAAACTGGCCATCCGAGGGTTGACTTCGCAAATCTACAAAAACTAATATGTGGCAGGAGCAAGACGGCCTCTTTCTGGTAGGATAGCTCCTCCGGTGTGCCAACCGCGGGCAACTTGTTGACCGCTTCGCGGTCACAGAAATAGGGGTTGCGTCCGCTGCTTCGGAGAAGCGCGATATCCAGCAGAAGGCTGAGGGGCCTGAAGCGCCATGTTCAAGGGAAAGTCATACACATTTTACGTTGCCTCGTCGCCGGGCCATCTCCGCAAGATGACCGTCTCGGCGTACGTGCTGCAGGGCGTCGCTGTCCTCGCGCTGATCGGCTCCATTTCCGTAGCCGCCGCCGTCGCTTCCTACAGCCGCATGCTCTGGAAAGTCGGCAACTACAACGCCCTGCGCCACCAGCAGGACACCCTCAAGCTCCAGTATCGGCAACTGCAGACCACCGTCAACGACACCAACCAGCGTATCGATTCGCTGCAGTCTCTGGCCACGGAAGTGGCCATGACCTACGGTGTGCTGCGCTACAAGCCGGCCATGTTCGACTTGCGCGACACCGCCTCCACCCCGGAAGCCGTCTTTGAACGCTCCCTCGAGCAGTTCACCTTTCTCAAGCGCAACGCCTCCGCCATCACCGTCTCCAGCAACGGCCTGCGCCTCATGCCCGCGCTCAGCTTCGCCGACTCGGCCTATACGCCTTCCATCTGGCCCGTCCTTGGCCACATCACCGACGCCTTTGGCGAGCGCCTCGACCCCTTCAGCGGGGAAGGCGCCTTCCACACCGGCGTGGACATCGGGTCCGACTACGGCGCCCCGGTGCACGTCTCCGCCGACGGCTTCGTCACCATCGCCGAAAATCACGCCGGCTACGGCCGCCTGGTCGTCGTGGACCACGGCTTCGGCATCACCACCTGGTACGCCCACCTCTCCGCCTTCGCCACCATGACCGGCGCCCACGTCAAGCGCGGTCAGGTCATCGGCTACACCGGCATCAGCGGCCGCACCACCGGCCCCCACGTGCACTACGAAGTGCGCATGAACAACGCCCCGGTCAATCCCTGGCGCTACCTCCGCGCCGTCCCCACCTCCGCCGGCGGCGACTGATCCCTTTCTTTTCCCAGATCTTGTAACGACGGGCGGTAGCCCTTCGTGCCGCCAAATCCAATTTCACAGCCCCTGTCCGTGATGTAGACTTTCTCTGTGAATCTGGTGCAAGAAAGCAGGGCCGACCGCGGTCTGGAGCCCTGCTGGGAGAGCCGGAGCAGAAAGGAAATTTCATGCCCAGTGTGGAGTTGAAGCAGATACCGCAGATCTGCGTGGTTGTGCGGGATGTCCAGGAAGCGATGGAGCGTTACTGGAAAACGTTCGGCATCGGACCGTGGCAGGTGTACACGATGGCTCCGCCCCTCATGACCGAAATGACCATCCGGGAAAAGCCGGAACCCTACAGCATGCGGATCGCCCTCGCGCAGGTGGGCAATATCCAGTGGGAGCTGATTCAGCCTCTCACCGGACAAAGCATCTACAAGGAGTTTTTGGAGCAAAGCGGCGAGGGAGTCCACCACGTGCTGTCGGTAGTGGACGACTACGACCGGGCGCTCGCGGGCTTTAAGGCCGCGGGGATGCAGCCGCTGATGGGCGGCACCTGGCGCGGCGCCACTTTCATGTATGTGGATGCGCGCAAACAATTAGGCACGATTGTGGAGATCTTCAAGACCAACCCGGACTTCGCCTTGCCGGAGCCGGAAGCGACCTATCCGGCCGGCAAGTGACATCGGCGTAGCATTCCCTCAGCGGCTTGCAAGGACGCAAATAGAAAGAGATTGGTTGCCGGCCGAAAGGCCTGCTCGATTCGCAGTGCCCACCCTCTCTTACAGGGTGGCGATCTTTTCCGGCCCTGCCCAGCCTTTATGGATTGAGGCCAGCACCAGGATGGTGACTCGCTTCTTGCCAATCTTCCACGCGCCATCTTCGTGCAGGAAGGTGTGCTCGTAGGTGCCCCATCCGACCAGCGAGTCTCCGCCGCGTTCCACGGTTTCGTGAAAATAGCAGAACGAACGATAGCCGTCGCCATCGCGTTCGATCATCTCGTTGGCCAAATAGTGCCGGCCATTCTTCATCTCTGACTGGAAAAACTGACGATAAAATTCCACGATGGCGTCGCGGCCCTTGCACTCCAGACCCCAGGGAACCACGGTCACTTCGGCGTCGCGGCTGAAGAGCGCCTCGACGCTCTGGATATCCCCGGTGTCTATCGCCCGGCAATATCCGGCCATGACCCGGCGGATTGTGTCCAAATTTTCGAGATGCTGCAGGCGTTCTTCCACCGCTTGCAGGCGGGCTTCCAGGGAACTCATCTCTTTTTCTCCGTCGGAGGGAGAGTAACCCCACGCAACAGGGTGTGTCCATTGCTTCGGCAATTCCGCAGGGCGGAAAGCGCATTGAAACTTGGCGTTTGTTTGCTGCTGCAAGAACCATGCAGCGCGAACGAACGAAGTTCCCAAACCTGGAGTACAGAGCGATTTCGTGGTGGCTCCGCTCTTATCGAAGCCCACCCGCGAATGTGCCCTTTTATCACTCCGGGGTGACGTATGACAGTGGTATCCTCGCCGTGGGCCGCGAGGGCCGAAATGCGCTCGGAAGAATGCGCCACCCGCCCCTCCTCCAAGCCGATTCTCGCTTGCTGTTACCGTTCAGGCCCCCGCCCGGTTCTGGTGGAAGAAGTGAAAGACATCATGGCATTCCGAGTCCTCAAGTGTGCCGGTTTTCTCTGGGTGGCCGAAGTACTCGCATCAGGTTCGATCTGGTGTGGTACTCCGATCGACTGGAATGGCGGACCGCTTCACTTCTGGGACTTCGAATTACCACGGCTGCCATACTGGGCGATGTGCTTTTTGATTGGAACGTCAGTCTGGCTCGTTTGCTGGTACACGATGCGCACTCGCGTTCCCCCAATCGTGCTCTGGCTGCTTGCCGGAGTCTTGGCGGTCGGAGTTGAGGTTTCTACTCATATTTGGTGTTGGTGGCGAGTCCCTTGGACTAAACCTACCTGTCTTAGCTTGAACTACTTCCCCTATTACTTTTGGCATCATCTAATTTCGTGGTTTGTGGTTGTGACACTAGGGCTAGGCCTCTGGTACTGGATCAGAAGAAAGCGGCAGACGGCATCAAGCACACCCACAACGCCATGAGTGGTCTCCTCCCCTCAATCAGCAGGGAAGTGTACTGTGCTCGTTCAGAATGAAAATATGAAAGCGCGACTCCTACTCACAGCGATACGCTGTCGGTGGGAAGACCGGAAAGAAAGGAGTCGCGCATGGCTGAGTATATCGCGTTTGATTCACACAAGGGCGGGTGGCAGCCCCTTGATGAGTTGGCAAGGACTGGGTGCGGTTTCTTCTTACGCCTGGCAATGCCGCGCACAATGTCATTCGAATGCCCAGCCCCTCCCCGCCCTCGCAATTTCTCCCCATCCCTTCTTGAAGCGCATGTACTACTGTGCTAACATGTGCCGTGATTACGCAGCAGCCACTCTGCGCGCGCCACCCCTCGCCCGCTAACCCTTGCAGAATCTGCAGTTCCGAAAAACCCGTCCGCAAGCCCCGTAGAATCCGCACTTACAAATCATTGGACTTAAAGTCCTTTGCCATCTGCAATTACAGAAAAGTGCCGGGGGGTGGGGGCTGTTATGTTAACTCCCGGCCCGCGCCAGGCGCTTCGTTGCGCGGGCTTCAGGGCCGCCGGGGATTTGCGCCGGGGGTTGCCGGCAGGGGAGCAACGGCGGTCGCGTGCGGCGTGGAGTTCTGCAGCGCCGCGAGGAGGCTGGGGCCGGCAAAGAGCATCAGCCGCACCGCTTTGGTGTCGCCGCGGTCCAGGCGCGAGACGTCGGCGCTTTTCAGCGTTTCCAGAAGCGCCGCGCGCTCGGCGGGGTCCAGGCGGGCGCGGGCTTTGGGGTCGTCCAGGGCCATGCGGGCGAGCAGCAGCAGGTTATCCAGCAATTCCGCGATCTGCCGCGGGGCATCTTCGGAGAGCGCTTCGCCTTCGACGACCAGGCGCGTCTGCTCGCCATCGGGGCGCGCCGCCAGGGTGATCCAGCGCAGGCTTCCGGCGAGGGCCACGAGCTGCTCCGAACGCAGGCCTCCGGGAATCTGCGCGGCCAGCGCGGCGAGGGTTCCGGGCTCGGGGTGCAGCACGGCGAAGACGGGCGAGCCGGCGAGGCGCAGGGCGCGTTCTTCGAGCTCGCCGCCGGCCGGGCGGGCGGCCAGCGCGGAAAAGAACGGGCTAAGATCGCCGCCGTCGGTCAGGACGATGCGGTCTTTTTTCAGGAAGGCGAAGGTGATCTTCCGCGCGCTGCCGCTGATTGGCGCGGTGAAGACTTCGCGGCCGCCGCGCGTTTCGCGCGTGCCGGTGCGCAGCGCCTGGGCGACGATTTTGCGGGCGTCGAAACGCCCGTCGGCCACGGCAAAGAGGATGCGTGTTCCGCCGCGCATTACGGTAGCGATGGCGGCGCGGTCGAGATCCCGTTCGTAGTCGAAGCCGGTCTCGCGCACGAACTCCGCGTAGTCGGCGTCGGCCTGCGGATTGGGCGCCAGGGCGCGCAGGCTGGCCAGCAGGGGAGACTGGCGCAGGGCCGCGAGATCGATATAGATGAGTGTGCTAGCGTCGGGCGGCAGGGTACGGACCAGCTCCACGGGGGGCTCCACGCGGTTGGTCGCGGATTGCCGGTAGAACCAGTATCCAGCGAGGGCGAGTGCGGCGGCGCCGGCCGTGATCGCGATTTTTCCGCCGAGCCGCATAGCGTGTTCCACCCCAGGGCTTCCGTGTGATTTGCGGAAGCGCCATTCTTACATTCCGCGACGGCTGGCGCGAGATGAAAATGCGCGACGCGGCCTGCAGGGACTTCCTCCCGGCGGCCCCCCTGGCGGCCGATGAGCCGAAGCTCGAGGAGATACTGGATTATGGTAGACTGTTTAGGTTGAGTATTGCTGAAGCCAAAGCTTTCCGCAAGATATCCACAAGGCTGGTCTTTAACGTGCTTTGAAAGCCGCAGAGGGTCCTTGCAATCTTTATGCCTTCTCTGGTAATCTTGCGTGGTTTGAGCAGTGCTGGCGTAGCTCAGCTGGTAGAGCATCTGATTTGTAATCAGAGGGTCGGGGGTTCGATTCCCTCCGCCAGCTCAGCCATGAATTACGTAGGGGAGTGAGGCGGAGCGAAACCTCGCAGGACAAATGGACGGGCTGGTGTCTTTTGACACGAGTCCGTTTTTGCGTTCCTTCGCGTCCCTTGCAGACGCGGCGCCAGGTGGCAAACGTTTGTTCGCTTGATCGCGAAGCGGTCAACGCGAGCCGGCGACGGATGCAGTATTCGCGGGACGGGTGGGTGAGTGGCTAAAACCAGCAGACTGTAAATCTGCCGCTCCTTGCGGGCTACGGAGGTTCGAATCCTCCCCCGTCCACCATGGTTTCGTTGAGCGCAAGAAACCGCAGGGCAATCGCTCGAAGTGATCTTCGGATGCGGGTGCAAGACGAGGCGCAAGGCCGATAGGCGATTGTGCGCCGCAGCGGAAAGCGTTTCTTTGAACTTTGTGACCGCGAAGCGGTCAACGGAGGATGCGCTGAGTTCGGCCTGGGTAGCTCAGTTGGTAGAGCGCGTCCTTGGTAAGGACGAGGTCACCGGTTCAATCCCGGTCCCAGGCTCCAGAAATTGCAGGTGCGGGGTAGCGGCGGATTTCGGGAGCAACCGGGCGGGGGTAACTCAACGGTAGAGTCTCGCTCTTCCAAGGCGATGGTTGCGGGTTCAAATCCCGTCCCCCGCTCCAGAAATTGCGCGGAACGCGCGGAACGAAGACAGAAGCAGAGGATACAAGAACATGGCCAAGGAGAAATTCGAGCGCAGCAAGCCGCACGTGAACATAGGGACGATCGGGCACATTGATCACGGCAAGACGACGCTGACGGCGGCGATCACCAAGGTGCTGAGCAAGCACAACCCGAAGGTGCAGTTCCGGGCGTTCGATTCGATCGACAACGCGCCGGAAGAGCGGGAGCGCGGGATCACCATTGCGGTGTCGCACGTGGAGTACGAGACGGCGAACCGGCACTACGCGCACATTGATTGTCCGGGGCACGCGGACTACATCAAGAACATGATCACGGGCGCGGCGCAGATGGACGGGGCGATTCTGGTGGTGGCGGCGACGGACGGGCCGATGCCGCAGACGCGGGAACACATCTTGCTGGCGCGGCAGGTGGGGGTGCCGGCGATCGTGGTGTTTCTGAACAAGTGCGACATGGTGGAGGATCCGGAGCTGCTGGAGCTGGTGGAGCTGGAAGTGCGCGAGCTGCTGAAGAGCTACCAGTTTCCGGGGGACAAGATTCCGGTGGTGCGCGGGTCGGCGCTGGGGGCGCTGAACGGGGACGCC